>NZ_JARESR010000014.1:0-175162 GCF_046028015.1 Paraburkholderia sp. RL17-383-BIF-A | reverse complement strand
CGCTTACGATGGCGAGACCAGTTTGAAATCCACCGGCGATCCAAGCTCGAAGTGCTTCGGATTCGCTTCGAGCAAACCGCTCTGTTGATCGCGTTTGAACACATACACGGTATCGCTATTCTGATTACCGACGATCAGCCAGTTGCCGGTCGGATCGATCGCGAATTCGCGCGGCGATTTGCCGAGGCTCGATTGACGCCCGATCTTCTTGAGATGCCCGTTGGTCGGGTCCACCGAAAAGATCACGATCTCGTTCGCGTCGCCGCGATTGGTGGCATACAGAAAGCGCCCGTCCGGCGACAGATGAATCGCCGCCGCGCCTACCGCGCCCTTGAAGCCCGGCTCGGTCAGCGGCACGGTCTGCACCTGCGTGAGCTTGCCGCCGTCGTAATTGAACGTGCTGACCGTGGCGGCCAGTTCGCTGGTCAGATACGCGTGCTTGCCGTCCGCGCCGAACACCAGATGGCGCGGCCCCGTGCCCGCTTTCTCCTGGGTGTAGCGCCAGTCGGTCGGGCCGAACAGGCCGCGGCTGCCATCAGGCGTGTAGCGGTACGAGTACAGCTTGTCCGCGCCGAGATCCTGCGCGAACAGATAGTGGCCGTCCGGCGAGAACACGGTGGAGTGAACGTGCG
This sequence comes from Paraburkholderia sp. RL17-383-BIF-A, assembly GCF_046028015.1. Lineage (NCBI taxonomy): Bacteria > Pseudomonadati > Pseudomonadota > Betaproteobacteria > Burkholderiales > Burkholderiaceae > Paraburkholderia > Paraburkholderia sp. RL17-383-BIF-A. The sequence continues at coordinate 174,530 of NZ_JARESR010000014.1, read as the reverse complement.
AATTGTCCTGGCGGCCTTTCACCGGACCACCGCCTTCGTGAGGCACCGTGAGCACAGACGCGCCGACCTGGCCGTCGGCCTGCAACGGAAACACGGCGAAACTGCCGCCCGGGTCGGCTGCCACTGAGTAGTTCGCGGTCAGCAGATATTTGCCGTCCGGCGAGAGGCTCAGATAGCACGGATCATTGCCGTCCGCCGACACCTTGTTGAGGAACGTCAGCTGGCCGCTCGCGGCGTCGAATCGAAACGCGCTGATGCCGCCGCGCTGGGAGGCCGGGCCATTGTCACCGGGCAGTTCGTTGACCGCGTAGACGAAACGGCGGTCGCGGCTCACCACGAGATACGACGGATTGACCGTCGGCGCGACCGAGACGCGCGTCGCTTCGCCCGTCTTCGTGTCGAAGCGATAGACGTACAAGCCTTCACTCCTGGCGCCGGTGTACGTGCCGACCAGCATGTCGTAGACACCGTCGGCGGGAACCGGGCCGGAATCTTGCGCAAAAGCGTGCGAAGCAACAATCGAGACCATGAGCGCGAAACCTTTTATTATCGAGCGGGCGGAGCGCGACGGAGCAGCTTGCCCCGCGCGTTGTGAAATGCCATTAGCAGCAGGCAGGTGAGAACCTGCAACGGCACGCGTCGCGGCCCGGTGACGACGAAGCATATGACCTCCTGTTCATTCGTTATTGGGTTGAACCGGTTTTAAGGGTGTCTCTGGTCTGCCGCGCCATCGGTCGAGCGTTGTTCTTATCGAAAGAAGTATAAAAGCGTTGTGTCGGATCATGCTGTTAATGCGGCTGGCGGTATCCAGTGGATACGTCGAGCCGCAGCATAAGTAGCCATTGTCCCGCCTGACGGGGCATTTTTTCAATCGCGTCTCACTCTACGGAGTCTTCATGAACGTCACACTCAGTTTGGGCCCGCTGGTTTCGTTGATCGCCGGTATTCTGATTCTCGTCATGCCGCGCCTGTTGAACTACATCGTCGCGCTCTATCTGATCATCATCGGCATCATTGGGATCTTCGGCGTGGGGGCTTCGCACTTCTGAGGCTGGGCGGCACCCGCTTGCGCATGCATGAGACGCACTACCGGGCGCAGTCACGGCCCGGTGCCGTTCCGCTTCGCGTGCGCACACAAGGCGTGACGCAACGTCACGTGCGCGGGAGACGTGAACACGAGGGAAGCGATAAAACGCGGCGGCACGGCGAAGCGGTGTACCCTCGCCGCAAGCGCGATCAGATTGCGGTTACTGCGGCGCGCCGACCACGAAGGCCTGCGGTCAGCCGTTCGAAAGCTGGTCGAGGCGCAGACGTCCCTGCAACGAAAGAGCGCCCACGGCATAATTGCCATCGCCTTCCTGATAACGCCGGAAGCAGGCCCGTTCGACCAGAAAGGCGGCGGCTGCCAGCATGCCGTTGCGGCTCAGGCCCAGCCGGCCGTGATCGAGCGGCAACAACGAATCGTCGGCAAGCTCGCTGGCGGCCGAGAGAATCGTGATGCAATCGGATTTCGACGGGTTCGGCATAGCTTTGGTCCTCGGAAACGGCGTCTGTATGCGCCATGGGCGGGGCCGGTCCATCATCCGGAATGCTCCGGGCGTCGGCATGAAATCTGATTGTAGGCATTCGTTTGACAGATTACCAACTCGCGTTTCGCGGCAATGTGCGGTGAACCAAAGCGCATCGCGCGAGTCGGGTAACAACAACGACACGCGCGGCGCTCCTTGCCGCGCGCCATACTGACTCCGCTCCCCATGCCCGCACACATCGAAGACTATGCGCTCGTCGGCGACGGCCACACGGCCGCGCTCATCTCCCGCGAAGGTTCCGTCGACTGGCTCTGCTGGCCGCGCTTCGATTCCGGCGCCTGCTTCGCCGCCCTGCTCGGCACGCCCGGCAACGGCCGCTGGCTGATCTCGCCGGTCTCGGACACGCCGCCCACCGTCACCCGCCGCTATCGCGGCGAAACACTGATCCTCGAAACCCATTTCGATACGCCCGAGGGCGCCGTCACGCTGGTCGATTTCATGCCGCCGGGCAACGGTTGGTCGGAACTGGTGCGGATCGTCGTCGGCCAACGCGGCACGGTGCGCATGAAGATGGAACTCGTGCTGCGCTTCGATTATGGTTTCTCGATTCCGTGGGTCGACCGCCTCAAGCACGACAGCGGCATCAAGGCGATCGTCGGGCCCGATACCGCCGTGTTGCGCACACCGGTCGCGTTGCGCGGCGAAGACATGAAAACGGTCGCCGAATTCACCGTCAGCGAAGGCGAGCGGGTGCCGTTCTCGCTGGCTTATTCGCCCTCGCATCTGCGCATTCCGCCGGCGCGCGACCCGCATACGTCGCTTGCGCGCACCGAGAACCACTGGCTCGAATGGTCGGCGCGCAGCACGGTGGAAGGACGCTGGGCCGAGCCGATCCGCCGCTCCCTGATCACGCTCAAGGCGCTCGCCTACGAGCCGACCGGCGGTATCGTCGCCGCGCCCACGACCTCGCTGCCGGAGCAACTCGGCGGCACCCGCAACTGGGACTACCGCTATTGCTGGCTGCGCGACGCCACGATCACGCTGCTCGCCATGATGCGCGGCGGCTACTTCGACGAAGCCCGCGCGTGGCGCTCCTGGCTTGGCCGCGTCATGGCCGGGGCGCCGGACCAGTTGCAGATCATGTATGGCATCGCGGGCGAGCGGCGTTTGCCCGAGTTCGAACTCGACTGGCTGCCGGGCTATCAGGACGCAAAACCGGTGCGGGTCGGCAATAACGCGGTCGGCCAACGCCAGCTCGACGTCTATGGCGAAGTGATGAATGCGCTGCATCTCGCGCGGGTCGGCGGCCTGCAGGCGGACGACACGGCGTGGAACGTGCAGCGCGCGCTGCTCTCCCACCTCGACACGATCTGGCGGGAACCCGACGAAGGCATCTGGGAAACGCGCGGCGGCCGCCAGCATTTCACCTTCTCGAAGGTGATGGCATGGGTCGCCTACGACCGTGCCATCCGCTCGGCGGAAATGTTCAAGCTCGACGGCCCGCTCGACGAATGGCGCGCCACCCGCGAGCAAATCCATGCGGAAGTCTGCGAAAAGGCATGGAATCCCGCGCTCAACGCGTTTTCGCAATCCTACGGCACCGACCAGCTCGATGCGAGCGTGCTGTTGATGCCACTGGTGGGCTTTCTGCGGCCGCAAGATCCGCGCGTCAAAGGCACCGTGGCGGCCATCGAGAAGGACTTGATGCATGACGGTTTCGTCATGCGCTATCGCACCACCGAATACGACGACGGCCTGCCGCCAGGAGAAGGCACGTTTCTCGCGTGTTCGTTCTGGATGGTGGACAACCTCGCGCTGCAAGGCCGCCTCGACGAAGCGATCGCCATGTACGAACGGCTGCTCGCGCTCTGCAACGATGTCGGTTTGCTCGCGGAAGAGTACGATCCGGGTGCGCAGCGCCTGGTGGGCAACTTTCCACAGGCTTTTTCGCATGTGGCCCTCGTGCATACCGGCCTGAACCTGATGAAGCACGAACAGGCGATGGCGCAGGCGACAGGGCAACCTCCCCATAACGGCACCGGAGAAACAGAACTTGATGTTGCGGCAAGCCCCGATAGCGGCACGGCAACATCGCCAGTAGCATGATTTAATGACAGTTTGCGTGGCAGCTGCACGCGAATTGCTGCATTGCACAATTGCGCTTAGTTCGATATGATCGATCAGACTGTCGGCCGAAAAACAATGTGCCCACAAACAAATTGGCCTGCCGCAACGCCCTGCGCGTGTTTGCGAAGCCCCATGCGAACCGCTTAAAACGGAGCACCCATGCTCTACCAACTGCACGAATTCCAGCGGGCTATGTTGAGCCCCCTCACCGCCTGGGCTCAGGCCGCGTCCAAATCCTTCGCGAATCCCGCCAGCCCCTTGGCCTATGTGCCGGGCGCCACGCGCCTCTCCGCCGGGTACGAATTACTCTACCGGCTGGGTAAAGATTACGAAAAACCCGAGTTCAATCTTCATCAGATTGTCAAAGACGGTCACAACATTCCGATCATCGAGCAGACGATCATCGAGAAGCCGTTTTGCCGCCTGATGCGCTTCAAGCGTTTCGCGGACGACAGCGACGCTGTTACCCAATTGAAAGATGAGCCGGTCGTGCTGGTATGCGCACCGTTGTCAGGGCACCACGCCACGCTGCTGCGCGACACCGTGCGCACGTTGCTGCAGGACCACAAGGTCTATCTGACCGACTGGATCGACGCGCGCATGGTGCCGCTCGAGGCCGGCGAATTTCATCTGGACGACTACGTCGCCTACATTCAGGAATTCATCCGCCACATCGGCGCGAAGAATCTGCATGTGATCTCGGTGTGTCAGCCGACCGTACCCGTGCTCGCCGCCATTTCGCTGCTGGCGAGCCGCGGCGAGGATACGCCGCGCACCATGACCATGATGGGTGGCCCGATCGACGCGCGCAAGAGCCCGACCTCGGTCAACTCGCTTGCCACGCAGCATTCGTATGAATGGTTCGAGAACAACGTGATCTTCACGGTCCCGCCGAATTATCCGGGCGTCGGCCGCAAGGTTTACCCGGGCTTTCTGCAGCACACCGGTTTTGTGGCAATGAATCCGGAACGTCACGCGGCGTCGCACTGGGACTTCTATCAAAGCCTGCTGCGCGGCGACGAAGACGACGCGGAAGCACACCGCCGCTTCTACGACGAGTACAACGCGGTGCTCGACATGGACGCGGACTACTATCTCGACACGATACGCGTGGTGTTCCAGGAGTTCAGCCTCGCCGAAGGCACGTGGGACGTCTCCGGCGAACGGGTGAAACCGCAGGACATCACGAAGACCGCGCTCTTCACGATTGAAGGCGAGCTCGACGATATTTCCGGCGACGGCCAGACCTATGCCGCGCACGAACTGTGTACGGGCATTCCGGAAGCAAACAAGCGTCACTTCACCGCGGAAAAGTGCGGCCACTACGGCATTTTCTCGGGACGCCGTTGGCGCACCATCATTTATCCGCAGTTGCGCGACTTCATCCTCGAGCACAACAAGGTGACGAAGGTCGCGAAGGAAAGAGTCGAAGCCTGAGCGGCGTACGCACAGCACGCGCATCACGCACAGCCAGTCGGCAACAACGGCCTCTTCGGAGGCCGTTGTCGTTTATGAGGATCCCGAAGCCTCCACCCGCGATTGGGGCTGCAGCCTACTTGCGCAACAGATACGCGAGCAGCAACTCGGTGTTCATCTGAATCACTTCACTGCGCTCGCTTGCGCTGCTGAAATCGCGGCCGAGCGTGGCCTCGAGCGTGAAGCGATTCGACACGATGTAGTAGCCCATGCCGGACAGCGTGACATAGAAACGCAGCGGGTCGACATTGGTGCGAAACAGCCCCGCGCGTTGGCCACGCTCGAGAATGCCGCCAAGCGTGGCGACGATCGGCGAGATCATTTCGCGGATGCGCGTGGACTTCTGCATGTAGCGTGCTTCGTGCAGATTCTCGTTGTTGATGAGACGCAGTAACTCGGGATGATCGCGGTAGTAATCCCAAACAAAATGCGCAAGACGCGTAATGGCCTCCACCGGCGCGATGCCGTTGAGTTCGAGCGTGCGCTCCGCTTCATTGAGCGCGCTGAACGCGTGCTCGAGTACGGCAGTGAAAAGCTGCTCCTTGCTACCGAAGTAGTAATAGAGCATGCGTTCATTCGTTTCCGCGCGGCGGGCGATCTGATCGACGCGCGCGCCGAATAGCCCACCATTTGCAAACTCTTCGGCCGCCGCGAGCAGAATGCGGCGCCGTGTGCCTTCAGGATCTCTTTTGATTTTCGGCTGATTCATGGTGGCATCGTCTTCGTGAGCCGCGTTATCCGGATCGCGCCGCCGGCCTCTCCTCGGGCCTTGCACCGACAGCACTGAACGGGCTGGTTGGGGGAACACCCTTCTGCGGTCTTTCGAAAAAGCGCTTCGATTATGGCACATGGATTGCGGATGGCAATTGGGGAAATCGGCGATAATGTGCTATTTAGTTCAAGCTGTGCGGCCGCAAGCCAAAAGCCCCACGTCGTGACCGTGACAGAAATCAAAACACTCGCAGATCGCATTGAAGATCTGCTCCCACAGACGCAATGCACCAAGTGCGGTTACCCCGCATGCCGCCCCTATGCCGAAGCCGTGGCGAGCGGCGAGGCCAATTACAACCAGTGTCCACCGGGTGGCGCCGAAGGCATCGCCCGGCTCGCCGCACTGCTCGGCAAACCGGTGATTCCGCTCAATTCCGCCAATGGCGTCGAACGGCCACGTCCGTTGGCGGTTATCGACGAACAAGTTTGCATCGGCTGCACGTTGTGCATGCAGGCGTGTCCAGTCGATGCAATAGTTGGCGCACCGAAACAGATGCATACGGTCATTGCAGAGCTTTGCACCGGCTGTGATCTGTGCGTGCCGCCCTGCCCGGTCGACTGTATCGCGCTACCGCCCGTGACCGGCAACGCAACCGGTTGGGACGCGTGGAGCCAGGCCCAGGCCAACGCCGCGCGCGAACGCCATGACCGGCGTGAAGCGCGTCTCGCCCGCGAACGTGAGGCCGCCGAGGCACGTGCCGCAGCGCGGCGCACAGGCAGCAGCCCGGCTGCTCAGGTTAGCGAAACAACGCGAGCCGGCGCTGCGGTGACATCCTCCGCGCCCGCGGCGGAAGACGCCGAAGCAAAGAAACGCGCGATCATCCAGGCCGCGCTCGAACGTGCCCGCAAGAAAAAGGAAGAATTGGCCGCCAAGGGCCAAGGTCCGCTGAACACCGAACAGGTGAGCGCCGACGTTCAGGCCCAGATCGACGCCGCCGAAGCACGCCGCCGCCGTCTCGGACTCGCCGGCGACGACACCGGCACACCGCCCGACAAGCGCTAACCGCACCTTCACGCCGAGCATGAACGCGAACAAACGCCGCGCCATCTACGAGACGCTTCAGAGTCTCAATCCGCACCCCACAACCGAACTCGAGTACACCACTCCGTTCGAACTGCTGATCGCCGTGCTGTTGTCCGCGCAGGCCACCGACGTGTCGGTCAACAAAGCCATGCGCAAGATGTTCCCGGTCGCGAACACGCCGCAGCAGGTTTTCGATCTCGGCGAAGAAGGCGTGGCCGGCTACATCAAGACCATTGGCCTCTATCGCACCAAGGCGAAGAACGTCATTGCCACCTGCCGTATTCTGCTCGACCAGTATGGCGGCGAAGTGCCCGAGGATCGCGAAGCGCTCGAAAGTCTGCCGGGCGTCGGCCGGAAAACGGCCAATGTGATTCTGAACACGGCGTTCGGTCATCCGACCATCGCGGTCGACACGCACATCTTTCGGGTTGCGAATCGAACCGGTCTTGCACCGGGCAAAGACGTTCGCGCAGTCGAGGCGGCATTGGAGAAATTCACCCCCGCCGAATTCAGGCAGGATGCGCACCACTGGCTGATCCTGCACGGCCGTTATGTCTGCAAGGCGCGCCGGCCGGAATGCTGGCATTGCGTGATCGAACCGCTGTGCGAGTTCCGTCCGAAAACACCGGCGCCGGACCTGTGAGCGTCGCCCGCCCGGCACGGCGGCGTGGGGCGCCCCAGCAGCCCGAAGCGCCGCAGCGTAAAATGACGGCCTGCCTCGTTGGCTTCATAGGCTGACGCTTCAACGACTTACGCTACACGCCCCAACTCCACGCACCGGTCCCACGATGTTCAATCCTAGCCGCGACGAAGTCCGCCTCTTCTTCACCGACACCTGGCGCAAGCAGCGTCAAGGCGAAATTCTCACGCCGCTGGAGGCAATCGCCGCCGACTGGATCGTCGAGCATCCCGAATATCACGCCGACCTGACCGACGGCGACGCCGCCCAGGCGCAGGACTACTCGCCCGAGCGCGGCCAGACCAACCCGTTCCTGCATCTGTCGATGCATCTGGCCATCACCGAACAGTTGTCGATCGATCAGCCGCCCGGCATTCGCGCGGCGCACGAGCGGCTCGCCGCGCGCCTCGGCTCGACCCACGAGGCACAGCACGCCATCATGGACTGCCTCGGCGAAACCATCTGGGAAGCGCAGCGCACCGGCACGCCGCCGGACACGGACGCGTATCTTCAACGCATCGAGCGGCGCGCCACGCGCGACTGAGACCGGCGCCGAACGCGCAATACCGGACGCGCAACACCGCGCACACGAATCACCCCTCCAAAAGCACAACACCCCGCCGAGGCGGGGTGTTGTTCAATCTAAAAGCCGCGCGCAAACCACGCGACTCGCTTACTTCTTCTGCACCAGATCGCCGTTCAGCGATTCGACATAAGCTGCGATGTCTTTCATGTCGCTTTGCGACAGGCTTTGCACCTGCGCCTGCATGATCGCGTTGTTGCGACCGAAGTGCGGGTTGCCGTTGCCCATCTGGTATTGGCGCAACGACCAGTACACGTAATCGGAATGCTGACCGGCGAGCTTCGGATATTCCGGGCTCACCGGCTTGTTCAGGTTCACGCCGTGGCAAGCCGCGCAGTTGTGGCTGTCCGCCAGCACCTTGCCGTTGCCGGCGTCCGCGGCGTGCGCGAGGTTCGCTGCAACCAGACCGATCACTGCCGCCGACGCGCATGCAGCCTTGAACACCGTGTGGAGTGCCTGTTGGGGCTTATTCATGAATTCTCCTATCCCGCGAATTTAATAGCCGAGTGACTGGATGGATGACCGCAGCCGATCACTTGTCGGGATTGCTTTTCGAAGAGGAATTTTGCGCTGCGTAATAAGCAGCGATGTCGGCGATGTCCTGGTCCGACAGCGACGCGGTAATGGCGCGCATCGTTTCGAAATGGCGGTCGCCCTTCTTGTAGCCATGCAGGGCGTTTTCGAGGTACGCCTGATTCTGGCCGCCGAGCATCGGCACGCGGTAGACCTCAGGGTAAGCCGTGCGGTATTCAGGGATGCCGTGGCAGCCGATACACATCGCGACCTTGCCTTGGCCCGCCTTAGCGTTGCCGACGACATCCGCTGCCTGCGCACTGGCCGCATAGCCCGCGAGCACCGACAGCGCTGCGATCACGACGTGTTTGCCAACGAATTTATTCATAGCATGTAACCTGGCTTGAGGGGAAACGGGCGACCAAAAGGCAACGGCCCGCGCCGTTATTCTTATAGGGTAGCCACGCAGGCCAAAAAAATCGGGCTAATTGTACCGCGACGCCGCGCCAAACGTCCACCGCGCGGGGCCGGCGGCCCATCCGGCAGGCGCAAAACCACGCCTAGCGCCGCTTTGCTCCGCCGCGCCTGACCGGCGCCGCGTGGCGGCCGCCTTCGCATGCCGAAGCGGCGCACCAATTCGACACGGCATTCGCCGCCGCACCCACCCGATCCGCCCGGCGCGCCCGCCCACCGGGCCCGCCGGGCGAGCATCCGGGCCGCTCGCACGCGCCGCGCGCACCCTTGCTTCACGCTGCGACACCGCGGGTGACACCTTACGCGAGCCGGTTTCAGGCCAACAGGTCTTCTGACTTATACTGGGCTTTTTCCCCGAAAAAGAGCATCTCGCCATGCGTTTCGAAGGCTCATCGCAGTACGTCGCCACCGACGACCTCAAGCTCGCGGTCAACGCCGCGATGACGCTCAAGCGCCCGTTGCTGATCAAAGGCGAACCCGGCACGGGCAAAACCATGCTCGCCGAAGAGGTCGCCGCGGCGCTCGGCATGCCGCTCCTGCAGTGGCACATCAAGTCCACCACCAAGGCGCAGCAGGGTCTGTACGAGTACGACGCGGTCTCGCGCCTGCGCGATTCGCAACTCGGCGACGAACGCGTCAAGGACATTCGCAACTACATCGTCAAGGGCGTGCTGTGGCAGTCGTTCGAATCGGAGGAGCAAACGGTGCTGCTGATCGACGAGATCGACAAGGCCGACATCGAATTCCCGAACGACCTGCTGCGTGAACTCGATCGCATGGAGTTCTATGTGTACGAGACGCACGAGTTGATCCGCGCGAAACAGCGCCCGCTCGTGATCATCACCTCGAACAACGAAAAGGAATTGCCCGACGCGTTCTTGCGCCGCTGCTTCTTCCACTACATCAAGTTCCCCGACCCGGTCACCATGCAGCAGATCGTCGAGGTCCACTATCCCGGCATCAAGAAGGAACTGCTCGCGGCCGCCATGCAGAGCTTTTTCGAGTTGCGCAACGTCGCCGGATTGAAGAAGAAGCCGTCCACCTCGGAACTGCTCGACTGGCTCAAGCTGCTGCTCGCCGAAGACATTCCGCCCGAAGCGCTGCGCTCGTCCGACCAGAAGCAGATCATTCCGCCGCTGCACGGCGCGCTCCTGAAAAACGAGCAGGACGTGAGCCTGTTCGAGCGGCTGATCTTCATGAACCGCAATAACCGTTGAAAGATCGTCGACTGAGCGTCGGTTGATCATTGATCGGGCGCCGGGCAGTCGCCGCGAGGCCGCCATTGAAACGACCGCCGCCCCGACTACCCGAGCCCGCAGAGGACCCAGCATGCTGATCGATTTTTTCTACTCGCTGCGCGCCGCCAAGCTGCCGGTGTCGGTGAAGGAATACCTGACGCTGCTCGAGGCGCTCAAAGCCAACGTGATCGCTCCGTCGCTCGACGAGTTTTACTATCTCGCGCGCATGACGCTGGTCAAGGACGAGCAATATTTCGACAAGTTCGACCAGGCGTTCGGCGCGTATTTCAACGGCGTCGCACAGGCCTCGGAGCTCGCTTTCGACGTGCCGCTCGACTGGCTGAAGAAGAAGCTGCAACGCGATCTGTCGCCGGAAGAAAAAGCGCAGATCGAAGCCATGGGCGGCCTCGACAAGCTCATGGAGCGCCTGAAAGAACTATTCGACGAACAGAAGGAGCGCCACGAAGGCGGCAGCAAGTGGATCGGCACCGGCGGCACGTCGCCCTTCGGCAATGGCGGCTATAACCCGGAAGGCGTGCGCATCGGCGGCGACGCGGCGGGCAACCGCACCGCCGTCAAGGTCTGGGAAGCCCGCGCCTATCGCGATTACGACGATCAGGTCGAAATCGGCACGCGCAACATCAAGGTCGCGCTGCGCCGCCTGCGCCGTTTCGCCCGCGAAGGCGCCGCCGAAGAACTCGACCTGCCCGACACGATCCGCAGCACCGCCGCGAATGCCGGCTGGCTCGACCTGAAGATGGTGCCCGAGCGCCACAACAAGGTAAAAGTGCTGATGCTGCTCGACGTGGGCGGCTCGATGGACGATCACATCAAGCGCACCGAAGAACTGTTCTCCGCCGCAAAAGCCGAGTTCAAGCATCTCGAGTTCTACTACTTCCACAACTGCGTGTACGACTTCCTGTGGAAGAACAACCGCCGCCGTCACGCCGAGCGCATGCCGACGTGGGACGTGCTGCATAAATTCACGCCCGACTACAAGCTGATTTTCGTCGGCGACGCGACGATGAGCCCGTACGAAGTGTTGCAGCCGGGCGGCTCGGTGGAGTACAACAACGCCGAAGCCGGCGCGGTCTGGCTGCGCCGTCTCGCCGATCATTTCCCGCATCACGCGTGGCTCAATCCCGAACCGGAAGGCCTGTGGGCGTACCGGCAGTCGGTCAGTGCGATCCGCGAAGTGCTCGGGCACCGCATGTACCCGCTCACGCTCGCCGGCCTCGAGACCGCCATGCGCACGTTGAGTAAATAGTCCGGTCACATTTTTACGCTTTACCCTCCACGATAAGAAAGTATCTGCATGAGTCCGCTGTCATCGCCCGATTTGTCCCCTGCCGCGACACCGCCTGGGCGCCTCAATCCCTTCGCCGACACCTCGCTGTCCACCATCGTCGCCGGTTTCGTCGCGATGATGACGGGCTACACCAGCTCGCTCGTGCTGATGTTCCAGGCGGGCCAGGCCGCGCATCTGACCGATGCGCAGATTTCGTCATGGATCTGGGCGCTTTCGATCGGCATGGCCGTGTGCACGATCGGCCTCTCGCTGCGTTACCGCGCGCCGATCGTAATTGCCTGGTCGACGCCGGGTGCGGCGCTGCTGGTGTCCTCGCTGCCGCATGTGCCGTACGCGGTGGCCATCGGCGCGTTTATCGTGTGCGCGCTGCTGCTCACCCTGGTCGGCCTGACCGGTTGGTTCGATACGCTGATGAGGAAAATTCCGGCGGGCATCGCCTCGGCCTTGCTGGCGGGCATCCTGTTCGAGATCGGCATCGAGATTTTCCGTGCCGCGCAGTTCCAGACCGCGCTCGTGCTGACCATGTTCCTCACCTATCTGGTCGTCAAACGGCTCGCGCCGCGCTATGCGATCGTGACGACGCTAATTGTCGGCACGGCGGCCGCCGGCGCACTCGGGCTGCTCGACTTCAGCCACTTTCACGTCGCGCTGGCGCATCCCGTGTTCACGATGCCGGCGTTTTCGGTGGCGGCCAGCGTCAGCATCGGGATTCCGCTCTTTGTCGTGGCAATGGCGTCGCAGAACGTGCCGGGTATCGCCGTGCTGCGCGCGGACGGCTACAGCACGCCCTCCGCGCCGCTGATTTCGACCACCGGCATCGCTTCGCTGCTGCTCGCGCCGTTCGGCTCGCACGGCATCAATCTTGCGGCGATCACCGCTGCGATCTGCACGGGCCCTGAAGCGCACGAAAACCGTGACAAGCGTTACACCGCCGCGGTCTGGTGCGGCATCTTCTACCTGATCGCCGGCATTTTCGGCGCGACCATCGCCGCGCTGTTCGCGGCCTTGCCCAAGGCGCTGGTGGTCTCCGTCGCGGCGCTGGCGCTGTTCGGCTCGATCATGGGCGGCCTCACCAACGCCATGCAGGACGTGAAGCAACGCGAGGCGGCGCTGGTCACGTTCATGGTGACCGCCTCGGGGCTCACGCTGCTGTCCATCGGCTCGGCATTCTGGGGGCTGGTAGCGGGCGTGGTGACGCAACTGGTATTGAACGCGCGGCGCGCCTGAGGGCCCATGGTGCGCTGCGGCGGCATAATGGGCGGCAATGCCCTGCACGTCGTCACATCGACGGTGGCGGGCAACTGCCGTTCGAAATCCGTTTGAACGGATTGCCGTGGCCAAGTGTCAACACTGCATCAGGCGATCGCCATAGAATAGAAGCATCCGGCAGCGTTTCCCGGCAACATGGCGGGCAATGCTGCAGCGTGACCCGCGGCCGCCGGAACTGATCTGTCTTTCAGACCGGCGGCGATCTCATTTCTCCTGAACCACGGCGCACGAGCGCCCTGAAGGCTCGAACATGACAACCGCACTCGACCAACTCAAGCAATACACCACCGTCGTGGCCGATACCGGCGACTTCCAGCAGCTTGCCCAATACAAGCCGCAAGACGCCACCACCAATCCGTCGCTGATTCTGAAAGCGGTGCAGAAAGACGACTACAAGCCGTTGCTCGAAAAGACCGTCAAGGCGCACGCGTCGAAGCCGGTCGGCGCGATCATCGACCAGTTGCTGATCGCATTCGGCACCGAAATTCTCAAGATCATTCCGGGCCGTGTGTCGACCGAAGTCGACGCGCGCCTGTCGTTCGACACGGAAGGCTCGATCGCCAAGGGCCGCGAACTGATCGCGCTGTATAAGGAACACGGCATCGGCCGCGAACGCGTGCTGATCAAGCTCGCCTCCACGTGGGAAGGCATCCGCGCGGCGGAAGTGCTGCAGAAGGAAGGCATCCACTGCAACATGACGCTGCTGTTCTCGCTCGCCCAGGCCGCGGCCTGTGCCGAAGCGGGCGCGCAGTTGATCTCGCCGTTCGTCGGCCGGATTTACGACTGGTACAAGAAAAACGCCGGCAGCGCGTGGGACGAAGCCAAAGATGGCGGCGCCAACGACCCGGGCGTCAAATCCGTGCGCCGCATCTACGCGTACTACAAGAAGTTCGGCTACAAGACCGAGGTGATGGGCGCGAGCTTCCGCACGCCGGGCCAGATTCTGGAACTGGCCGGCTGCGATCTGCTGACCATCAGTCCGGATCTGCTGCAAAAACTGCAGGACAGCACCGAAAAAGTCGAGCGCAAGCTGTCGCCCGACCTCGCCAAGGATACGGACATTGAACGCGTGCCGGTCGACGAATCGTCGTTCCGTTTCCTCGTCAACGACGAAGCCATGGCCACCGAAAAGCTCGCCGAAGGTATCCGTGCCTTCGCCGCGGACGCGGTCAAGCTGGAAAAGCTGATCGACGCGCTGCGTTAAGCCTCGCTCGCGCCGCGCTCAACGCCGGCGCCCGCAACCCGCGGCCCTGGATCTCACGATTCAGGGCCGCGCGCCGTTTACCGGCGAGTTTGCGAGGACCGCGTGTGGCAGTGGCGTGCGGCGCCCCACTCTACGACATATAGTCACAATTGCCGTTTGAGCGGCGACTACAATCGTCTTCACGGGTGCTTTCCCGCCAGTCCTGGCGGGCGATATCGGCGCCACTGACCTCGATTCCGGGAGACGATCATGCAGGTTCAACCCTACGTATTCTTTAACGGGCGTTGCGAAGAAGCGCTCGACTACTACTGCGCGAAGCTCGGCGCCCAGGTGACCTTCAAGATGCGTTACAAGGAGGCGCCGCCCGATCCGCAAAACCAGCCGCGCCCCGGTCTCGAAGAGAAAATCATGCACGCCAACGTGCGGATGGGTTCGACCGACTGGATGGCCTCCGACGGCCATTGCGATCCCGCTGCGGGCTCGATGAACGGTTTCAGCCTCTCGCTGACAGCCGACGACACGGCCTCCGCCGAACAGTACTTCACGGCCCTCGCCGACGGCGGCCAGGTCATGATGCCGTTCCAGCCGACCTTCTGGAGCAAGGGCTTCGGAATGGTAGTGGACCGCTTCGGTCTGATGTGGATGGTGACGCTGCCGGAAGGTTGAGCGCGGCGAGGCGGTGGGCGCTCTCGTGGAGCGCGTCTTATCGTGCCTAGTGCGGTTTATCGCGCGCAGTACGGTTCATCGCACCCGGCGCGGCCGCCTCGTCGGTTCCACCAGCCTAACCCCTCACCGGCATCCGCGAATTCCGTTCGATGTTCCAGTTCGACTCCGTTTCCAGCAACTGCTCGCGCAGCCGGTCAACCTGTTCGGCAAGCCGTTGTCCGAGCCAATACGGCCCCTGAAGTTCGGCCGGCAGTTTGAGCGCCGCGTCGCCGTGCCGCTGCGCGAGCGGCGACGCGGCCGGAATGCCGAAATGCGTCGCCCGCCCAAAGCGCAGACCACGCGCCATTGCCAGCAGTATCGCGCGCACAGCGCTCACCTCCGCGCCGCATTGCCTGGCATAGGCGGCGCGCGCTACGGCGTCGGCGTGCATCAGCGGGCCGGTGGCCAGCAACTCCAGTGAACTGAGCAGCGAGCGGTGCAGCCGCTGAATCTCTTCGAGCTTCGCTTGCGGCACATCGATTTCCTTCGCCACCGAAGGCATCAACGAACGCAATTGCACGAGCCGCTTGTTGATGGCAAGAAAGCGCTTGACCTGCTCTTCCTCGCTGATCGTCTCGCCTTCCAGCAGGCGCGTGTAGATACGCGCGCATTCGCGCAGATTGGCCGCGATACCGTAGCGCCACGAATAGGTGGCATGCAACGGCAGCGCAAACGAAAACGCCAACGCGATCACAATGCCGATCAGCACATTGAGCGTGCGCCAGAGGCCAACATCGATCAGGTTGTCGCCGTGACCCGCGACGATACACATGGTGATGGCCGTCAAGAGCCCGATATACCCGGACGAGCCGATCGCAAACCACGCGCAGATGCCCGCGACGATCGACATCAGCACATAGGTGAGCGGCAGCGAGCCGGTCAGGTTTTGCAGGAGGATCAGGCCGAGCCCGATCGTCGCCCCGAGCAGCGTGCCCGCCGCCCGTTCGGTCGCCTTCTTGCGGATGTTGCCGTGATGCTGCAAGCCGCCGATCACCACCAGCAGCGTCACCGAAGACCAGATGCCGTGCGGAATATCGATCCCGGTGGTCGCCAGAATCGAAACCAGCATGGCCACGCCGACGCGCAGACTATGCAGCACCTTGGCATGGCGATAGCGGTAGTACGGCGACGTCACCGCGCGAACCATCCGGCTGAACGCCGAGCGGCGAGGAATCAAAGTATGGGAATCGGCAGAAGCCATGGCGGCGCGCTCGATGCGGTAAAGGATGGTTCCGCTATCCTGCCCTGGAGTGCCCTATCAAGACAAACATCGGCAACACAATGCCATCAAGACAAACGCCCGCAAACTTTCGTCTGCGGGCGCTGCGTTTTTCAAGCTCTCGAACCCGTCACGCGGAACGAGGCAAGCTAGTCGTGCTTAGCTTTCGACCACGTCCAGATAGTCTTCCGGACGGGTACGGTCTTCGGCGCGCTGCATGCCGGCCGCGCGCACCAGCAGGCTCACCACCACCGACACCACCAGGTTCACGATCAGCGACCACACTGCCGCGTAGCCCGGAATCGCCATGCCGAACAGGTGGATCGTGAAGATCGAACCGGCCAGCTTCAGCGAAATCGCCATCCACGTACCGGTTGCGATACCGACCGCCCAGCCGGCCAGCAAGCCGCGATAGTCGAGCACGCGCGTGTACAGACCCAGCACGATCGCCGGCAGCGTCTGGATGATCCAGATACCGCCGAGCAGCTGCAACTGGATCGCGTACGTGAGCGGCAGACCGAGAATGAACGCCACCGCGCCGACCTTGACGATCAGCGAGACCAGCTTGGCGACATTGGTCTCCTGCTCATGCGTCATATTGCGGTTGACGAACTCCTTGTGGATGTTGCGCGTGTACAGGTTCGCGGCGGCGATCGACATGATCGCCGCCGGCACCAGCGCGCCGATGCCGATTGCCGCGAACGCCACGCCGACGAACCACGACGGGAAGTAATGCAGGAACAGCGCCGGCACCGCGAAGTTCGGGCCGAACGCCTTGAAGTACGGCGCGAACTCCGGCATGTCCTTCACACCCGAGGCCAGCGCCATGAAACCGAGCAGCGCGAGCAGGCCGAGCACCAGCGAGTAGGCCGGCAGCATGGCCATATTGCGGCGGATGGTGTTACCCGACTTCGACGACAGCACCGCCGTGATCGAGTGCGGGTACAGGAACAGCGCGAGCGCCGAACCCACCGCGAGCGTCGCGTACGCGCTGTAGCCGTTCAGGCTCGAGACGTCCGGCGCCTTCAGCAACAGCTTGGCAGGCGGCACGATGCTGAAGATGTGGCCGAAGCCGCCCAGTTGCGGCGGAATCACGATGACCGCGGCAAAGATCGTGATGTAGATCAGGATGTCCTTGACCACCGCGATCATGGCCGGCGCGCGCAGGCCCGAGGTGTACGTGTAGGCCGCGAGAATCGCGAAAGCAATGATCAGCGGCAGATCGCCGACAAAGCCCTTGGTGTCGAAACCGAGCGCGCCGATCACCACTTCGATACCCACCAGTTGCAGCGCGATATACGGCATGGTGGCGACGATACCGGTCACGGCGACCGCCAGAGCGAGCATCCGGCTGCCATAGCGCGCCGACACGAAGTCCGCCGATGTCACGTAGCCCTGACGTTTGGCGATGCTCCACAGTTTCGGGAACACGACGAACGCGAACGGATAGATCAGGATCGTGTATGGCAGCGCGAAGAAACCGGTTGCGCCCGCACCGAACACCAGCGCCGGCACGGCGATGAAGGTGTACGCCGTGTACAGGTCGCCGCCCAGCAGGAACCAGGTGACGATGGTCCCGAAGCGCCGGCCGCCAAGGCCCCACTCTTCCAGATGCGCGAGGTCGCCACGCCGCCAATGGGCCGCAATAAAGCCGAGAATCGTGACGCCGATAAAAAACAGAACAAAGACGAAAGTTGCTGTGGCGTTCATTATCGTGCGCCCCCTTGCGGACGGCCATTCGAGCGCGTCTTGGTCTTGAAGTACACGAGCGCCGTGATGACGGCGCTGATCAGCACCCACAGAAGCTGATACCAGTAGAAGAACGGAAAATCGAACAGCACCGGTTCGACCTTGTTATATGACGGCACCCAGATCATTGCGATCCAGGGCAACAGCAGCAACCAGAGCCAGTGCTTGCTGGCTTTGTTCGCGTCGGCGTCGTGAGCCATGACGTCTCCTCTTCCCTATTATTGAAATGTTGGCCCGTGTTTGACGGGTGGTGGATCCCGCAGCGAGGGGTCGCCTCGCGAATGCCAACGGGCGCCCCGAAAGCTTCGAAAGAGTATAGGAGCCGCGAACGCCCGGTCAAGCAGGGACGACCCGAGCACGACCGTGCTTTCGGGGTCGGTGACGGGGTGTCCGAATGGGTGTTGTCGATGCGATGAGGCGGGGCGCGGGAGAGTCCGTGCGGCCTGGCTCTGACAGGCCGCCGGTCCGCGTCACGGGGACGCGGACCGGCTATTCAATGCGCGATGGATGGTGCTGCAGGCAACCGTCGCGTGGGCGCAACGGCGAAGGGAGAGGCAGCTCGGCAATGGCGCCTCTATGCTGCTTCGGGCCGGACCCGGTTGGTGCGAGTCCGACCGCTTCGGCACACCAGATCAGATCGAGAACGCGGCGCCGGTCTGTCCGGTCGATTCCTGCAAGCCCTTGATCCACTTGCGTGCGGGCAAACCGAGTTCGGTTTCGATCAGCTTGGCGCGCGTTTGCAGCGCCGTGAACGGGACCTCGAGCGGCGGCCCCGAAAACGCGATCGCGATGCGGTTGCCGTCGTGCACTTCCGGCAGCGCGACCACGCGGCCGTCGAAGGCTTCGTTCAGACGCTTCATGTTGCGCACGAAGCTCGGATGGTCGCCGAACAGGTTCACCGTCACCACGCCCGCTTCGGTCAGACACGCGCGCACCGCACGATAGAAGCCGACGCTGTCGAGCACCGGACCGCGCGCGGTCGCGTCGTAGACGTCGATCTGCAGCGCGCCGATCGTGCCGTGGTTGGCGCGGTCGTTGACGAAGTCCCATGCATCCATTTCGTGCACGCTCAAACGCGCGTCGTCGTGCGGCAGTTCGAACATGGTCCGCGCCGCCACCACGACTGCCGGGTTCACTTCCACCGCCTCGACCTTCGCGTGCTTCAGGAAGCGGTGCGCGAACTTGGTCAGCGCCGCGGCGCCCA
The DNA here is from genome assembly GCF_046028015.1 of Paraburkholderia sp. RL17-383-BIF-A. Taxonomy (NCBI): domain Bacteria; kingdom Pseudomonadati; phylum Pseudomonadota; class Betaproteobacteria; order Burkholderiales; family Burkholderiaceae; genus Paraburkholderia; species Paraburkholderia sp. RL17-383-BIF-A. Next base: position 155,457 of record NZ_JARESR010000014.1, on the reverse strand, counting down.
AACCGAGCTGGACGATGCGCCTGGGCGTTTCGATGAACAGCAGCCAGGCCATCATCTGCTGCGCGTATTCGAGTTCGATGTGATCCGGCTTGCGCAGACGCATCGCGCCTTGAACCCACTCCGTGCCGAAATGCAGGAAGCGCACGCCGCCCTCTTCCGAGAACGTCACCGGCGCGAAACGGGGTTTGCGCGGCGCTTCGATTTGCGGCGCGTCCTGCAGATCTTCGTCGTGCGAAGCGCGCTTCTTGCCGCGCAGGAGCTTCTGCTCGTTCTGCTTTTGAGGACGACCGCCGGCGGCGTCAGCGTCACGGTTGCGGAAGGCACGCGCTTCAGCGGAAGCGCGCTTGATCAATTTCGTCATGTAAGGATGTCGCGCCAAAGACGCAATTTTTGGTCGAACGAGAGCATAGCATTCGCCGGACTCGACGAAGGCAATACCAGGGTGGCGTAGCCCGCGGCGCCGATCACAGGCGCGAAGCGGCCCGCCGTCTTGCCGTTGAAGCAGACTTTCGCGAGCTTCGGCGCGTGCTCGCGCAACGAAGCGAAATCGTTCGGACTGGCATTGCGGATCGCCGCGTCGAGACTGCCTTCGCGCGTACAGGCGGCGAGCACGTCCCACACACCGATGCCGTGAGCCAGCACGCGCCGCAGACGCTCTTCGTAGTCGAGTTCGGCGAGCGGTTCGTCGAGCACGGTGCCGAGAAGCCGCCAGAACTGGTTGCGCGGATGCGCGTAATACTGTGTCGCGGCGAGCGACGCCTCGCCGGGAAAGCTGCCGAGAATCAGCGTATGCGTATCCGCCGCGGCGACGGGAGGAAAGCCGCGCAGCATCAGCGGCGCCGCTCGTCGGTCGCGCGCGTGGCGGGATGCGCGCGCGATGCGGTGTGCTCGAGCGGACGGCCGTGTTCGCGCACGCGCGGATGCGCGAGCCACTCGTCCGACCAGCTCGCGTGAGACAAGCCCGCCAGATGCGCCCATAGCGCCGGCAGCATGCATTCGGTCACCATCAACGGCGCGCCGTGGCGCTCGAACACCGAGCGGCGCGCGACCAGCGCGTGCGGCGGCAAGCCTTCGACCGCGCGCGCCGCCAGCCGATAGAGCGGATGCCGTGCAGTCAATCTGCGGCTCACCAGCGACGAACGCGCCACGCTGCTGTCGCTATACAGCAACTCGGCCAGCGGCCGGGTGCGCAAGCGCCGCATGGCTTGCCAGACGCCGGCGCTCGCGGCGAGCGGCGCGATGCTGTGTGCCGCCACGAACGGCACGCCGTCGACCGCGAGGACGACTTCGCGTACCCACACCGGCGCGCGCGGCGCGAGACCGAGCGCGGCGCTCTCGTCGGCCCACGGAAGCGCGACGCCCTCATGCGTCACGCGTACCACGACAGCACCGAGCGCACGCAGATGCGCGGTCAGTGAACCACCGCGGGTCAACCAGTCTTTCTGCGCGGCGCTCAAGCCGGGCAAGGGAGCGACGCGCCAGTGGGCGTCGGCGGCAACGAAACGGATAGACATGGTGTCGGATTATAACGGCGCGGCCGTCGGACCCTTCCCCGCCGCGCACGCCCTTTCCTTCAGCGGATTCCATCTGTTACGACGCGGGTCGCGAAGCACTTCGACTGGATTGCGGATTTCGGATCATTCCGCTTTTTCGCCGCCCTGCTCGCGCCAGAACGCGCCGCGCTCTCAGGTAGCGACAAAATCGCGCAATGCTCGCGCGACTTCATCGAGCACCGTATCCCACCGTCCCAACTCGCGCTGCCTGAACAGACGCGCCGACGGATACCACGGACTATCGTCACGCTCCGTCATCCAGCGCCAGTCCGTGAATGTGGGCACCAGCACCCAGACCGGCGTGCCGCACGCACCGGCCAGATGGGCAACCGCGGTGTCCACCGTGATGACCAGATCGAGCGACTGCACGATCGCGAGCGTATCGGCGAACGTGCCGATCTCGGGCCCAAGCCTGTGCATGCCGAGATCCGTGCGCCACGTCACCGCCTCGTTTTGCGCCTCGCCCTTTTGCAGCGAAAACCAGCTCACGCCGGTTTGCTCCAGAGCCGGCAGCCATTGCGGCAACGGAATGGACCGGTAGCGATCGAGCCCGTACGCCGGATTGCCGGCCCAGACAATGCCGACGCGCTTTGCAGACGGGCCGCACGCACCGACCGGCGCAAGGGCGTCGAGGCGGTTCCGCCAACGCTGCGCCTGGGCCGGCGATGCACGCAGGTAAGACGTGGCGAGCGGCAACATCGGCAGATCGAGCTGCATGGGCTCCGGCATTCTGAGCATGCGGCACCAGTAGTCGTACGGTCCGGGCGGCGCGGTGGTCCACGCGGCATGCACGCCCGCCGCGAGACGTGCGACTTCGCCCAGCGGAACCTCGACCCAGACATCCACTTGCGCGCCAAGACGATGCAACCAGTCGGCCATGCGCAAGAACTGCAATTGATCGCCAAGCCCCTGCTCGCCAACGAGCAGAAAGCGGCGACCCGCCACCGGCTCACCTCGCCACTCTGGAAAATCCGGGCGAGCCAGATCGCGATTTTCCGGCAATGCCTCATGCCATCGGTATTGCTTCCAGCCGTTTTTAAAGTCGCCCGCGCGCAATTGCGCGGCAGCCAGATTGAATTGCATCAGCGGATGATCGGGCATCAGCCGCGCGGCTTCGACAGCATGCGCATGCATAGCCGGGAACTCGCCCAGCATGTTGAACGCAAACGACGCGTTGTGATGCAGCCAGCCGTTATACGGATCGACGCCGATGCCCTGAATCGCGACGCTGATCGCGTCTCTGAAACGCTCCACGCCATTCAGCGTGTAAGCCACCTGTTGCAGCGCGGAGGCGTCCGCCGCGAAACGAGTGCGCAACTCGGCGAGCACACCGTCGATCGCGTCGCCGCGCTGCGCTTGCCATAGAGCCGCAATCAATTCGAGCGCGTCGGGCAGATGCGTCGAGTCGAGCCGCCAGGCACGCAGCCAGTAGTCCGCTGCGTGCTGATGACCTTCGAGCTGCGTGCTGATTCGCGCCAGCGCGCGCACCGCATGATGCAATGCCGGCTCGAGTTCGAGCGCTTTGAGGTAGTGCCCGTGTGCCTCGGCGAGTCGCATCGAAAGCTTCAGGCAGTCGGCCAGATTGCGATGCAGGCTCGCGGTGCCGCCACCCAGGCTCATGGCGCGATGGTAGAACGCTTCGGCCGCGATCAGCTCGCCGCCCAGCGCGGCGATCAAGCCGCGGTGCTCCCAGATATCCGCGCGCTCAGGCGCGAGGTTCAATGCCAGATCGAGATACTCGCGCGACCGCGCCATTTGATCGACACGGAAAGATGCGAGGCCGAGACGGTGGAGCGCATGTACGTTTTGCGGTTGTTCGGCGAGGACCCGCTGGTAGTCGGCTATCGCTTCGAGATGACGCCCCGCGGCGAAGCAGGCGTCGGCATGTGCGGTGATTGCGGCGACATCGTCGGAGAAGGAAGTGCTGAGTAGTAAATCTGTTTCGTGCATCAACATCGATCAATCAGTTGCGTGAATTGCTTTATCTGCAATGGTCTGCGCCGCTCAGGCTTTCTGGTCCTGTGACATCATGGCCGCAAGATGCGCCGCCACCCGCTCGACCACCGGCGCCCACTGTGCAGGCTGCGGCTGCCGGAACAGATCGACGGAGTCGTACCAGAACTGCGACTCCTGCGTGCCCCACGACCAGTGCGAGACGTGATCCAGCATCGCCACTACGCGATGCCCTAATGCGCCGCCGAGATGCAATGGCGCGCTGTCGATCGTTACCAGCGCGTCCAGCGCGGCAAGATGAGCGGCCACGTCATCAAAACCGTGCTCGTAGCCATCGGTCAGGTCGCACAGGTGATAACCCTGCGCGGCGAGCGCCGTCACATCGGCATGGCGTGCGGGCGTGAGCGGATGGAATACGACATCGGGCAGCGCCAGCAGCGGTGCCAATGCCGCAAGCGGGATCGACCGTTTGGCGTCGCGCCGATGCGTCGGGCTCCCCGACCAGACGAGGCCGATTTGCCACTCCGCCTCGGGCGCGCGTGCGCCGACCCGTTCGCGCCACGCCGTCACCTTCGCTGCATCGGCCCGCAGGTACGGCGTGCCGCGGATCTGCTCCGGATGGAGACCAAGCACGAGCGGCAGGCTCATCATCGGCAACGCGTAGTCTGGCGAGCCGAGCGGTCCGTCTTCGATCGACACGCAATCGGCGTAGAAACGCGCAAACAGCGGTTGCAACGCACGACGCACGGCGAGCACCAGCCGGCCGCCTTCGTCGCGAACGCGAGCGGCCATGAACGGAATGAAGCGGACCATCTGGATGTCGTCGCCGCTGCCCTGCTCGCTGTGGACCACCAGCGTCTTGCCGCCGAGCGCTTCACCACGCCAGCGCGGGCACAAGCGCGCCATCAGGCTGACGACGTTGTTCCGTTCGCGGTCTTCGCGCGCAAGACGCGCCTCGAAACGCGGCCACGCGCTCGACCAGGCGCCGCGCCGCAGTTCGAGATCGGCGAGATCGACCGCGGCCTGCACCCCCGACGGATCGAGCGCGAGCGCGGCATGCAGCGCCGCTTCGCTCTCCTCATAGCGCGCCTGCTCGCCGAGATACATGCCGATTGCCGCCAGCACGTCCGCATTGCCAGGCGCGGCGGCGTCCATGGCGCGCATGGTGGCCTCCGACGCTGCCGGGTCGTCGCACTGCCATTGAGCGTGACTGAGTTGCCACGCCATTTCCGCATCGCCGGGATGATGCGCAAGACTCTCGCGGCAGACGCGCTCGACCAACGGCCAGTCGCGAATCTCGCGAAACGCCAACGCGAGTTGCAACGGCAACGCCGGATCGATCGCGGGGTCGAGCGCATAGGCCCGCAGCAGCGCCGCGCGACGCTCGGCTCGCGCGTCCGCCCCGGGCAGTGCGGCCAAAGCGATCGACAAACACCACGGCGCGCGCGCGTCCCGCGGCGCTCGACGCTCATAGACACGCAGCATGGGTACAGCCGCCGACGGCGCGCCGCAGTCATCGATCAGCCAGGCCACCCAGTCGAGCGTCGCCTCGAGCGACTGTGCGGCCACCGCCAACTCGCTGTGACGCTGCGCCGCCTCGGCCTGACCGAGCGCGTCGGCAAACAGCGCGAGCCGGGCATGGCGCGCCCCGTTCGCGCACGCTTGCGCCTGCGACGCGCTGTGATACGCCGCTTCGAAATGCGCCACGCTCGCGCACAGGTCCGCATGCAATTGCGGCGTGACGCCTGCCGCGGCTAATTCGGCCGCGCGCCGCGCGGCGGCATCGAAACCTTGCTCGCGCAGGATCGACCACAGGAGATGAACGGAATCGAGAGGGACGGCCAAGGCGGAATCGGGCATGGGAATGAGGAGCGTGGTTGTCGCGGGCGAGTGCGTAGTCGCAAAAATAAGATCTAGTGCTAGCGGCGCTTAAAGATCGCCAAATAATCCTTTAAGCCTCCGAATAAAAATCGCGCGATCATAAGATAAAGCCGAGCATTGGCATCTCACAAACCAATCTCAATTTAATGCCATTGCTTCTGTTTAGTTAGTTAACCATAATTAATTTAGACCGATGCCCGGGCGTAGCCCCACCGGCCGATCAGATCAACCCATCACAACTTGGAGCAACACTTGAACACTGCGAAATCGAAGGAAACGTCCGACCGCATCGCTCATCTGGCCGCTGTCGTATTGCGGCGCGCGGGTGTCGCACAACTGGAAAAGGAACTGGCGGGATCGGCACTGGCGCAGCATCACACGTCGAAACAGACCAGCAAGGCGATCGGCAGTCTCGCGGCGAAAGTGCTGGCCGATCATGCCGCGTGTCACGAGGCAAAGGAATTGGCCGGCTGCGTGCTCTCGCAAGTACGCCATGTGGAGGCCGCGGTTCCCGCGCGTTAAGCCCCTGGCTTGAGAGCACCGAAGCGGCCCTGAGGTTGCCGCGCCGGATAAAAAAAATGCGCTGCCGAGGCAGCGCATTTTTCAACCACAAGCGTTATTGCAACGCCGCGGAATCAGGCTCGTCTTACGCCTGGCTCGCGCGCGCCAGCAGCAGCGCATTGGTGCGTTTCACGAAGCTCGCCGGGTCTTCCAGCGCGCCGCCTTCGGCGAGCAAGGCCTGATCGAACAGCAGATGGCACCAGTCGCCGAAATTCGCGCTGTCCGCATGCAGCCCCTTCACCAGCGCGTGTTCCGGATTCACTTCGAGAATCGGATGGAACGACGGCGCTTGCTGGCCCGCGGCCTTCAGCATGCGTTGCAGATAGCCGCTCATTTCGCCGTCGTCGGCAACGAGGCAAGACGGCGAATCGGTCAGGCGGAACGTGAGGCGCACGTCCTTGGCCTTGTCCTTCAGCGCTTCCTTCATCTTCTCGACGAGCGGCTTGAACTCTTCGCCAACCTTTTCCTGCGCCTCTTTTTCTTCGTCGTTCAACGCGCCCAGGTCGAGGTCGCCACGCGCCACGCTTTGCAGCGGCTTGCCTTCGAACTCGTTCAGGAACGACAGGATCCACTCATCCACGCGATCGGTCAGCAGCAGCACTTCCACGCCCTTCTTGCGGAACACTTCGAGGTGCGGGCTGTGGGTCGCGGCTTGCCAGGTGTCGGCGGTGACGTAGTAGATCTTGGTCTGCTCGGGCTTCATGCGCGCGACGTAGTCGGCGAGCGACACGGTCTGCTCCGGCGTGTCCGTATGCGTCGACGCAAAGCGCACGAGCTTCGCGATCCGCTCGCGATTGGCGAAGTCTTCGCCAATGCCTTCCTTCAGCACCTGGCCGAATTCCTTCCAGAATCCGGCGTACTTTTCCTTGTCCGCCTCGTTATCCGAATTAGCCAACTCTTCGAGCATGGACAGCGCGCGCTTGGTCACGCCTTCGCGGATCGCCTTCACGTCGCGGCTTTCCTGCAGAATTTCGCGCGACACGTTCAGAGGCAGATCCGCCGAATCGACCACGCCCTTCACGAACCGCAGATAGGCCGGCAGCAGTTGCTCGGCGTCGTCCATGATAAACACGCGCTTCACGTACAGCTTGAGGCCGCCGCGATAATCGCGGTTGAACATGTCGAACGGCGCGTGGGTCGGCACATACAGCAATTGCGTGTACTCGCTGCGGCCTTCGACGCGGTTATGCGTCCACGTGAGCGGATCCTGATGGTCATGCGAAAGGTGCTGATAGAACTGCTTGTACTGCTCGTCGGTGATCTCGTTCTTCGCACGCGTCCACAGTGCGCTGGCCTGATTGACGGTCTCGTCTTCGTCCTTCGTGACCATCTGGCTCTTTTCCGCGTCCCACTCTTCCTTCTGCATGAGGATCGGCAACGCGACGTGGTCCGAATACTTCTGGATGATCGATTTCAGACGATGCGACGACAGCAGTTCGTCTTCATCGGCACGCAGATGCAGCGTGATGGTCGTGCCGCGCGCGGCGCGCTCGATCTGCTCGACCGCGAAATCGCCCTCGCCCGCGCTTTCCCAGCGCACGCCTTCCGAGGCCGGCAAACCGGCGCGGCGCGTTTCGACCGTGATCTTGTCCGCGACGATAAAGCCCGAATAGAAGCCCACGCCGAACTGGCCGATCAGCGCAGCGTCTTTCTGCTGGTCGCCGGAGAGCTTGCCGAAGAATTCCTTGGTGCCCGAGCGCGCGATCGTGCCGAGGTTGGCGATCGCTTCGTCGCGGCTCATGCCAATGCCGTTGTCGTCGAGCGTGATGGTGCGTGCGGCCTTGTCGTACGACACGCGAATCCGCAGATTCGGATCGTTCTCGTACAACGCGCTGTTTTCGATTGCTTCGAAGCGCAGCTTGTCGGCCGCGTCGGACGCGTTCGAAATCAGCTCGCGCAGAAAGATTTCCTTGTTGCTGTACAGCGAATGGATCATCAGGTGCAGAAGCTGTTTCACTTCTGCCTGAAAGCTCATGGTTTCTTGTGCCATGGTCGGACTTCCTCTCTGTTGCGAATGGGGTTCAAGTCGGGCGCGGCGCCGTTCGTTGCGGGCTGCCCGCCGGCGTGCCGCCGGCCGCCGGTGGGCCGGCCACCGGAGCCGCGAGCCGCGGTACGCCGGATCGTCCGCCTAATTGGGGGCGAGCCGGCGCGGTTTCAAGAGGCGCGCCGCGCCACGCTGTCGAGATAGCGGCACAGAAACGTCGCCAGCTCCGGGTCGCCGCAGTTGGCGATATTGAAGCGCATCCAGGTGGTCGGCGACTGCTGCGGCGAGAACAGGCTGCCGGGCGTGAGCAGAAAGCCGGCTTCGTGGCCGGCGGCCGCCAGCGCGTCGGCATCGACGCCTGTGTCGGCCCACAGGAACATGCCGGCCATCGGCGTCAGGAACAGCTTCAGCCCGGTCTTCTCCAGCATCCGCACGGACTTCTCGCGCACGCCGTCGAGCCGCACGCGCAGGCGCTCGACATGCCGCCGGTAGTGGCCCTCGGTCAGGATCTTGTACAGGACACGCTCGTTCAGTTCCGGGCTCGTCATGCCGACCAGCATCTTCTGGTCGCTGACCGCGATTGCCACCTCGGGCGCGCAGGCAATGAAGCCGACCCGCAGATTCGGTGCAAGCGTTTTCGAGAAACTGCCGAGGTAGATCACGCGCTTCAACTGGTCGAGGCTAGCGAGCCGCGTGCCGGGATAGCTCGGCGGACACAGATCGCCGTAAATATCGTCCTCGACGACGATGAAGTCGTACGCTTCGGCAAGACGCAGAATACGGAACGCCTGGGCCGCCGTGAGCGACGTGCCGGTGGGGTTCTGCAGCACCGAATTGATCACCAGCATTTTCGGCCGCCAGGTCTGCACGAGCGACTCGAGCGCATCGAGATCGGGGCCGTCCGGCGTGTACGGCATGCCGACCAGCCGCGCGCCCTGCGAGGCGAAGCGCCCGAACATCTGGAACCACGCCGGATCGCCGACGATCACCGCATCGCCGGGTTTCACGTAGATGCGCGAGATCAGGTCGATGGCCTGGGTGATGCCGGACACCATCACGATCTGATCCGGCGAAGCGCCGATCTCCAACTCTTCCAGCCGCGTCTGCAACTGCTGACGCAGCGGCAGGAAGCCCTGCGGCGTACCGATACCGAGCATTTGCGCGCCGCTTTGCCGGCCCAGAGTGCGCAGCGCGTTGGTGATCAGATCGCCGTCGAGCCAGCGCGCCGGCAGATAACCGAGGCCGGGACTGCGCTCCGGACGTGCGCCCGTGTGCAGCATGTTGCGCAGCAGCCAGACCACGTCGATGGTGGCGGGCGCGGGGGCCGCCTCGGCGAGCCGATGAATCTCGGCGGAGGCCGCCGCGGCCAGCCGCTCGCGCACATAGAATCCGGAACCGCGCCGCGACTCCAGAAAACCCTGCGCCACCAGCCGTTCGTACGCCTCGACCACGGTGAAACGCGACACGCCCTTGTCGAGCGCGAGCTTGCGGATCGACGGCATGCGCATACCGGGGCGGAACACGCGTTCCTCGATACGACGGCGCGCCCATTGGACGAGCTGCTCCACCAGCGTCAGCGACGCGGTGTCGTGCGGGGCGGGAATCTGGGCAAGCGGGACGGACATAACGGGCTCCAACTGTACCGAACAGTATCGAATCGATTGTACCGTTACTGTGCCGGTGGGCGCCGCTACATTTGAGATAAGCAAAGGATGGGACGCAGTCCGGCGGCGCTTAGAGAGCCATCCCGGGATCCTCGCGTGATCCGGCAAAACCCTGCCGAAACGCCATCCGCATGGCCCGCCGATCCGGCAAACGGTTATGCTTACGGCCCCGGCAACGCTGCCGCCACACCCGGCACGTACCGGTTTACCGCAGAAACCGTTTCCTCGATCCGTCATGACTGCTCACCCGCTCCGCCTCGATCACCTCGTGATTTCCGCCCGCACCCTCGACGAGGGCACGCAGTACGTCGCCGACACGCTTGGCGTCGCCCCGGCCGGCGGCGGCGCGCATCCGTTGATGCGCACGCACAACCGCCTGCTGAACCTGTGGGGCGGCGTGTATCTGGAAGTGATCGCGATCGATCCGCTGGCCGCGTCACCGAACAATGGGCCTGCAGGCGGCGACGCGCCGCGCGCCCGCCTGTTCGCCCTCGACGACCCGGCCACGCACGCGCGGCTCGAAAACGGGCCGTATCTGTCGCACTGGGTCGCCCGGGTCGAGCGGCCGAAACACCTCCCGACGTGGCAAGCGCAGTATCCGCAGCGCATTGCTCCGGTGATTCCGATGACGCGCGGCGATTTCACCTGGGGCCTGACCGTGCCCGACGACGGCGCATTCCCCGCCTGGCAAGGCGTCGGCGACGGTGTGCTGCCCTCGCTGATTCAGTGGGACACGGTGCGGCATCCGTCGGCGGTGCTGCCGGAAACGGGCATTTCGCTGAAGTCCCTGAAGGGCGTGCATCCGCAAGCCGAGACGGTGGCGGCGCAACTGCGGTGGCTGGGTGCGGCGCACCTGATCGAGTTGCAGTCCACGGAAGGCGCGCCGGCGCTCGTCGCCGAGTTTGAAACACCCGACGGTCTACGGACCCTTAAATAAGCAGCGCGCGCGGGTCGCCGACTCGCGCGATAATCGAAGTTTTGACCGGTTCCAGTACCAGCAGAGGAGACCATGGACCAAAGCGACTTGAAAGCCCCCACGTGGCAATTGTCCGAACGCGCACGCAAGCTCACGAGCTCGGCGATCCGCGAGATTCTGAAGGTCACGGAGCGGCCTGAAGTCATTTCGTTCGCGGGTGGCTTGCCCTCGCCGGCCACCTTCCCGGCCGAACGCATGCGCGCGGCAGCCGACCGCATTCTGCGCGACGAGCCGGCCGCGGCGCTGCAATACAGCGCGACTGAAGGCTTCCTGCCGCTGCGCGAATGGATCGCGAAGCGCTATTCGGTCAACGGCGCACAGATTCGCCCGAGCCAGGTGCTGATCACCACCGGCTCCCAGCAGGCGTTGGACCTGCTCGGCAAAGTGCTGGTGTGCCCGGACAGCCCGGTACTCGTGGAAACGCCGACCTACCTCGGCGCGCTGCAATCGTTCTCGATGTACGAGCCGCGTTACGTGCAAGTGCCGACCGACGACCAGGGCCTCATCCCCGAAGCGCTCACGCCCGAACTGACCGCCGGCGCGCGCCTGTTGTACGCCCAGCCCAATTTCCAGAATCCGACGGGCCGCCGCCTGCCGGTCGAACGCCGCCGCGCGCTCGCCGAGTTCGCGAAGACCGCGCCGTTCCCGGTCATTGAAGACGATCCGTACGGCGCGCTCGACTACGCGGGCGAACCGCTGCCCACCATGCTGTCGATGGCGCCGGACCATATCGTCCACCTCGGTTCGTTCTCGAAGGTGCTGGCGCCGGGTCTGCGGGTCGGCTACATCATCGCGCCCGAAGAGCTGATCTTCAAACTCGTGCAAGCCAAGCAAGCCACCGACCTGCACACACCGAGCTTCACCCAGCGCATCGTGTACGAAGTGATCAAGGACGGCTTTCTCGACACGCACGTGCCGACCATTCGCGAGCTGTATCGCGATCAATGCGCGGCGATGCTCGCCTCGCTCGAACGCTACATGCCGGAAGGTGTCAGCTGGAACCGCCCGGAAGGCGGCATGTTCGTGTGGGTGAATCTGCCCGCGCAGATCGACAGCATGAAGCTGCTCGAAGAAGCGGTCGCGCAGAACGTCGCGTTCGTGCCGGGCGGCCCCTTCTTCGCGAACGAGGCGCAACACAACACGCTGCGTCTGTCGTTCGTCACGGTGCCGCCGGCCAAGATCGACGAAGGCGTGTCGCGTCTCGCCGCGCTGATTCGCGCGAAGATCTGAGCGTTTTTTAGCGCGGTCTTCGCCCGCCTCGCGTCAACCGAACTTCACTACTGATCAAGGACACAACATGGCTCAAACGAATGTGTACGACAAGCTCGAGCAACTGGGCATCGAATTGCCGAGCGCAGGCGCGCCGGCAGCCGCCTATGTGATGAGCGCGCAAAGCGGAAACACGGTGTATCTGTCCGGGCATATCGCCAAGAAGGACGGCAAGGTCTGGGTCGGCAAGCTCGGCGCCACCCTCACCACCGAGGAAGGCAAGGCCGCCGCGCGCTCCATCGCCATCGACCTGCTCGCCACGCTGCACGCGCATGTGGGCGACCTGAACCGCGTCACGCGCATCGTCAAGCTGATGAGTCTCGTCAACTCGACGCTCGAATTCACCGAACAGCATCTGGTCACCAACGGCGCGTCCGAACTGATCGCCGATGTGTTCGGCGAACGTGGCAAGCATGCGCGCTCGGCATTCGGCGTCGCGCAGATCCCGCTCGGCGCGTGCGTCGAGATCGAGCTGATCGCCGAAGTGGAGTAACCCGCTCGAACCCGCGAGCCGCATGGCAGGAGCGGCCCGCAACGGCAGCCGGTTCGCCCGGCGCAGTGCGCAACGAAACGCGTCGCGAGGTGTCAGCCACCCGCGGCGCGTTTTGCATTTGTGGTGAGGTAGATCGTTCCGCCGTCAGCGGATAGAATCCGCCAACCCTATTCATTCGTTTGATTCGCCGGACCGCGCCCCATGCCCGCTCACACTGTCCGTTTCAAACAGGTCGACGTATTCACGTCGGTGCCATTCAAAGGCAATCCGCTTGCCGTCGTGTTCGACGCCGACACACTCGACGCGAATCAGATGCAGGCCATCGCCCACTGGACCAATCTGTCGGAAACAACGTTCCTGTTGAAGCCCACCGACCCGGCCGCCGACTATCGTGTGCGCATCTTCACCACGCATGGCGAATTGCCGTTCGCCGGTCATCCGACGCTCGGCACCGCGCACGCGTTGCTCGAAAGCGGCTATCAGCCGGAGCAGGCCGGCAAGCTCGTGCAGCAGTGTGGCGTAGGGCTCGTCGAACTGGAGGCGCTGTCCGAGCCGCTCGGCGCCTGGGCCTTCGCTGCGCCGCCCGCGCGCGTCACGCCGCTTGCTAAGGATCGCTACGCGGCGCTGTCTGCGGCTTTGCGTAGCGATGCGATCGATTTCAGCGCGGCACCCTGCGCGGTCGACAACGGTGCGCCGTGGCTCGTGGTGCGCGTCAATTCGGCGCGCGAGTGCCTCGCGCTGGAACCCGATGCCGCCGCACTCGCCGAGATCGTGCGTTCCGTGAATACCCACGGGCTCGCCGTCTATGGCCCGCACGAGGCCGATGGCCCGGCCACCTTCGAGGTGCGCTGCCTGATGTCCGGAGGCAGCTTCGGCCTGGGTGAAGACCCTGTGACCGGCAGCGCCAATGCGGCGCTCGCAGGCCTCCTGAGCGCCCAGCAGTTGCGCCCCGGCGCGCATTATTCGGTGCGTCAAGGCACCGCGCTAGGCCGTGCCGGCCAGGTGTGCGTGCACTACGACGATGCACGCCCCGAGGGAAGCCCCCTTCGGCAACGCGGCAAGACATGGGTTGGCGGTTCGTCGGTGACGATCGTCGACGGTACCTTCCGCCTGCCCTGACCGGCGCGCTACTTGCGTAGCGCGAACGTGGACACCGGCTCGCGACCGTAACGAGGCCGGGGTTCGTCCCGCCTTGCCACGCTCGACCACAGAATGCCACATCGTGTGCGCGATCGAATGCACGGTGCATGGGGAAAGGCCTGGCACACCTGAATGCCGAAGCACCGAAGCACCGAAGCACCGAAGCACCGAAGCACCGAAGCACCGAAGCGCCGGAGCGCCGATTGCCGATGAGATACTCGAATACGACCGCCACACCGCGCCTTCGAGGCGAGCCAGGCCGGCTGCCAGATTCGCCCCATGGGGCGGCTTGCCGCGCCCGCGTATACCCGATGCCCGGACCCTTCCTTAATCCAGTGGCATTAAGTAATATCGAAACGTACCCGATGACCCGCGGATGGTCAGGCACGGCGCCACGCTCCTTTCTTCTGCGCAGCAGTCCCGGCACCTTGGTCACCATGCAGCCACCCATGAATCTAGCGCAGTCAATTCTCGCGCGTTTGTTACCGGCCGGCACCCAGGCACGGGCCGCCCGATGAGCCAGTCCCGCTTCTCAGACCAGCGCGAAGCCAAATCCCGCCGCGACCCCGCGGTGTCGCGCCGTCGCGCGTTTCTCGCCATTCCCGCGCTCGGCATATTGGTCCTGATCCTGCTTTGGACGGTGATCTTCGCGCGCCTGTCGGTCGAGAAGGAAGCCACTTATCGTGAAGCCATGGCCTCTGCTGCGATTCTCTCCGCAGCACTGGAACAGCACACGGTCAAGGCGATTCACCAGGTCGACCAGATCACCCGCTTCGTCAAGTTCGAGTTCGAGAAAACGCCGAATCATTTCGATCTCGCGAGCACGGTGGAAAAAGGCGTCGTGCAAAGCGAAACGCTCGTGCAAGTTTCGTTGATCGACGAGCACGGCACGCTGATCGCCAACACGGCCGAACTCAATCCCAAGCGCATCGACCTGTCCGACCGCGAACACTTCAAGGTCCACGAACACGAGAACGACGACCAGTTGTATATCAGCAAGCCCGTGCTCGGCCGTGTGTCCGGCCACTGGACTTTGCAGATGACACGGCGTTTGAATCATCCGGACGGCTCGTTCGCGGGCGTCGTGGTGGTCTCCGAAGACCCCAGCTATTTCACAAGCGATTTTTATAACAACGCGGCGATTGGCCGTGAAGGCGTGATCGCGGTGATCTCCGACAACGGCGCCGTGCTCGCGCGTCGCACCGGCACCGCCGACACCGCGAGCGGCGCCTTCTCCGCAAGCGGCTCCTATCCGACCTCGGAGCATGTGTCGGGCACCTACGTCGATTCGATCGACAACGTCACGCGCATCGTGTCGTACCGGCATATCGACGGCTATCCGCTCGGTGTACTGGTGGGCTTGTCGCAAGCGGAAGAATTCGCCGACTACAACCACACGCGCAACGTCTATCTGCTGATGGCGGGCTTCATCTCGCTCGCCATGCTGAGCTTCTTTGCCGTGGCCACGGGCCTGATCGGCAAGCTGCTCGGCCGCGAGCGCGAGATGACTCACCTCGTCGAATACGATCTGCTCACCGGCTTGCGCAATCGCTACGCGACGCTGCAAAGCCTGCGGCACGACGTCGCGCAGCCGGCCAATCTCGGCCACCTCGCGATTCTCTTTATCGACCTCGACAACTTCAAGACCGTCAACGACACGCTCGGCCACAACGCCGGCGACATCGTGCTGCAAATGACAGCCTCGCGGCTCGCCGCCGCGGTGGCCGACGGCGGCGCGTTGAGCCGCATCGGCGGCGACGAGTTCGTCGTCGTGATCAAGGGCGAGGACGTCGAGAAGCGCGCCGTCAAGCTGGCCGAAGCCGCTGCCGAAGCGTTCGACAAACCGTTCGAAGTTCGCGGCAGTTCGTTCGTGCTGCATGCGAGCATCGGCATCGCGCTCTACTCGGTGGCCAACGAAAGCGAGATCGACCTGCTGAAAAAAGCGGACCTCGCCATGTACAGCGCGAAAGACGCGGGCAAGAACTGCTATCAGTTCTACTCACCGCAACTGTCGCATCGCGCCGATCATCTGATGAAGTGGGAGCAGCAATTGCGCGTGGCGCTCGCTGAAGGGCAACTGTTCCTCGCCTATCAGCCGAAGATCGATCTGACGCGCCGCTGCATCACCGGCTTCGAGGCGCTGGTGCGCTGGAACCATCCGCAGCACGGCTTGATTCCGGCCAACGAGTTCATTCCGGTTGCCGAATCGACCGGCCTCATCGTGCCGATCGGCGACTTCGTGATCGAAACCGCCTGCCGTCAACTGGCGCTGTGGCAGCAACAGGGCTACGACACGCTGTCGCTCGCGGTGAACATTTCGGCGGTGCAATTCTGGCGCGGCGACCTGTACGAGACCATCTCGCACGCCATCGAAGAAAGCGGCATTTCCGCGCGCCGCCTCGAACTTGAAATCACCGAAACGGCGATGATGGAATATCCGGAGCTCGTCTCGGAGAAGATCTTCGCGTTGAAGCGCCTCGGCGTACACATCGCGCTCGACGATTTCGGCACCGGCTACTCGTCGCTGTCGTACCTGAACCGTTTTTCGGTGGACACGCTGAAAGTGGACCGTTCGTTCATCCAGGCAATTCCAGGCGACCGCAGCGTCTGCGTGATGGTCACCGCGATCGTCAACCTGGCGCGCTCGCTCGGGCTCACGGTGGTGGTCGAAGGTACGGAGACCGAAGAGCAGATTGCCTGGCTCGCCGCGCTCGGCCATATCGAGGCGCAGGGCTTCCTGTTCTCGCGTCCCGTGCCGGTGGACGCGATTCCGGCGCTGCTCGAGCGCTTCGGCGTCTGCGGGTTAACCGTGCCGGCCCGGCGCGCCGGGAACGAAGCCGACAGCACCACCAGCGTGTCCAGCACTGGCACCTGAACGCCACGGGCCGCACGGGTCGCGGATGATCTACCCGCGACGCCGCAAACCCGCTACATTCTCGCTGTACTGGTCACAGCGCGATGCCGCTGCCGGCCGCGTCGAATCACCAAGAATATCTCACAGGACGGCGCCCGCGTGCCGGGCGCTTGCGGCGCCATGCAGACGACCACGAGCCAGGATGCTGCCAGACGAGGGGAACGGGAACCGCTATGGACGCTGTTCCGGGTCGTGTTCGGCCTGTCGGCGTTGTCATGGGGCGGCCTCGCCCTCATGGCGCAACTCGAAAACCATTACGTCGAGCGCAAAGGCCGCCTCTCGCGCGTCGCCTTCTCCGATCTGATCGCGCTCGCCTGGATGGTGCCCGGCCCGGTGGGCTGCAATGTCGCCGTGCAATTGGGGCATGCGCTGCGCGGACGCGCCGGCGCGTGGATCGCGGGCATTGCCAGCGTGCTGCCCTTCTTCATGCTGATGACGCTGTTCGCGATCTTCTACCGCACGCCGCTCGTGCGCGCCGCCGCCTCGCAAACCTTGCTCAATCACTTCAGCGTCGTGCTGGCCACGCTGATCGCGATCACCTGGTACAAGCAGACGCGCGCGCTGGTGCGCGGCAAGCTCGAATGGCTCGCGACGGTGCTCGGTTGCGTCGCGCTCTTCTATGCGCACAGTCCGGCGGCGTATGTCCTCATGCTGGGCGCGGCCTTCGGCACCGGCTGGCTGGTGAGCCCGGTTCGCAACGCGCCTCTTGTCGTCTCGTTGGCGCGTGGCGACTGGCAGATGCTGACCGCCCTGTGCGGATTCCTCGTGCTGTTCGCGCTGCCGCTGCCCCATCGCTATGATCTGGCGCTGTTGTGGCCGCGGCTCGCCGGCGCCGGCATGACCCTGTTCGGCGGTGGCTTCTCGGCGTTGCCGGTGCTCAAGACGCTGTTCGTCACGCCGGCGATCGGCGTATCCGATAACGACTTCACACTGGCGTTCTCGTTGTCGCCGTTATCGCCCGGGCCGCTGCTGAACGTGGTGCCGTTCTTCGGCTATCTGGTGGATGGCTGGGTGGGTGCGCTGATTGCCACGCTCGCGCTATTCGTGCCGTCGGGTTGCCTCGTCGTGCTTGCGCAACGGCATCTGCATCAGTTGAAGGCCAATCCGCGATTCGAGCACGGCATGCGGATGCTGCGCGCGGTCACTACCGCGTTTCTCGCTGTGGCCGTGCTTCGCATTGCCGGGCATGTGCCGTTCAGCCCGGTTTATCTGATGACCGCGCTGTTCTCCGGCATGTGCTTCGCGAAGCTGAAGGTGCCGGTGTACGTGGTGTACGGGACGGTGGCGGCGGTGTGCGGGTTGTGGCTCGCGTATGGCGAGCTGATATAGGCGGCGGCGTGCGTGGAGAAGGCCGCGCTTGGTGCCCGCTAGCCGCGCGGCGGTGTCGCTGCGCGCCTAGCGGATTTCAATTAGCGTAGCGGGTTCAGAAGCCGCGCGAGAGCACCGCAACGCCGATCGTCACCACGCCGAGCACGATATTGATCAGCACCAGACGACGGATCGTGCCGACTGCCCGCGCGCCATCCGGCCATTTTTGCGCCTGCACCGCGCGACGGATGCGCGGGAACACGGCAAACCGGATGTGCCCAAAGATCAGCATCATCACGATGCCGAGACCGGCCATGGCATGCAGCGGCCAGGTGGCATGGCCGCCGCCGAATTGCATGAGCAGAAATCCGCCGGTGAGGAGAATCACCAGCACTGACGCGGCGACCCAATTGAAGAAGCGGCCGAACACCGACTCCCACAGAGGCAAGCGTAATTGAGGCGAGAGATCGGCAATCGCCGGACGCAGACAGAAATGGGCGAACACCATTCCACCTACCCACACCGCAACCGCGAGCAGATGTAGAAAGAGCGCGAGTTCGATAGCCTTGTTCATGTTGTTTTCCTCTCCCGACGACGCCACACCGCTTGTGCAGAGTGCTATTAGCAGCGGCTATTGAATGAAATGCGCTCAAACCCGGCGCCTCGCGCCAGGCCCCCGGGCGAAGGCAATCCCCCAAGGGGACTTTCTACGGGGCGGAAAACGCGCGACGACCCGGCGTTTTCTTGAGAGCCCATTCGACCACGCAGTCCGCACGCAGTTCCGTTGCACTCGTGGCTTTCACGTCGTGTTGTAGTTGTTATCGCAGCATGCCCACCGCAACGGCCAGGCTGCGCCCCGATTTGATACTGCGCACGACAAGCGCCTCGCATGCTAGCAGACGCTCGCCGTGTTCCTTCGTCAAGCTTTGTTAAACGGCCAGCACCGGACGCATGCCTTCGAGCTTCATCTTGCTCTCGGGCGTGCGGCCCTTGCGCGCCCGCTTGCCGATATGCGGCGCGAGCGCCGCGCCGCTCACCTTTTCTTCATCCACGCGGCCGCCACGGCGCGTGCCGATCAACACGACACCCGCGTTGTTGATGGCGAGCGCCTGCGCGAGCGTTTCATTGTCGTCGAGCGCCATCAAGGTGACGCCGCGACCGCCGCCGGAGAGCGTCTTCATCTCGTCAAGGCCGAACACCAGCAGGCGCCCGCCCGAGGAAAGACACGCAATGTGCGTCGCATCCGGCAGCATCGGCATCGGCGCGAGCGGTGCGGCGCCCGCGTCGATCGTCATGAACGACTTGCCGGCCTTCACGCGGCTCACCATGTCGCCGACCTTGGCGATGAAGCCGAAGCCGTTGCTCGAAGCGAGCAGCAACGCCTGATCCGCGGACGCCGCGTAGTAATGCATCAGATGGCTGCCCGACTCCAGTTCGATCAGCGAAGTGACCGGCACGCCGTCACCACGGCCGCCCGGCAACGTGGCGACCGCAACCGAATAGACGCGGCCGTTGCTGCCCCACGCGACCAGCGTGTCCGGCGTGCGGCACTGGAAGGCCGCGTACAGCCCGTCGCCGGCCTTGAAGGTAAAGCCCGCCGCGTCGAGCCCGTGACCCTTCAGCGCGCGCACCCAGCCCTTCTGCGACACCACCACCGTGACCGGTTCGTCGACCACGCGTGCTTCGAACGTTGCGCGCTTTTCCTGCTGGATGAGCGTGCGGCGCTCGTCGCCGTATTGCTTGGCGTCGCCCTCGATTTCCTTGATGAGCAGGCGCTTCATTGCCGATTCGCTGCCGAGCAGTTCTTCCAGCTTGGCCTTCTCGTCGCGCAGTTCTGCCAGCTCCTTCTCGATCTTGATCTTCTCGAGCCGTGCCAACTGACGCAGGCGGATTTCAAGAATGTCTTCGGCCTGGCGATCGGACAAGCCGAACGCGGCCATCAACGCGACCTTCGGCTCGTCCGACTCGCGAATGATGCGGATGACTTCGTCGATATTCAAAAAGACGATCATCCGGCCTTCGAGGATGTGAATCCGGTCGTCGACCTTCGTCAAACGATGACGCGTGCGGCGCGTCACCGTAGCGAAACGGAACGCGATCCACTCATGCAGGATTTCGCTCAAGCCCTTCTGACGCGGCCGGCCGTCGCCGCCGACCATGACCATATTGAGCGAAGCGTTCGATTCGAGGCTCGTATGCGCGAGCAGCGTGTTGACGAAATCCGTCTGGTCGATGCGGCTCGACTTCGGTTCGAACACGAGGCGCACGGGTGCGTCCCGGCCGGACTCGTCACGCACGGCATCGAGCAGCGCCAGCATGGTCTGCTTGGTTTGCAGCTGTTCGGGGGTGAGCGCCTTCTTGCCGAGCTTGATCTTCGGGTTGGTCTGCTCTTCGATTTCTTCGAGCACTTTCTGCGCCGCGGTATTCGGTGGCAATTCGGTGATCACCAGTTGCCACTGGCCGCGCGCGAGTTCTTCGATCTTCCAGCGCGCCCGCACCTTCAGGCTGCCGCGGCCGCTTTCGTACGCGGCGGAAATTTCGGTGTCGCTCGAAATGATCTGACCGCCGCCCGGGAAGTCCGGCCCGGCGATGTGCTGCATCAATTCCGCGTGCGAAATCTTCGGATTGCGGATCATCGCAACCGTTGCAGCCGCCACCTCGCGCAGATTGTGCGACGGAATTTCCGTGGCCAAACCCACCGCGATGCCCGACGCGCCGTTCAGCAACACGAACGGCAAGCGGGCCGGCAACAGCCTCGGCTCCTCGGACGAGCCGTCGTAGTTAGGCATGAAATCGACCGTGCCCTGATTGATCTCATCGAGCAGCAGTTTCGAGATCGGCGTGAGGCGCGCTTCGGTGTACCGCATGGCCGCCGCGCCGTCGCCGTCGCGCGAACCGAAATTGCCCTGACCGTCGATCAGCGGATAGCGCATCGAGAAGTCTTGCGCGAGGCGCACCAGCGCGTCGTACGCGGACTGGTCGCCGTGCGGGTGATACTTGCCGAGCACGTCGCCAACCACGCGCGCCGACTTGACCGGCTTCGCGTTGTCGGAGAGGCCCATGTCGTTCATCGCGAACAGGATGCGGCGCTGAACCGGCTTTTGCCCGTCGCACACATCCGGCAGCGCGCGGCCCTTGACCACGCTCACCGCATAGTCGAGGTACGCGCGTTCCGCGTAATTGCCGAGCGTGAGAAAGTCGCCTTCCGGGGGCGGCGGCTCGGTGAAAAGGTCGAGAGTGTTATCGTCGTCCATCTAGATTCCGTATCCGTGTTTGGCGTGAAGTTTTGGTGCGGAGTGAGTGCACTTTAAAAAGCGCTCAGATATCCGCTTCCACTTCGTTGCCCTTTTCTTCCAGCCAGCTGCGCCGCGACGCCGCTTCGCCCTTGCCCATCAACATGGTCATGCGCGCGACCGTGGCGTCGTAGTCGAGTTCGCCGAGCGCCACGGGCGTCAGACGGCGGGTGTCGGGGTTCATGGTGGTGTCCCACAACTGCTCCGCGCTCATTTCACCGAGACCCTTGAAGCGGCTGATCGACCACTGCGTGTCGCGCACGCCGTCCTTGCGCAGCTTGTCGAGAATCGCTTCGAGTTCGCCTTCGTCGAGCGCATACAGCTTTTGCGCGGGCTTCTTGCCGCGCGCGGGAGCGTCGACCCGGAACAGCGGCGGGCGCGCCACGCACACGTGACCACGCTCGATCAGCTGCGGGAAATGCTTGAAGAACAGCGTGAGCAGCAGCACCTGAATGTGCGAACCGTCGACGTCAGCGTCCGACAGAATGCAGATCTTGCCGTAGCGCAGATTCGACAGATCGACCTTGTCGTCCGGGCTATGCGGATCGACGCCGATCGCCACCGAAATGTCGTGCACTTCGTTATTGGCGAACAGCCGGTCGCGCTCGGTTTCCCACGTATTCAGCACCTTGCCGCGCAGCGGCAGGATGGCCTGATATTCCTTGTCGCGGCCCATCTTCGCGGAACCGCCCGCCGAGTCGCCTTCGACGAGAAACAGTTCGTTGCGGCCGATTTCCGTCGATTCGCAATCGGTCAGCTTGCCCGGCAACACGGCGACGCCCGAGCTCTTGCGCTTCTCGACCTTCTGCCCGGCACGCGTGCGCGCCTGCGCCTGCTTGATGACGAGGTCCGCGAGTTTCTTGCCGTGCTCGACGTGCTGGTTCAGCCACAACTCCAGCGCCGGCCGCGCGAACGACGACACCAGCTTGACCGCGTCGCGGCTATTCAGGCGCTCCTTGATCTGCCCTTGGAATTGCGGATCGAGCACCTTCGCCGACAGCACGAACGACACGCGCGCGAACACGTCTTCAGCGAGCAGTTTGACGCCCTTCGGCTGCAGGTTATGCAGCTCGACGAAGCTCTTCACCGCCTGGAACAGACCGTCGCGCAAGCCGGATTCATGCGTGCCGCCCGCGGGCGTCGGAATCAGGTTGACGTACGACTCGCGCATGAGCGGGCCTTCTTCGCTCCACGCGACGACCCACGAGGCGCCCTCGCCTTCCGCGAAAGTCTCCTCGCTCGCGCGCGAGTTTTCGACATAACGTTCGCCCTCGAACAGCGGAATCAGCAGATCGCTGCCGTTCATGCCTTCGAGCAGATAGCCGCGCAGACCGTCTTCGTATTTCCAGCTTTGCTGTTCGCCGGTTTTCTCGTTGATCAGCGTGACTTCCACGCCCGGCAACAGCACCGCTTTCGAGCGCAGCAGACGCTGCAATTCTCCGAGCGGCAGGTTCGGCGAATCGAAGTACTTCGGATTGGCCCACGCGGTGACGCGCGTGCCGGATTTCTTGTCGCCCTTCACCGCGGGGCGCACTTCGAGCTCCTTGGCGACGTCGCCATTGGCGAAACTCAGTTCGGCAATCTTGCCCTCGCGCCAAACGGTCACGTCGAGGCGCGTGGACAGCGCATTGGTGACGGACACGCCGACGCCGTGCAAGCCGCCCGAGAACGTGTACGCGCCGCCGGCGGCCTTGTCGAACTTGCCGCCCGCATGCAGGCGCGTGAACACGATTTCGACGACCGGCACGCCTTCTTCCGGATGCAGGCCGAATGGAATGCCGCGGCCGTCGTCTTCGACCGAGACCGAATGGTCGGCGTGCAGCGTGACCGTGATTTGCCGGCCGTAGCCGCCGAGGGCCTCGTCCGACGCGTTGTCGATAACTTCCTGGATGATGTGCAGCGGATTCTCGGTGCGGGTGTACATGCCGGGCCGTTGCTTGACCGGCTCCAGACCCTTCAACACCTTGATCGACGCTTCGCTATACGCGGCGTTTGGCTTTTTCGTAGACATGGTTGACTCGGATGCGTCGGTTCATCGTTGTCCACAGGAGCTGTGGACAGGTCCGTGGACAATGCGTTGAGTTTTCAAAAAAAGCGAAACGAAACAATGGGGTTAGGTGGGGTGCCCGTGGTGCGGGCAAGCTGTTTTGTCGCCTGGCTTCCGGTTGACGCGCTCGACGGCCGCTCGAAGCCGGCCCTCAGGCCGGGCAACGTCGACGCGGGGGCGAACGCCGGGGAAGCCTGTTCGCGGGGTATTTTACTGATTTCGATCCGGGCGGCAATTCGCGACACGCGGGAATAGCCGTCTGGATAAGGGGCGGCGGTGACGCCGCGCAGTCCCGCCTCGCCCCCACACGTCACTTGCGCCGGTTCTCCAGCTCGTCCCAGCGCTCGAGCGCGATCAGCAGTTCTTCGTCGATCGCGGCGTAGCGTTCGGTCAGGCGCGTGCCTTCCTGCGCATCTTTGGCGAATACGGAACCGTCTTCGAGTTGCGCGCCGATCGCTTTCTGCTCCGCTTCAAGCGCGGCGATCTTCTGCGGCAGCGCCTCCAGTTCGCGCTGCTCCTTGAACGACAGCTTCGCGGCACGTTGCGTATTGCGGCCCGCGGAACTGTCTTTGGCCGGCGCCGCGTCTTTACCCGCTTCCTTGCCGGCTTCTTTCTGCGCTTCCAGCGCCATCTGCTGCGAGCGATCGCGCTGGATCTGCCAGTCGGTAAAGCCGCCGACGTACTCGCGCCACTTGCCGCCGCCTTCCGAGGCGATCACCGAGGTCGCGACGTTGTCGAGGAATGCGCGATCGTGGCTGACGAGCAGCACCGTGCCGTCGTATTCCGTGAGCAGTTCTTCGAGCAGTTCGAGCGTGGGAATATCGAGGTCGTTGGTCGGTTCGTCCAGCACCAGCACGTTGGCCGGGCGCGCGAACAGACGCGCGAGCAGCAGGCGATTACGCTCGCCGCCCGACAGCGACTTGACCGGCGAACGCGCGCGCTCCGGCGCGAACAGGAAGTCGCCCAGATAGCTCATGACGTGCTTCTTCTGGCCGTTGACTTCGACCCACTCGCTGCCCGGGCTGATGGTATCGGCGAGGCTCTTTTCCAGATCGAGCTGCGCGCGCATCTGGTCGAAATACGCAACCTGCAGATTCGTGCCGATGCGCACCGTGCCTTCGTCCGGAGCCAGTTCACCGAGGATTATCTTGAGCAGCGTGGTCTTGCCCGCGCCGTTCGGGCCGACAAAACCGATCTTGTCGCCGCGCATGACCGTGGCGGTGAAGTTGTCGACCACCGTGCGCGAACCATAGCGTTTGGTCACGTCGGTCAACTCGGCGACGATCTTGCCAGACTTCTCGCCCTGGCCGACGTCGAGCTTGACGTTGCCCTGCACGTTGCGGCGTTCCGCGCGCTGGTTGCGCATTTCCACGAGCCGCGCGATCCGGCCGACGCTGCGCGTGCGGCGCGCTTCGACGCCCTTGCGAATCCACACCTCTTCCTGCGCGAGCAGCTTGTCGAACTTGGCCGCTTCCACCTGTTCGACTTCGAGCTGCTGCGCCTTCCTCGTCTGGTAAGCGCTGAAATTGCCCGGATACGACAGCAAACGCCCGCGATCCAGCTCGACGATGCGCGTGGCGACGCGGTCGAGAAACGCGCGGTCGTGGGTAATGAAGAGCAGGCCCGCGCGCAGCGAGACCAGCAGGTCTTCGAGCCAGCGGATGCCGTCGAAATCAAGGTGGTTGGTCGGCTCGTCGAGCAGCAGCACGTCGGGCTGCACGACCAGCGCGCGCGCCAGCGCGACGCGCTTTTGCATGCCGCCCGACAGCGAACCCACCCGCGCCTCGCCGTTCAGGCCGATCTGCTGCAACGTGGTCGAAACCCGCGTGCTCCAGTTCCATGCGTCCGAATGGTCCAGCGACGACTGCAGCGTGTTCATGCGCGCCATGAGCGCGTCGTGCTCGGCGCCTTCCGGCTCGTCGGCGAGCTGATTGGCGACCGCGTCGTATTCGTCCAGCAGCGCGCGAGCGTGCGTGAGGCCGGCGGCGACCGCGTCGAATACCGTGTCGTCCGTGTCGAACTCCGGCTCCTGCGGCACATAAACCGTGGTCAGATTCTGCTGGCGCGTGACGAGCCCGTCGTCAGGCTTGGTCAGATCGGCGACGATCTTCAGCAGCGACGACTTGCCCGCGCCGTTGCGGCCGATCAGCCCGACGCGCTCGCCCGCTTCGAGAGAGAAATCCGCGTGATCGAGCAACGCGACGTGACCGAAGGCCAGTTGGGCTCCGGTAATGGTGTAAAGCGACATGGAGAATTGGAGAAGACAGCGATGAGTCGGAACTGCCCATTGTACCGGGCGCGCGGGCGGCTGCCTGTCTGCCGGAAGAGATAGGCCGAATCGCCGGCTTGCCAGACGCGAAAAGCCCGCTGCATAGGGCGAAGAAGCCGGCTGGCATGGCCGGAGCGCGTTGGCGCGCGCCCGGCCGTCTCGTGCGGCGTCTTATTTCACGTGCACGGTGATGGTCTTGCTCAATTCCGGACCATACGAACGATGCGCGCCGTCGCCAAATTGCAGCGTCAACGTGTGGTCGCCTGGCGGCAGCGTCAGATCGGTCTCGGTCTGGCCCTTGCCGAAGTGCAGCGACTTGTCGTTTGCCGGGATGACCTCGCCCTTGGGCAGCGGCTTGCCGTCCACCAGCAGATGATGGTGCCCCGTGCCTTCCGTCATCGTGCCGGCCGGCGCGATCTTCATGCCGTCGACACCGAACACCACGTGGACGGGATTACTGACCGTCGCGCCGTCCGCCGGTTGGACGAACGACACGCTTGCGGCCTGCGCCACGCCGGATACGGCGAGCAATCCGGCCAATACCGCACCAGCCAACCATGTGTTTTTAAGCATCGTTTTTTCTCCTTTTTTGGGAAACGAGAGTCGTGCGCGGGCCATGTCGGCGACGACGGCACGCTCAGTAACCTGAGGCCGATCGTCGCAATTCATGCCGGGCACCCCGGCGCGCCGGTCTAAAAGACTATCTGCGGATCAGAGCATACACGGAGTGTGTGACGCGGTTCGTCCCGCGGTTCACCCTACGGGGTCCGGGTTGTCCCGGGCATTGTCGAGCGCTTTGCGGCGCTGCCGCATCGCTAGTTTTCTGCCGGATTGACAAATTCCGGTAATATTGCGGGTCGCCACCATGCCCAAAAAAGGGGCAGACTGCGTGGATCATTGCATTGAATTGGAAAAGAGTACGTCGTGAGCGAAGTAATTGAAGTGACTGAATATAAGAGCTGGGTCTGCCTCATTTGCGGCTGGATCTACAACGAGGAAGAAGGCTTGCCCGAAGAAGGTATTGCGCCGGGCACGCGCTTCGCCGCGATTCCCGAAGACTGGCGCTGCCCGCTGTGCGACGTGGGCAAGGCCGAGTTCGCGGTGGTGGAGTTCTGAAGCGGGTTGACCGGATTGTTCGCGCGCGGCGGTAGTTCGCTGCGCAAGGAAGCCGGCGGTTCGCGCGGCCCAGCAGGTTAAACCTGCTGGGCCGCTTGCTTTATGGGACGGCGCCGTAGCGCTGTTCCTGCTCTCCTCGCTCCCGGACGGGTTTGATATACTCTGCGCTCGCTGGCGAACCTGAACTCGTCCGATCCTCGCGGACCTTGTCCGGTAGCGGGATTGCGGTGATCATTCCGGTTTGGTCCTCTCCCTGTAGTTCAATGGATAGAACAAGTGCCTCCTAAGCGCTAGATACAGGTTCGATTCCTGTCAGGGGGACCAGGAACTCGGCGGCAATTCGGCCGAAACCCTTGCCCAGCAAGCCTCACAAGGCATCATTGGTATCCGTGGCGCACCCAGAACGTACCAACGGGTGTCCCTGCCATGACCGCCTTTCGTCTCAACAGCGTCATGACCGTCTCTATCCGTATCGCTGGCCAAGACCAGGTACGGCAACAACACCGCTTTGCCAATAAAACGCAAGGCGCGCTAAATATTCGCGTCGATACAACACGCATTGATTGTAGGGAATAACCCGTAGTAGGATTCGCGACTCAATTAATAATGATTCGCATTTCGACAAGGGTTCTTCGATGCGCTTCCGCCAGATCCATGCCGCACTTCTGATTGCCTTCTTTGCGGCGCCCACGCTCGTCTTCGCGCAAGCCGCCGCGCCGGATGCAGCGAGTCGCACCACCCCGAACGCACCGAAAGCCGGAACCGGCACGTCCGCCAACACGCCCGCGAGTACGGGCAGTACGCAGAACACGGCAGGCCCGGCCGAGTTGCCCGTCGTGAAGATCACCGCGAGCGGCGCGTCCGGGACCGCGTTCGACATGCCCGCCTCCGCCCAGGTGACGAAATCGTCGGTGCCCTTGAACGAAACGCCGCAATCGATCAGCGTCGTCACGCGCGACCTGTTGGACGCGCAACAGGCCCAGACGCTCAACGACGCGTTGCACGACGTGCCCGGCGTCATCTCAGGCACGTATGGCCGACGCGGCTGGGACGACTTCATCATTCGCGGCCAGACGGCGTCGGATTCGGTGTATCTCGACGGCCTGCGCACCGCCATCAACAACCGCTTCGCTGAAGAGATCTTCGGCCTGCAGCAGATTGAAGTGCTCAAAGGACCGGCCACGCTGCTCTCCGGGCTCGTGCTGCCTGGCGGCATGGTCAACATGGTCAGCAAGCGCCCGGAAACCTATACCTTCGCCGACGTCGATGTCACCGCGGGCAGCCACGGCTACTACCAGGGTAGCGTCGACATGGGCACGCCGCTCTCGGAAAACGGCAAGGCCGCGTTCCGCATCAACGCGCTTGCGATGAACTCGAACGACGCCACCGACTACGTCTGGTCGCGCAATCGCTATATCGCGCCGTCGCTATCACTCGATCTCGGCCCGCGCACGGAATTCACGATCCTGACGAGCTACCAGGAGCGCAATTACATCCGCCAGCAAGGCCTGCCGTGGTCCGGCTCGGTGCTCGCGAACAAGAACGGCAGCCTCGCGCGCAGCACCTTTACCGGCGAGCCCGATCAGCAGCCGTACTCAGGTCACGAGGCGCGCGTCGGCTACGCCTTCGCGCATCATTTCGATTCCGGCTGGACGGTGAATCAGAACTTCCGTTGGCAACAGTTCTCACTCGGCGGCCAGCTGGTCGCCAACGGCAAGGTCGCCTCGAACGGCTACACGCTGAACCGCACGGCCACTGATTCGCAATGGTCCGGCGACACGATCTCGCTCGACAACAACGCGCAGAAGACCTTCGACACCGCGCTCGGCCGCCACGAACTCACCTTCGGCATGGACTACATGCGCGGCCGGGAGGATGCCGCCTCGACCACCTGTACTGTCGGCTCGATCGACATGTACGACCCGGTCTACACGGGCTCGATCACCTGCCCGTCCAAGCCGAAAACGCATACATACACGACGATCCGCGATCTCGGCTTCTATGCGCGCGACCAGATCGCGCTCGGCCAGCGCTGGCGTGTGCTCGCAGGCGTGCGCTACGACAGCGCGTCGAGCGACGTGCTCAACGAACTCACCGACACGCGCAGCCGCAATCCTTCGAACGCCACGACCGGCTCGGTTGCCTTGATGTACGAACTGTATCCGGGAGTGCGACCGTACGTGAGCTACGCGACATCGTTCTATCCGAACAGCGGCGCGGACGTGAACGGCAACGCGTTCGATCCGGAAACGGGCAAGCAGTGGGAAGCGGGCGTGAAGTTCGACATCGAGAAGGGCCGCACGAGCGTGACGGTCGCGGCGTTCGATCTGCGCCGACGCAACGTGCTCGAAGACGATCCGAACAACGACGGCTACAGCATCGCTGTGGGCGAGGAGCATTCGCGCGGCTTCGAATTCAGTTTCAATACCGCGCCGACGAATCATCTGAGCGTGACGGGCGGCTACGCGTATACGTCGGCGGTGATTGCCGACGACGGCGGCCAGACACCTTCGACCGACGGCGAACGCATCAACAACGTGCCGCGCCACAGCTTCAATGTGTTCGCGCGCTACAAGCTGCCGGGCGAACTGTATCGCTGGGAAATCAACGGCGGCGTGCGCGGCCAGAGCAATCTCTACGCGTACGGCATGACGATTCCGGGCTTCGTGGTCAGCGAAGTGGGCGTGGGCTACACGGCGCCGCGCTGGCGCGCCGCGCTGCGTGTGAGCAACGTCTTCAACAAGCACTACTACACGGGTGGCTTGAGCAACGCCGTGGCGCTTGGCGACGATCGCTCCGTGATGCTCACACTGGGATACAGCTATTGAGTGTCGCGATGCGCCGAGGTCGATCGCCCTACTGCGGCCGTCAGCTTGACAGAGGCCAAACGCGCGACGCCAGGCCAGCAGAGGCAGCATTGTTTCGTGTTAGCATCGACTCACACCTACGCAACATGTGTTGGCCACATCGCCGATACCAAGCGCCGATACCGAAGGTTATTACATGCCCATCAATTACCTTCGCGGTTTGACCAAGCCAGAGCGCAACGACGAGACCAATCGCCGCCTTGGGCGTTCGCTCGCGTTTGTCGCCGGGGCGGCCAATGCCGGCGGATTCCTTGCTGTGGGTCAGTACACGTCACACATGTCCGGCATCGTGTCGTCGCTTGCCGATAACTTCGCGCTTGGCGACATCGACGTGGTGGTGGCCGGATTCAGTTCCTTAATGTCCTTCCTTGTCGGAGCGGCCACCTCGGCGATCCTGATCAATTGGGGGCACCGCAAGCACTTGCATAGCCAGTATGCAATGCCATTGATGCTCGAGGCGTCACTGCTCCTACTCTTCGGTTTGCTCGGCTCGAATCTGGAGAAGCACCGTGTGCTGTTCGTCCCGGCTACAGTTTGTCTTCTCTGCTACGTGATGGGGCTGCAGAACGCCATGATCACCAAAATTTCGAAGGCGGAGATTCGGACGACGCACGTCACCGGTTTGGTAACCGATATTGGCATCGAGCTTGGCAAGCTGTTTTACTGGAATTTCGGTGGTGCGTCCGGCAACCCGGTCCGAGGCGATCGACAGAAACTGGCACTTCTCGGATCCTTGTTGCTGTCGTTCCTCGGGGGCGGCGTTGCCGGCGCTGTAGGCTTCAGGCATTTGGGATTTGTGTCGACCATTCCTCTCGCGATCGTCCTTCTTACTCTTGCCGTTGTCCCAATCGTCGACGACATGCGCGCCTATCGGGCTTAGACAAACGCCACGCGGCCATTCCATGCGCGCTTGCGAGGCTGCATCTAAAGTTTGTTCGGCGGCTGCCGAAAATCAGGCATGGACAACGACGACCGCCTCCGCCCCGGCCACCCTCTCTATGAAGAGGCGATGGCCCTCGAATTGACCGTGCGCACACTGCGGCACGCACAGGGCAAGAAGAACCCCGAGGACGTGCTTTATGCCTCACCGGAATGGGACGTGATCAGCGAAGAGTTTGTGCGCGATCTTTATCGAGCGATGGGCGGCAACCCTGCGGATTTGCACTGACAACTGACAGCGGCCGGTCGAAGATGTCTCATGGCGAACGTACAACAATCGCTTCGACGTGGCCCTTCAATACGAGACGTTTCGCCCGCCCGAGCCGAGCCCTCGAAGCTTGGTCACCGCGGCGCGCAACGGTGCGGTGATTCGCCAGGACGTGGACGACTCGAGCGCACTGATCGTCGACGTCCTCGATGCGATTTCCTCTTGCATCACTGCCAGCCTCGCGCGCAATTCCGTAACGGCTTTCTCGGCATCGGCCAACCGCTGCGCCGTGGCGACCGCGTCAACGGTGTCAGCCGTGTTCGACGTATGCGTCGTCTGCACCGGAGCACTGTAGAACTCTTCGGTCGCCAGTTCCACGCGAGGCGGTTCCTTGCGAAGAACAATGATCATTTCTCCGCCGGTCTCGCCGCGCGCAGGCACAAAGTCGACCAGATTGAATTCCACGAAACCCATCATGAGGATAGGCTTCAAAACCTTGGATACGATCGTGCCGCTTTCGAAAACATGGCTGTGAATGCCGACATGCGGCGGCGCCTTCAGCTTCTCCTTGATGCGGTTCATATCCAGCTTATCCGCCACATGCATCGGCTTGTTGACGAATGCTTCGTCGTAGTAGATTTCACATTCGATTTGATGTTCGCGCGGAATGTCCTCGACGCCCGCCAGATACTCGGCCACAAAATGGCTCAGCGCCGTATCCTGGCGGTACTTGTCGAAACTGAACTTCTTGTCCGGCAGCGCGAGAAACAGAACGCCGCCCGGCTGCATCATGTCGCACAGATCGGACAGCCATTGAATCATGTTCGGCGCATGCTCCATCACATGATTCGCGATAATGTAGTTAAACTTATCGGCGATATAGTCGCAGTACCGATTCGAATGAACCACATAATCGATATCGGGTATGTCAACGATCATGTCAGGATGCGTACACTCCTGCACCAGTTGCTCTTTATCTTTCCAGTCCAGATACCGAACATCTGCTTCCGACTTGAAGACGGTCGGCTGGTCATACGGCCCAATCTCCAGGCCGACGCCCGACAGATCGATGTGTTTCAGAAGGTGCCCGCGGCGAAGCGTCGTAACCAGATTCATGAACCACCTCTCTGCAATGGGCCGACCATCACGCAACTTACCATGCCTTGCCCGACCGGCGAATAAAACAATCTCTACTGGCTTACACAAAAACTAAACAATTGAAGGGTAGTCGCCCGACTATCCGTAGCCGAATACGCGATAAACGCCGCCCATTTGGCGAGGCTCGTACGCTCATGAGCGTGAAGCTCGCGTCCGTGCCATCGGCTCAAGCCATCGCCACGTTGCGCCTCCAAGGGAAACGCAATCGCATGGCCGGCTTTTCGATGACAAACCACGAGAAAAGGGTCAGTGCGATTGACACACCGAATGTGATCGTCACCATGGCGATTCTCGGATGAGAAAATCCACCGAAAAATGCGCCCATGGTTTCGTACCCGCCGTAGAGCATCGACTGCAGCACAACGTAATGCCAGAGGTAAAAGCCGTACGAAACACGACCGAACCCCGCTAGCGGCGCAATGCTGAGCGCCCTCACCAAAGCGGAGCGCTGTTGCGTGACGACCTTCGCGACGATGAATGCCGCGGCCAACGGCGTCAGGGGATATCCCACCGCTCGCAACGAAAACTCAATGCCGGTTTCGCTGAGTAATACGAAAGACAGATACACAGCAGCAACCGGCCACAACTTCGCGGCCCTGACTGCCCATCGGCGCGGCATCACGGCCAGCAAAGCGCCGATCAGAAGCCCGTCGGAATGGGTATCAAAGCCGCAATAAATACGGGCCATGGGAAGATCAAGCGAGATGAGATACGAACGCCAACAGATCACCGCAACGGTCAAAAGGGCAAATGCGATCAAGGCGCGACGTGGCCAGAATTTCAACACAACTAGCAGAATCAGCGGCCAAACCAGGTAAAACTGCTCCTCGACTGCCAATGTCCATGCATGTCCGGTGAGATGAGCGTCGTAGATCCCGAGCGCACGAACCCAATTCATCACGTAGAAGAAAGCCGGTAAGACTTCCCACCCAACCCTGAAGGCAACGGGAAATATCAGACAATAGAGTGTGACGCCGGCCAGCATCAGACACAAAGCGGGATAAAGGCGCCGGGCGCGCCGCCAATAAAAAGCCGGCAAATCAATCCGCCCGGTGCGCGAATGCTCCGTTACGAGCAAGCTTGTGATGAGGTAGCCGCTCAAAACGAAAAATACATCGACGCCGACATATCCGCCCCCCACCACACCCGCAAGGCCGGTATGCGCAAGAAAGACCGCTATAACGGACAGTCCGCGCAGGCCGTCGAGCCCGGCAATCCGAAGATGCTGCGGTTGATCCATGACCTATTCCGGAGTGTGCGGCGACTATCCCGCTACGCGGATAGCGACAATCAATGATTTCTTGAGCTATTTGGTAAGGCTGAGGCTGTAACGATTCAGCTAGTCAGCGAGTACCTTCAAGAAGAGAAAACGACCTGCGATCTGTGCAAATCACGCTCAGACTTAGACCTGCCCGCGGCGTTGTTGCGATGTGTCCCCTACCCTAGACCCGGTTCCTTTCCGACCGCCATCAAGGAGAACAGCATGTCCAACCGAACACTGCGCAGCATCCCGCATGCCTGGGCCCTGGCCTCGCTCATCGCCAGCCGCACGGCGTTGCTGTTGATCGACTTCCAGAACGAATATTTCACGGGCTCACCGCCGATAGCCGGCAAGTCGAGTTTCACGCCGACATGCCAGACACCTTTGGGTCGGTGATGAGTAAGGCCGACGTACTCTTATTGACCACCGAAAAAGCGGCACATAATTCAGCAAGGGAATTTTATATTTGGCATCCTAATGATCCCTGCTCAACCATAACACTTGGCGCTTTACCCTGACGGAGCAGCCGGGCAACTCGCCCAGCGCGAGTTGCTGCCCACTACCGCCGGTCTCGAAGCAGACCAATGGGTACTGAGACCTAACGCAACTCGCGCGGTGACTTCCTCAAACCACGGCCGGACGCCAACTCCCCGCCCGGCCTCACGACTTGCCTACGCAGGCCGCTTCGGAATCTCCAGACCCCTCGCCACGGCCGGTCGCGCGACGAACGCCGCCAGCACGCGTGTCACGTTCGGGAATTCCTGAATGCCGACGAGCTCACCCGCCTCATAGAAACCAATCAGATTGCGCACCCACGGAAAGGTGGCGATATCGGCGATCGAGTACATATCGCCGAGAATCCAGTCGCGTCCTTCGAGTTGCCGATCCAGCACGCCGAGCAGCCTTTTCGCTTCGCCGATGTAACGATCGCGCGGACGCTTGTCTTCATACTCCTTGCCGGCGAACTTGTGGAAGAAACCCACCTGCCCGAACATCGGCCCGATTCCGCCCATCTGGAACATCACCCACTGAAGCGCTTCATAGCGGCCGGCGGCGTCCTGCGGAATGAACTTGCCGCTCTTGTCCGCGAGATAGATCAGGATCGCGCCGGATTCGAACAGCGGCAGCGGTTTGCCGTCCGGCCCATTCGGATCGATGATCGCGGGGATCTTGTTGTTCGGATTGAGCGACAGAAACTCCGGCGTCATCTGATCATTCGTATCGAAGCGCACGAGATGCGGTTCATACGGCAAACCCGTCTCTTCGAGCATGATCGACACCTTCACGCCATTGGGCGTAGGCAGCGAGTAGAGCTGAATCCGGTCCGGATGCTCAGCAAGCCATTTATTCGTGATCGGAAAAGCAGATAGATCGGTCATGTGACGATCTAACCCTTGTGCGAATGTTGCGGCCTGATAGGGGCATGAGGCATCGGGCTTCGGCGCCGGCTGGAGGACCGGCGCCCAAAATACCAACGCGGGATCGTCAAATATAAACCGACTTGGTACAACGCGTCGGCGCGCTGCTCAGAGGCCACGCCGGCACGGCGCGCTCGTGCGTCGACGTATTGCGAGCATCGCACTGCGAACGCAGCAACGCTCGCGAGGCGCGACTCACCACAAATCCTTCGTCGCCGCGCCGGCGCGCAAGTTATAACCTTCACGCCACAGAGTCGCGCCGATCGTCAGGAGCAGCGTCTTCTGCTCTGCGTCGAGCAACTCCCACGCCACCGCCAGCCAACTCGCAAAACTCGCGCAAGTCTGCTCCAGATCCACGGGCGTCTTGCCCTCCAGGTATTGCCGTTCGAACATCGAAAGAATTTTCTCGGGTGTCATGGGCGCCGTCTCCGTGTTGGATGCGCCAAGTCTAAAGGCGACGCTCCGCGTGCGGAATGCTCCGCGTGCCGACCCCGGGTTACTCCCAGGCGAAAATCGCCATCGGCACGATAGCCCACTGTCCAAGACAAGACGTTCACGGTCAAAGGCACCGCTCAGAAACGGAAAAAGGCGCCGAAGCGCCTTTTCCGTCAATCTGGTCGCAGCCGATTACGGCGCGTTGCGCTTCGCATTGTCCTTGGCGTCTTCTTTAGCGTCGCCATAGGCCTTCTGCACCTTGCCAGCGCCTTGTTGCAGGTCGCCCTTCAATTCCTTGCCCGGGTTGTCCGTGGCCTTGCCGATTGCTTCATTGACCTTGCCCTTGACCTGCTCGGCCACACCCTTCACCTGGTCCTTGTTCATATTCGGCTCCACTATTTGGAATGCCGGCGCGAGATTACGCCAGTATCCGTATTCAGCAACGGGTGTGCCCGAGGCATCACGCCACCGATCTGCCCCAAGGAGCACCGTAAAAAATATTTTAAAAAAACCCTAAAGTCCCGGCACAGTCTGCCGTAAAGGGTGCCATGGAGGAGCCATGGACCGTACACTGATTACGCTTTCGGGGTCGTCCCAAGCTGCACTGATCGATCGGGACATTGCGCACATTGCGCGTGTGATGCGGCCGTCTTTACACGGCGATCTGGGCGGGCCGATCCTGTCGGCCGCATATTGGCGCAAGCGCCTCTACCAGTTGCTCGACGCCGGCAATCTGTCTCACGCACAACTGTGCGCGGTCGACAGCCTTCTGCTTCAGCTCGACCAGTTCCAGGCCGAGCCTCAACTGGCATGGGACGCACTGGCCCCGGCCTCCGCCGCCCTCTTTCCGCCACCCTATCCGGCCAGCGCCCACCACACTGCCTGAGGCGCTGCGAGCCTGAGCCGCCGACTCTTCCGGGCCGGCCGTATCCCCATTGCTCACGACTTAAAAAAACGGCCGCGAACCATGTCGCGGCCTCAACACGTCGCAACGCAGGGATTTTGCGTCACGCTGGAAGCTTACACGCGCAACTGTGACAGCCGCATTTAGGCGCGGACCTCCCGTGGACAACGCGTGCCGACGCTGGAAATTTTCTGCCCAAGCGACGCAAAAAATAGGGAAATGGGACGACCTTAGGTCATAATGTCCGCAAAAATTCCCAGCAAGGACGCCCGTGACCCTCGCCGCACCGCTCGCATTGCTCCAGCAAGCGCGCGCCCGCTTCACTCAACGCGAAATCGCCGCGCATGTCGGCAAGGACATCAAGACGGTGCGTCGCTGGGAAAAAGGCGAAACACCCTGCCCGGCGATGCTGGAACCCGCCTTGCGCGACCTGCTGCAAAACCGGGCGCGAGCGAGGCGCAGCGCGGGCGACAGCGCCCAGTTCCGCTTTATCGACCTGTTCGCCGGCATCGGCGGGATTCGCATGGGCTTCGAGGCGCATGGCGGCGACTGCGTCTTTACCAGCGAGTGGAACGACTTTTCGACCAAGACGTATCGCGAGAATTACCCGAGCGGCGGCGAGCATGCGCTGATCGGCGATATCGTCTCGTTTCCGGCTGAAGAAGTGCCGAGCCACGACGTGCTGCTCGGCGGCTTCCCGTGCCAGCCATTTTCGATCGCCGGCGTGAGCAAGAAGAACGCGCTCGGCCGGCCGCATGGTTTCGAGTGCACCACGCAGGGCACGCTGTTTTTCGACGTCGCCCGGATTATCGCGGCAAAGCGCCCCGCCGCATTCCTGCTGGAAAACGTGAAGAATCTGCTGTCGCACGACAAGGGCCGCACCTTCGACGTGATCCTGCAGACCTTGCGCGACGAGTTGGGTTACGAAGTGCACTATCGCGTGGTGGACGGCCAGCATTTCACGCCGCAGCACAGGGAGCGGATCATCATTGTCGGGTTTCGCGGCAAAACCTCGTTCTCGTGGGACGATCTGCAGTTGCCGGACAACGGCCCGCGCCTCGGCTCGATCCTGCATCGCACGGACGGCAGCGAACCGGTGCTGCCGTGGGACCACGACCGTTTCTTCGATCACGCGAGCCGACGCGTGCAACCCAAGTACACGCTCACGCCGAACCTCTGGACCTATCTGCAGAACTACGCGGAGAAACACCGCGCGGCGGGCAACGGCTTCGGCTTCGGCATGGCTTATCCGAACAGCGTGACGCGCACGCTGTCGGCGCGCTATCACAAGGACGGCTCGGAAATCCTCGTCTACCAAGGCGAGGCGCTGCGGCCGCGCCGCCTCACGCCACGCGAATGCGCGCGGCTGATGGGCTTTCCCGATACCTTCAGAATCCCGGTGAGCGACACGCAGGCCTACCGGCAGTTCGGCAACAGCGTCGTGATGCCGGTCATGCGCGAAGTAGCGCGCATCATGCTGCCGCATGTGCAAACCCTGCTCGCCGAGGAAACACGCCATGGCTCGAAGCAAACTCTCTCGCTGTACGCGTGAGCGATCAATAGGTGTGCGTGGGCGGCTTGTCGACGCACCGGCGCGGCGCTAGACATGGTGGATATCGTCGATAGCGCGACGCGCAGCCGGATGATGTCCGGCATCCGCGGGCGCAATACCAAGCCCGAAATTCTGATCCGCAGCCTGCTGCATCGCCAGGGTTTCCGCTTCCGCCTTGACGCGCGCGATCTGCCGGGACGCCCGGATATCGTGTTGCCGCGCTACCGCGCTGTCGTGCTGGTGCATGGCTGTTTCTGGCATGGCCACGACTGTCGTCTTTTCAAATGGCCGCAAACGCGGCCGGAGTTCTGGCGCGACAAGATCGGCCGCAATCGCAGCAACGACGACAAGGTTCGCGCGGCGCTCCTCGCGAGCGGCTGGCGCGTCGCCGTGGTGTGGGAATGCGCTTTGCGTGGCGCGAATCGCGATATCGAAGGGGTCTTGCAGCGGCTCGTCGACTGGCTGAAGAGCGACGCGCCGAGCTTCGAGGAACGCGGCTGAAAGCCGCTTGTAGTCCGTCCTGCGCGCACGAACGCGAAGCTCGCTGGTGATACACTCGATTGGCTAACTCGGGGCACTTATGCGTGACGCGCGGCGCTGCAAAGCGGTTGTACAGCCACTCGCCCCGACCATCCCAGAACCACTTAAGAAGGGAGGCACATCATGGCAGAATTCCGTCTCTGGTCCGACGAATTTCCCACCAACGGCTTCATGCCGAAAGCCCACGAATATCACGACAAGGCGTTCGGCGTAGACGGCGAAAACATCTCGCCGGCATTGCAGTGGGAAGCGCCGCCGCCCGACACCCAAAGTTTCGCCCTCACCGTTCACGATCCCGACGCGCCGACCGGCAGCGGCTTCTGGCACTGGGTCGTGGTGAACATTCCGGCCGACGCCCGCTCGCTGCCGCGCAATGCCGGCAAGGCGGACGGCTCGTTGCTGCCGCAAGGCGCGCTGCAGGTGCGCAACGATTACGGCACGGTCGGCTTCGGCGGCGCCGCGCCGCCGCGTGGCGACAAGGCGCACCGCTACATCTTCCGTCTGCACGCTCTGCGGGTGCCGCATCTGCCGATCAACGCGGACACCACCAACGCAGTGGCGCGCTTCATGACGCATCTGAACGAACTCGACTCGACCACTCATACCGGCCTGTACGAACTCAAATAATGCGCGGGACGCGATGCCGGCGCGCCGGCATCGTCGTTGCGACGGCCGGCTGTTTCGATGGCGGCGCGCAACGCGCGTGACTCGTCGCGTGACCGCTGAGCCTTCCCCTACAACTCGAACAATCGATGCACGCACAACCATCGCGCAAGGACGGCGCCCTTCCCCCCGAAGCGGCCGACACACTCGCCCCCGACACCGCGTTATCGGACAACACCGAACAAGGCCTGCCGGTTCCGCAGCGCTACTGGGCAATGCTGGTCATCGCGCTCGCCCTCACGCTGGCGGTACTCGACAGCGCGATCGCCAACGTGGCGCTGCCGACTATCGCGCGCAACCTGCACGCCAGCGCCGCGGGTTCGATCTGGGTCGTCAACGCCTATCAGCTCGCGATCACCATCTCGCTGCTGCCGCTTGCCTCGCTCGGCGATCGCATCGGCTACCGGCGCATCTACCTCGGCGGGCTGATCCTGTTCACGGTGGCCTCGCTCGGTTGCGCGATGTCGACTTCGCTGCCGACGCTCGCGCTCGCTCGCGTGATTCAAGGTTTCGGCGCGGCGGGCATCATGAGCGTGAACACGGCGCTGGTGCGCATGATCTATCCGCCCGGTCAGCTCGGGCG
This sequence comes from Paraburkholderia sp. RL17-383-BIF-A, assembly GCF_046028015.1. NCBI lineage: Bacteria > Pseudomonadati > Pseudomonadota > Betaproteobacteria > Burkholderiales > Burkholderiaceae > Paraburkholderia > Paraburkholderia sp. RL17-383-BIF-A. The sequence goes on along the minus strand of NZ_JARESR010000014.1, from coordinate 116,508 downwards.
TGGCGTCTCGATCAACGCGATGGTGGTCGCGGTGTCGGCGGCGGTCGGGCCGACCGTCGCTTCCGGGGTGCTCGCCGTCGCCTCGTGGCCGTGGCTGTTCGCGATCAACGTGCCGATCGGCATCGCGGCCATTGTCGGCGGCCTGAAGGCGCTGCCGATGAACCGCGGTCACGAATCCCCCTACGACTACCTGAGCGCGGTGATGAACGCGTTCGTATTCGGCCTGCTGATTTTTGCCGTCGACGGACTCGGCCACGGCGAGCGCTTAGGCTACGTCGCGATCGAAGTGATTGCGGCCGTGGTGATCGGCTATTTCTTCGTGCGCCGTCAGTTGACGCAGCCGGCGCCGCTGCTGCCGGTCGATTTGCTCAGGATTCCCATCTTTGCGCTTTCGATCGGGACCTCGGTCTGTTCGTTCTGCGCGCAGATGCTCGCCTTCGTATCACTGCCCTTTCTGTTGCAGGAAACGCTGGGATTGTCGCAGGTGGAAACCGGGCTGCTCATGACGCCCTGGCCGGCCGTGATCATCATCGCGGCGCCAATTGCGGGCTTCCTGTCGGACAAGGTGTCGTCGGGATGGCTGGGCGGCGTCGGGCTGGCCGCCATGACGGCGGGGCTGATATTGCTCGCCACACTCGGCGCGCACCCCGACGCCATGCAGATTGCGTGGCGCATGGCGCTGTGCGGCGCGGGCTTTGGCATCTTCCAGTCGCCGAACAATCGCACCATGCTGTCCTCCGCGCCGCGCGAGCGCAGCGGCGGTGCGAGCGGCATGCTGGGCACCGCGCGCCTGACCGGGCAGACGCTCGGCGCGGCGCTGGTCGCGCTGATCTTCGGCGTTGCGCCGCAGCACGGGCCGACCATCGCGCTCTATGTCGCCGCGTGCTTCTCGGCACTCGCCGCCGTGATCAGCACGATGCGCGTGGTGCAGCCGGGGCATCGCGCAAGCGGCCTGAACGCTTGACCGGAGTCGTTCGAACGCAGCAAAGCAAAAGGGCGCGTTTCGCATCACGCGATTCGCGCCCTTCTTCTCATCCAGAACCATCCACATAGCTTCAACGACGTGACCAGCACGCACGGCGCAACCGCAAGCCGCGCGGCCGCTAATCCGGCTACGACGACGCGGTCACGTCAGCGAGCTTTACCGCTTTAGCCGCCACCGAAGAGGCCGTCGCGACGTTGCGCAGATCGGCGAGGAACGTATCGCGCCAGACGGACAGATTGTTCTCGCGCATCGGCGCCATCATGTCGGCATGCCGCGCCTGACGCTCGGCGAGCGGCATCGACAGTGCGCGCTCCAGTGCTTCGGCCATCTGCGACAGATCGAACGGATTGACGACCAGCGCGCCCGGCAACTGCTCGGCGGCGCCGGCGAATTGCGACAGCACCAGTACGCCAGGATCGGCGGGATCCTGCGAGGCGACATATTCCTTCGCGACGAGATTCATGCCGTCGCGCAGCGGCGTCACGTAGCCGACCTGAGATTGGCGGAATAGCGCCATCAACAGATTGCGCTCGTATTTGCGATTCAGATACTGAATCGGGGTCCAGTCGAGTTGCGCGAACCGGCCGTTGATGCGGCCGGCTTCGCCCTCGAGCGTTTGCCGAATCCGCTGGTAAGTCGTCACGTCCGCGCGCGTCGGCGGCGCGATCTGCACCAGCGACACGCGACCGTGCCAACCCGGCGCGTTCAGCAGCAGCCGCTCGAAGGCCTGGAAGCGTTCCACCAGACCCTTCGAATAATCGAGACGGTCCACGCTCATGATCAGCTTGCGCCCGCGCATGCCGTCGCGCAGGCTGCGCACCGGCTTACGGTCGGTGAACTGTTCGGCGGCCTTGGCAATCGCGTCCGGATAGATTCCGATCGGATACGCGCCCACTTTGAGGAAGCGGTTGTACGCGTGCACCATGCCGTCCTCGCTCGAGGTGCCGTGCTGGCCGCGCTCGATGAAGTCGACGAACGACTGGCGATCCGCCTCCGTCTGAAAGCCGATCACGTCATAGCTGCACATGGCCTTGACCAGTTCTTCGTGCGGCGGAATGGTCCGCAATACTTCCGGCACCGGAAACGGAATATGCAGGAAGAAGCCGATCGGATTCTTCACGCCCAGTTCACGCAGACAACGCGCGAACGGCAGCAGGTGATAGTCGTGGACCCAGATGATGTCATCGGGTTTGAGCAACTCCTTGAGTTGCTTCGCGAGCGTCGCGTTCACACGCTGGTAGCCCGCATATTCCTGCCGGTCGTAGCGCGACAGGTCATTGCGATAGTGGAACGTCGGCCACAGCGTCGCATTGGAAAAACCGCGGTAATACTGGTCGTAGTCGCGCTTGGTGAGACCCACCGTCGCGTACGTCACGTTGCCTTGTTTCTCGATCACCGGAGCGCTCGGCTCACTCACCGTCTCGCCGCTCCAGCCGAACCAGACCCCGCCGGTTTCCTTCAACGCGTCCAGCACGCCGATAGCGAGGCCACCCGCTGCGGGACGGCCTTCCTGGGTCGGCGCGACACGATTCGATACCACGATCAGTCTGCTCATTGGTGCTCCACCTAGTTCAGTTGTTTCGTTGCATACGGATATGTGCCAAAAAGGTGCATGCAAGTCGCGTGCCGTTTTTTGAGATGTTGGAAATAAAAATGTATGCAAATGTGACGAGCGAGCAAGAACGCGCAGCGCCGCTCCGCCACGAAGAAATTTTTTCTGCTTTATCTGACGAAACCGGAACGCCTCTTACCGGTCGTCGAACCGTCTCAGGCGTCCTGCTCCGAGCCCAGGTCGCGCTGATATTCAAGCCCTTCCGGCCGCACGCCGCCCTGGTTGTGCTCGCCGTCTGGCGGCGCATCGGGCGCGACGCGGTTCTGCCCTGCCGGATCGGGCGACGCCGTTGCGCTGTCCTTGCTGCCGCCCGGCCGGGAATCGCGCTTCGAATGACGCGCTGAACGTCGCAGTGCTGGATGTCTCATGATCCACGCCTCCAAGGGGAAGCCTGCCGCCAGTTTTGCGGCATCAATACAGTCTAGGGGCCGCCAAGGTAATTTGCCGGTAAAAGATGCGCCGGCTTTGTAACAAGTACATAACTTCTCGACGTCGGACTGTGCCGCAACGCACGGAACGCGTCAGAGTTGCATGCATGGCGACGGTGACGGCCACCCCTGACTGGCTTGTGGCGTTTGCGTGGGCTGCGGCGGCGGATCGCCAATCGGCGGAGCGACTGGTTCGATGGGTTCGATCGGTTGCGGCCCCGGATCGGGACTCGGAACAGGAATGGTGTCGGGCTCGCCGGGACTCGGTGGCGCAATCGGAGGAGCTGATGGCGGCTCGATCGGCTCGGGGCGGTGAGCATGCATCGGCAGGGGAAGCACGGGAGCGGCAGCGTATTCCAGCATGTTGTTTGTCCTCGTTTGCGTTCCACTGGAATGCAGCAAGGCCTGTGCCGTTACGGATGCGCCCGGCAGGACCACATCGGCGGTCTGAACGGTGTCAGCGGCGCAGGCGGCACGCCGCTGACACGCAGTGACGATTAAGCGTCCGCGCCGCCCAGTGCGCGCGATTCGTCGGCGGCATCGCCGTCTTCGCGCGCGTCGTTGCCATACTCGACGAGGCGGTTGTACAGCGTCTTCAGGCTGATGCCGAGGATCTCGGCGGCCCGCGTCTTCACGCCGCCGCACTGCTCGAGCGTCGCCAGAATCAGTTGACGGTCCGCTTCGGCAAGCGACGTGCCGAACGGAATCGTAATCGCGGTGCCGGCTGCGGGCTTGGACAGCGTGATCTGCAGCGGCACGGTCGCCGTGCTGTCCGAATCCGAACCCGACATGATGTGCGCGCGCTGCACGTAGTTCTTCAACTCGCGCACATTGCCCGGCCACGGGTACGACATCAGCATGTCCTTCACGGCTGCGGGGAAATGCTTTTTGGTACTGTGGCGTTCGTTGAGTTCGTCGAGGAAAGCCTGCGCCAGCAGTTCCACGTCCTTACCGCGTTCGCGCAACGGCGGCAAACTGATCGGAAACACGTTCAACCGATGGTAAAGGTCGAGCCGCAGCTTGCCTTCCAGCACGGCCTGCTCGGGATCGCGGTTGGTCGCCGCGATCAGGCGCACGTCCGTTTCGATTTCCTTGGTCGTGCCGACCCGCATGAACATGCCGGTTTCCAGTACGCGCAACAGCTTGACCTGCAACTCGATCGGCATTTCGGTGATTTCGTCGAGGAACAGCGTGCCGCCGTTCGCGCGCTCGAAATAACCCTTGTGCTGACGGTCCGCGCCGGTGAACGAGCCGCGCTCGTGGCCGAACATCTCCGATTCGATCAGGTTCGGCGAAATCGCGCCGCAGTTCACCGCGAGAAACGCGTGCTTACGGCGCAAGCTGAGCTGGTGCAGCGTCTGCGCGGCGACTTCCTTGCCGGTGCCCGACTCGCCCACCAGCATGACCGAAGCCGCGGTCGGCGCGACGCGGCCGATCTGGTCATAGACCTCCTGCATGGCCGGCGAATTGCCGAGCATCAGACCGAAGCGGCCCATGCGGCGCAGCTCGCCGCGCAACGTGCCGATTTCCGCTTTCAGGTCGCCGGCGCGCGGCAGGCGCGAGAGGATCGCCTTCACGCGCTGCATGTTGATCGGTTTGACCAGATAGTCGGTGGCGCCCATTTTCAGCGCGTTGACCGCCGACTCGACCGTGGCGTGGCCGGTAATCACGATCACTTCCACGCCGGAGCGCGGATCCAGATCTTCGAACAGATCGACCCCGCTGCCGTCCGGCAGCTTCAGGTCCGTAAAGACAACGTCCGGCATCTGCCGGACCAATTGAATGCGCGCTTCGCGCAAATCGCCCGCGGTGGCAGTGGTCAGGCCGTCTTCCCCGATGATGGCGGAAAGCGCCTCGCGGGTACCGGCATCGTCATCGACAATCAGTACATGTGGCATCGCGTCTCGAAAGCCTGCAAGCGTGGGTGTGGGAATACATGCTAAGGCGCATGCTTAAAAGCGCGCCGACGGCCTGGCGCTTTGCCGGGCTGCCAGGTGCTCCAATGTGAGCGCCCACCAACCTGAACGAAACACGCCAACCACCGACTTGATTCAATATTGCAACAATATCGAGCCAAAACCCCCGGTATAAACCGACATTGTTGTCTATTTACCTATTATACGGCTTTATCGAGGCAAAATTAACAAGGCACCCGGGCGCCGCCCGCTAGGGCGGCACACCGGCGACGCTGTTTAAACAGTGCCGTCAGCTGCGAGGAAACGGCCATGCGCCGCCGTTGCCGTTCGGATACGCGGAGCCGTTGGCGCCATGCGCGCCCGGGCTCACATCGGCCGCCGGAGCCGCATTGGCCGCGGGGGTTGCCGGCGCCGCCACCGTACCGCCTTCGTTTTCCCAACGGCTCAATTCACGCGCCACCGGAATCTGAGCCGCGCGGCTGCGCTGCACATAACGGATAGCCAGAAAGCCACCGAGCGCCATCAGCGCGCCGAAGATGCCGATTTTAGGTCGTGCCATCGTGAACTCCTTGTCTTCATGAAGCGGATTGGTACCGGAACGCGCGTTTAGCGCGTCGTCAGGACGCCGAGCACGAAGCCGACGCCCGCGGCAATGCCGATCGAACGCCAAGGATTGTGGCGCACGTAGCGTTCGGTATTGACGGTGGCTGTCCGGTAACGACGCTGCGCATTCTGCTGCGCGTCGCCCAGCGCCGATTGCAGGGTTTCGACGTGCGTACCCAGCTTGTCACGGAGAGCGTCGACGCCCTCGCCAGGCACGTTGGCGGCAAGCCGCAGCATTTCTTCCGAGTCTTTCAGCAGCACCCGCAGATCTTCGACAATCTTCTGGCCGCCGAGTGCAAGCTGTTGCGTGGTGTCAGTCATCATTCACTCCTGGTCTGAGTTCGGCGTTCGCGTGTGCTTTCCGGCGAGCCTGCCGGGCCTGCGGATCGGCAAGCGCCACCCGCAGTGACGAGCCATCGAATGGCATCGGATCGCGAGAAAAAGCACACGCGTGTCGGGTGGAATTCGCAAACACCGTGCCCGGTAACTTTGACCTTAAATCCGAAGGCGGTCGCTGCGCGAGGGACTTTCGACCGACCAGAAACGAATGTATCCGCAGGCCTTCACATCGATTGCCGAAAACGGTGCCAAAGTGGTTAAATCAATCTTTGAGAGATAGCGGCTTGACTGGTTTATCTCGTTCCCAGGCCTGCGCGCCGCAACAACGAACACATTTGCACAGGACCCCCGTTTATGGCGTCAATCGACCTGGACTCGCCCGCCGTCTCCGCCGGCGGCAATGGTTCGGCACAGGCGAAGCAGCGCGTCGCGGACGGCATCGCGGGACTGAAGTCGTACGGCCTGCTGTACGGCTCGTCGCCGGTGATGCTGGATCTGTACGAGCAGATCGAACGCGTCGCCGGCACCGACGCGACCGCGCTGATCATCGGCGAATCGGGCACGGGCAAGGAATTGATCGCCCGCACGATTCACGATCAAAGCGGCCGTAAGGACGCGCCATTCGTCGCCGTGAACTGCGGCGCGATTCCCGACGAACTCATCGAAGCCGAACTGTTCGGCCACGAAAAAGGCAGTTTTACTGGCGCGGTGCAAGGCCGCATCGGCTACTTCGAACATGCGAACGGCGGCACGCTGTTCCTCGACGAGATTACCGAAATGGCGCCGGTGCGTCAGGTCAAGCTTCTGCGCGCGCTCGAAACGGGCACCTTTTATCGCGTGGGCGGCAATGACCTGATCAGCGGCAACGTGCGCGTGATCGCCGCGACCAATCGCGACCCGGCGGTCGCGGTCAAGGAAAACGGTCTGCGTGAAGACCTCATGTACCGGCTCGCGGTTTTCCCGCTACGCGCGCCGCCACTGCGCGAGCGTGAGAACGATCGCGAACTGCTCGCGCAGCACTTCCTCGCGCTGCTCAATCAGCAGGAAGGCACGAGCAAAAGCTTCAGCAAAAAATCGATCGAAACGCTGCGCACCTGGTCGTGGCCAGGCAACGTGCGCGAGTTGAAGAACGCGGTGTATCGCGCCTTCATTCTCGCGGAGAAGACGGTGGAGCTGCCGCATCCGCATCTCGCGTCGCGGGTGAAAAAGCCCATGACCCAAGGCGATGCGATGAGCGTATGGATCGGCACGCCGCTCGCCGACGCGCAAAAACAGATCATTCTCGGCACGCTGAAATATTGCGGCGGCGACAAACGGCGTGCGGCCAAAGCCCTTGGCGTGAGTCTCAAGACGCTGTACAACCGCTTGAGCGCATACGGCGACGAAAGCGCGGAAGACGAGTCCGAGCAATAACTTCGTGACACGGTACTCACGTGGAAAAGCCGCGTGAGTACCGATATCGTGCATCGACAACGCTTGCAAAAAGCCCTTGCTTGCGCGCGTTGAATTCCGAATCCAATCCCTTCGCACCACCAATCAAAATCGATTTACGCCCAACAGAAACCGATTTTGCTCGCACCATCTTTTGCAATTGCTTGCATTTTCCCTCTGCCAATTACGAATAGCATCCTGCAAAATGCGGCACACGCATTGCTAGGTGGGGAACGCGTGTTACTCGTTCATTCGGTGTTTATCGAGCGTGAACGAAAGGCACTTGCAGGAGCAGAGACAGGTAAATGCAAAAAAGTATGGTCTGGGCCGAATGGGCAAAACAAACCGCCGGGCGTAGTCGTCCCAATGCCACGGCACTCGTTGCTCTCGTCGTGGCGATCTCGTCGGCGTTGAGCGGCTGTAGCTCGCTCTACTCGGAAGGCGCCACCGCCGGCGCCGGTATCGCAGGCGCCGCGCTCGCGGCAAAAGTGACGAACAACGCGGCTGTCGCGACCGGCATCGGCCTCGGCGCAGTCGCCGCGGCGCGGGCCGGCGTGCAGTATTCGGAACGCGTGGTTCACACGAATACGCAGGACGGTATCGCCAAAATCGCCGGGCCGCTCGACGTCGGCGCAGTGGCGCCATGGAGCGTCACCCACTCTGTGCCGATCGAAGACGACGAACACGGCCGCGTCACCGTGAGCCGCATGATCAGCACGGGCGCGCTCGACTGCAAGGAAATCGTCTTCTCCGTCGACCAGACGGCCACCAAGAATGTGCCGGCCAGCAGCGCGTTTTATGTCGCCTCGATCTGCCGCGACGGCGAGAACTGGAAATGGGCATCGGCCGAACCCGCCACCGAACGTTGGGGCGCGTTGCAATGACGGCGCGTTCGCATACGGCTGGATTCAAGGCGCGCCGCGTGCGCCTCGCGACGTGGTCCAGCAGCCGGTTGCGGCTCGTGCTGGCGGGCGCGCTGTGCGTCGGCGCGAGTGTCATGACGAGCGGCTGCTCGTCGGTCGGCGCGGCAAGCGGCGCGGCGGCCGGTGTCGCGTCGGGTCTCGTGACGTCCAATCCGGCGATCGGCATCGGTGTCGGCATTGCCGTACAGGCGGCGACCGACGAGGCCGTGGGCCACTATATGCGCACCATGCACACCGATCAGCAGAACATGATCGCCGCGTTGGCGGGCGCCATGCCGGTCGGCGAGACGCGCCCCTGGGCCGTCAAGCACACGCTGCCGATCGAGAACGGCCACGGCCAGGTTCGCGTGACGCGCGCATTCGGTTCGGCCCTCGCGCTCTGCAAGGAATTCGTGTTCTCGGTGCAGGACGGCGACGGCCCGAGCGCGCATGAGGACTGGTACACGGCGAGCGCGTGCCAACAGGACAAGGGCTGGAAGTGGGCGTCCGCCGAACCGGCCGTTCCGCGCTGGGGCAATCTGCAATAGGCGCGCGGCAATAAAAAACGGCAGGGTCTCCTGCCGTTCCTGTTTCGCTTCAGCGCGAGGCGCGACGTTCGATCCGATCGGCTCGAACGCTACTCAAGCGCGCTCAAGACTCCACGTCTTCCAGACTGAAGATTTCGGTCTGGTCGTTATACGAGAAGATCTCGCCATAACGGCCCCAGTTGATGACCGCGTCGAGCGTCTCTTCCGCGGCGCTGTCCGACAGAAAATCCTCCAGCTCCTGCTCGAAGCGCACACGCGGCGCGCGATGCCCCGGCCGTTCGTTGAGCACCTTCTTGATTCGCGCGGCGAGCGGCACATGCCGCAGCAGATGCTCGGCGAACATCATCTTGCGCTCCTGCGTGCCGAACTCGGCGAACACGCGCGCAGGCGGCGTCAGGAAAATATCGCCTTCGCGCACGTCGGCGAAACCGAGATGCTGCAGCACTTCGGCGACCGGGAACAGATCGTCCACCTCCAGATGCAGCGAACGGGCGATTTCCGGCATGTCGGCGCGGCCGTGGTACGGCGCCGCGGCCAATGTTTCGATCAGACCGGCCATCAGGTTGGTCGACACATGCGGCAGCCAGCTGTGCAACTCGAGGCCCTTCTTGGTCTTTTCGTCGGTCTGACGCGCGGTCATCTTCGCGTAGATCTCGTCCACCAGCCGGCGGAACGCCGGGTCCAGACGATTACGCGGATGCTTGAACGGCACCTTGATCTCGGCGATCACGCGGCCCGGATTCGACGACAGCACCAGGATCCGGTCGCACATGAACACCGCTTCCTCGATGTTGTGCGTGACGATCAACACCGCCTTGATCGGCATGCGGCCTTGCGTCCACAGATCGAGCAGGTCGGTACGCAGCGTTTCGGCGGTCAGCACGTCGAGCGCGGAGAACGGTTCGTCCATCAGCAGCAGCGTGGGGTCGACCACCAGCGCGCGCGCAAAGCCGACGCGCTGGCGCATACCGCCCGACAGTTCGCGCGGGTAAGCGTTTTCGAAACCGTCCAGACCGATCAGGTCGATCGCGGCGAGCGCGCGCGTGCGCCGCTCGCTCGCGCCGACGCCTTGCGCTTCGAGGCCCGCTTCCACGTTTTGCAGCACGGTCAGCCACGGGAACAGCGCGAAGGTCTGAAACACCATCGCGACGCCCTTTGCGGGACCGTTGAGCGGCTTGCCCATATACGTGACTTCGCCATCGGTCGGCTCGATCAGACCGGCGATGATGCGCAACAGCGTCGACTTGCCCGAGCCCGAACGGCCCAGCAAGCCGACGATCTCACCTTCGCGCAACGACAGGTTCGCGTCGTCGAGGACGAGCAGTTCGCCCTGCGACTTGTTGAAACCGCGGCACACGTCCTTGACGCGCAGGATCTCTTCGCCGAGGCGCGGCGGCTTCGGCGGCGTCTGGATCGGCGCGGCGGTCATAGCAGCTTTAGGATTTTGCATCGCGTTTTGCCTTCAAATTTCAATCAAGCCGGAGCTTGGCTTCGGCGTAGGCGTACATCGGACGCCACAGCAGGCGGTTGAACAGTGTCACGAACAGGGACATCACGGCGATGCCCACGATGATCTTCGGATAGTCGCCCGCGGCGGTGGACTGCGCGATGTAAGCGCCCAAGCCGTGCGCGGCCACTTTGGTGTCGCCCCACTGCACGAATTCCGCGACGATGCTCGCGTTCCACGCGCCGCCCGACGCGGTGATCGCGCCCGTCACGTAATACGGAAAAATGCCCGGCAGAATCGCCTGACGCCACCACTGCCAGCCGCGGATATGGAAGTTCTTGGCCGCCTCGCGATAGTCGTTCGGATACGAGGTCGCGCCGGCAATCACGTTGAACAGGATATACCACTGGGTGCCGAGCACGATCAGCGGCGACAGCCAGATGTCCGGGTTCAGGTGGAAGCGCACGATCGCGATCACGAACACCGGGAAAAGCAGATTGGCCGGGAACGCGGCGAGAAACTGCGCGAGCGGCTGGATCTTTTCGGCGAGCGCCGGGCGCAAGCCGATCAGCACACCAACCGGCACCCACACGACCGAGGCCAGCGCGATCAGCACCACCACGCGCAAGAGCGTAATGAGTCCGAGCACGAACACGTGCCAGACTTCATCCAGCGAGACGCCGGTGCGCACATACATGAAGACGCGGTACACCACGTAGACGGTGGTGAGCAGCACCAGCGCCGCCCATACGATATCGCCGACGCGCGAGCTTTTCTGCATCTGCGGGATCTGGAAGCGCGGACCCTGGATGGCCGGCAGCCGCAGCGGCACGCGCGCGGCTCGCGCGAACATCCAGCCGAGCGGCACCAGCAGCCGGTGGATCAGGCGGGTGCGGCGAATCAGATCGAGCAGCCACGATTCCGGCGCGTCGCCCGAACTGGTGTTTTCCATGCGGAACTTGTCCGCCCACGCGACGAGCGGCCGGAACAGGAACTGGTCGTACGCGAGAATCACGACTGTCATGGCGAGGATCACCCAGCCGATCGCATGCAGGTTCTTGTCCGAGATCGCCTGCGCCAGATACGCGCCGATGCCCGGCAGCGTGATCGTGCGGTTGCCGACCGTGATCGCTTCTGAGGCCACCACGAAGAACCAGCCACCCGACATCGACATCATCATGTTCCAGATGAGGCCCGGCATCGAGAACGGCACTTCCAGTTTCCAGAAGCGCTGCCATGAAGTGAGGTGGAAGCCGCGCGAGACTTCGTCCAGATCGCGTGGCACCGTGCGCAGCGACTGATAGAAGCTGAACGTCATGTTCCACGCCTGGCTCGTGAAGATCGCGAAAATCGCCGCCAGCTCGGCGCCGAGCACCCGGCCGGGAAACAGCGCGAGGAAGAAGGTGACCGTAAACGATATGTAGCCGAGCACGGGCACCGACTGAAGGATGTCCAGAATCGGCACCAGCACGAGCCCGGCGCGGCGGCTCTTGGCCGCCAGCGTGCCGTACACCAGCGTGAAGATCAGCGAGGCGACCATGGCCGCCAGCATGCGCAGCGTAGTGCGCATGGCGTACTCAGGCAGATTCGCCGGATCGAGCGAGATGGTTTGAGTCTTGAGCGTCGACATGGGCGCCAAGGTCTCGTGAAAACCGATCGCCGCCATGGCGATCACGCAGATGATCAGCGGGAAGGCGACGAAGTCCCAGCGATTGGGCAGCACCCGCCATGCCGACGCATTGGCGGTGCGCTTGAGGTTGAAGCTGAAATCCATCAGATGCCCTCCCCGTCGAGCCAGCAGTTCGCAAACAACAAGGAGGCCGCGGCTTCGGCGCGGCGGTCTGAAGATCGGTCCGGAAAGCGGAAATCAGGCATGGCAAAACGCGTGTGCGCGGTAAATCGTTAGCGTTGGAGACACGTGGACCGGTGAAGGATGTGTCCGTGGACGAGCCGCCCAGGACCGCAACCCTCAAACCCGACTCCTGTCGCCGCGGGCGCCGCCCGTAGGCTGGCAAGCTTTCCTTGTTTTGGACGGCACGACACTACACCATCCTATGTTTCAGGCACAACCTTTCGCGGTAAATCGCGATAAATAACGGGGGACGTGCCGCTATCGTCCTTGAGGGCCGCGCGCGCACGTCAAGCGGCAGGCCGTTCGTCGTCGCGCGCAGGCCACATCTTCAGCCGGGGCGGCGGCGACCCGGATCGCATCGGCGGCCCCCGGAAAACCCGTACTGCCATTAAGAAACCGGCCGGGCCGCCGTTAAGAACCTGATGGGCGCGGTGCGGGTAGTTCGCTTTCCCGCAATAACAATGGCGTCTGGCCCCATGACGGTTAAAATCAGAAGACGACGCCTGCCGTCGATTTATCCCGGGCCACAGCGGCGGCGTTTTGCCGAGCGCTTGCGCAGGGGCGAAACAGCGCCGGCGCGCTGCCACGAATGAGCTAGTTGCATGTCACAGCCAGACGGATCAGAGAGTCGATGAACAGGACAACCTTGCGCCAGGCAACCGGGCCGGTCAGCTTTATGCTGATCGTACTGGTTTGCTGGTTCGTGGCCGGCATGGTCGCGGACCGGATGGTACAGCAAGAGCTGGACGCGGCCCTGCGTGCGCAGCGGCAAATGTCCACGTCGATCGTCGACAACATGGCGGAGGTGATCGCCAGCGACCTCGCGATGTCTCGGGCCATCCCCGCGACCATGGCCGAAATGGACGTGGTCCAGCGCGCTCTGGTGCAATCCCAGAATTATGCCGTGAACGACCAAACGACGGAACCCGTCCTGCGCGCCGCGCTGCTAAAAGACGCGAAGATGACCGCCGTCAGCAACTTCCTGCACGACGCACAAGGTTTCTCCGGACTCGACCAGATCTGGCTCGTCAATTCAAACGGCATCTGCGTCGCCTCCAGCAACTCGATCAACAACCCGTTCGCGGCCGAGCGCTCGTTCGTCGGCACCGACATGCGCGTGCGCGGCTACCTGACCAACGCTCTGCTCGGCGCCTTCTCCGAGGCCTATGGCGTCGGCCGCTCGAGCGGCGAGCCCGGCATTTTCATCGCCGCGCCGGCTTATGCGGACGGTCTGCTGGTCGGCGTGGTCGTCGCCAAGGTCGGGATCGCGCGGCTGCGCCACTGGGTCGCGCATGCCGGCACCTTCGTCACCGACGACAATGGCGTCATCATCATGGCGCACAACAGCGCGCTCGAAGGCCGCGCGTTGCCGAACTCACGCGTCGCGCAGATGAGTCCCGCCGAGCGCAAGACCATCTATCTGCGCGACAGCTTCCCCGACATCCAGATCAGAGTGGACGCCCAGGTGCGCGAACAGGCGCCGTGGGTGCCGTCCGCCGTGGCCGGACAACTGTTCGGCATGTCCGAGCGCCCCGTGCCGTCGCTCTATCAGGCGCGCGGCGGCCTGAACTCCGGGCTGTCGGCGCATCTGGTCGATCCGCTCGCGGCCTGGCCGGAACTGCTGCGCAATCACAAGCGCGATCATTTGCTGGTGTTCCTCACGCTGGCCGGCACGGTCGCTCTGGCGTGGGTCATCACGGTGTCGTACGTGCGCGAGCGGCGCCACCATCGCGCGACCCGCGATCTTGCCGAACAATTGCAATCCGCCAACACGCTGCTTTCGGCCGAGGCCCGTCACGACGTGCTGACCGGCGCGCTGTCGCGGCGCTACTTCCTCGACTTGCTGCGTCATGAGATCGAACGCGCGCACGTGAGCAACGAGCCGTTGTGCATGGCGATCGCCGACCTCGACCACTTCAAGCAGATCAACGACCGCTTCGGCCACGCAGCCGGCGACCGTGCGCTGGAGCATTTCGTCGACACCTGCCGCGCCGAGTTGCGCGGCGCCGATGCGATCGGCCGGCTGGGCGGCGAAGAGTTCGGCCTGCTGTTGCCCGCCACGGATCTGGCCGGCGGCCGCGAAGTCGTCGAGCGCCTGCGGCTGCGCCTGAAAGCAATGCCTTCGCCGAAGTTGCCCGCTTCCGTGGGCTTGAGCGTGAGCATCGGCATCACCGAACTCTCGCCCGACGATCTGCCCGAGCGCATCATGAGCCGCGCCGACACGGCCCTCTACGCGGCGAAATCGGGCGGCCGCGACCGCACCGAAGCCTTGCCGCCCGACGACACCGCGCCGCCCGCCCGCACCGTGGCCAACGTCTGGTAACGCGCTCGCCGGTGGCCGCCGGCGCCTCGGCCAGTACGCAAGAAACTGACGCAACGCAAGATCCGCCTTCGGGCGTCTCGTAGTGAAGCAGGTATGATCGACCTTGATATCGAGGTTGCCGCTACCGCTCTTACGGAGATTCGCATGAAGGGAAATCTGGTCATCGTCTGTCGCGATCAGGATGCTGACGCGTTCGACCATTTGCTCGCCGAATACGGCGCGTTCCAGACGCGCCTGTCGTCCACCGCGTGGTATCTGAAGCTGGACGTGGCGCCGGAACTGATTCAGGAGGAGATCCTGGCGCGGCTCGGCAAGTACACCACGCATTACATTTTCGAAGCCGAAACGGTGACGTGGAATACCGTGGATAGCGACGCGGCGAATGCGCTGAATACGTTGTTTTCAGATTAACGCGCCACCGTCTGTCCGCGCCTGCGAACCTTGCGTTGGGATCGCGGCGCGCGGTGCGGGCGGCTCAAGTCCGAGCCGCGCCGCCAATCGCCAGGCGCCAGTCGCCAGTCGCCATTCACGACCAGGCATTCTCCGAGGTTGCTGCTACCCGCGGCAACACTTCGAACGGAAAGCTCATCAAGACTCGCAAACCACGGCCGCCGTGGTTGCCGATCTCCCATTCCCCGCCCGCACGCCGCACCAGCCGCTCGACAATGGCGAGCCCGAGGCCGCTATGGCCGTTGCCGCCGCGCGCCGGATCGAGCCGCACGAACGGCCGACTGGCGTTGATCAAATCCTGCGCCGCGATGCCGCCGCCGTTGTCGCTCACCGACAAGGTGAAGCCTTGCGCAGTACGCGCCGTGGCCACGACGATCGGCGGCGCGCCGTACGCGTGCGCGTTGTCGAGCAGGTTCGACAGAATCCGGTCGAGCGTGGCGGCAGGCAACAGGAACGCCGGCCCCGCGTTGAGTTCGGTCTGCACGGTGGGCGCGCCGGACGCCACCGCCCGATAACTGCGCACCACGCGCTCGCACTGCGCATCCACTTCGACGGGCTCGCTGCGATCGGCGCCGTCGTGCGCAAACACCAGAAACTGGTCGACGATATGCGTCATGGAATCGACGTCGCGCACCACGCCGTCGCGCACCTTTACTTCGTCCATCATCTCGGCGCGCAGCCGCAAACGCGCAAGCGGCGTTTTCAGATCGTGCGCGACACCTGCGAGCATGACTGCGCGGTCGTTCTCCGTGCGCGCCACTTCCTGGACCATCTGATTGAAACCGTGGGTCAGCTGACGCAACTCGCGCGGGCCGCGCTCCGGCACCGGCGGCACCGGCAGGCCGCGGCCGAAGCGCGCCACCGCCTGGGCGAGCGAGCGCAAAGGCTGCTGCAGCGCCCACGCGGCGAAGAGCGCCGCCATGACCGCGAACGAGAAAATGATGGCAAGCCACAACACCGTGCGATCGAGCGAGCGCGGCGTGCGCAACGGCTGCACCGGCACCACGATCCAGCTGCGATCGGAGATGGCACGCACCCACAGCGTGGGCGGAAGGCCCGGCACACCGACGCGCACCTGCGTGCCGGACGGCATGCGGTCGCGCACGTCTTCGAGGAAACGTTCGAGCGGCGGCGGCATGTCCGCGCTCTCCGGCGGCACTTCCGGGCTCGCCGGGTCGACCAGCTTCACACGTGACGGCAACGGCTGATCCGGTGTTCGCGCGACGTGCTGACGCACCGCGTCGACGAGGAAGGTGGCTTCCTCGACCGCGTAGCGTGTTTGCAGTTGACTGCGCTCGAGGCGCATGAGCGAGTACCACGCGAAATGCGACAGCAGCAGGACCGCGACGACTAGCAGCGCCAGCCGTCCGAACAGCGAATCAATGGGACGGCGCATGCTGTTCGCCGTCGGGCACGAACACGTAGCCGCGGCCGCGCACCGTTTGAATGAAGCGCGGCGTGGACGGGTCGGTTTCGAGAATGCGGCGCAGACGCCAGACCTGCACGTCGATGCCGCGGTCGGTGCCGTCGTATTCCGGACCGTGCAGCAGTTCGAGCAGGCGCTCGCGCGTGAGCGTGCGCATGGGGTGATTGACGAAAATCTTCAGCAGCGCGAATTCGCTGCCCGACAACGTGAGCGGCTTGTCTTCCAGATGCAGCGTGCGCGACTGGAAATCCAGCGTGAAGCGGCCGAAGTTGAACGGCTCGCGCTGTTCCGGCGCCGCCGCCGACGGCAGCGTGCGGCGGCGGCGCAGCACCGCCTGCACGCGCGCCAGCAACTCGCGCGGATTGAACGGCTTGCCGAGGTAGTCGTCCGCGCCGAGCTCCAGACCAACGATGCGATCCACGTCGTCCGCGCGCGCCGTGAGCATGATCACGGGGATGTCGTCGCCCGACGCGCGCAGCTTGCGCAGCGCGGTGAGCCCGTCGACGCCCGGCATCATCAGGTCGAGCACGATCAGATCGGGACGCTCGCGTTCGAGCCTGCGCTCGAGCGAGCCCGCGTCGTGCAGCACCGATACCTCGATGCCCTGACGGGCCAGATAGTCGCGCAGCAGATCACGCAATTCGACGTCGTCGTCGACAACAAGTATTTGAGTAGCCATGGGATGAAGTTTAACGCGCAGCAGGAAGGGTTTTCGATTTCAGACGGGCCTCAAGGGTTACCGGGTGTTACGGTGAAAGGCATGCGTAATGTGCCGTAACGTCCGCGTCCAGCCACGTAACACAGCGAATCGCGCAGTTCTCTACGCTGTGTCTTACCGAATGCAGGCCGTTCACTTTAACCGGTTGCATCGTCGGCTATTCCATTACAGGGAGTCTCACATGTCCACCAAAAAGATGTCGCGCGTTCTCGCCGTTGCCGCCACCGCTCTCGCCATCGGCGCGGGCGCTGCTTATGCCGCACAACCCGCTGACCATGGCGGCCCCGGCGGCCCCGGCGGTCCCGGCGGCTGGCACGGCCACTTCATGAAGGAACTGACTCAACTGCACGACCAGTTGAAGCTGAACGCGGATCAGGAAAAGCAGTGGCAAGCCGCGCTGGACACCATGAAGCAGAACCACGAGGCCATGCGCGCCAACCATGACCAGATCAAGGACCAGTTCAAGGCCGCGCAGCAGCAGCCGATTCTGGACCTGAACGCCATGGCCGCCGCACACCAGCAGGTCGAGCAGAAAGACACGCAACTGCGTCAGCAAACCACGGACGCGTGGCTCAAGTTCTATAACGGCCTGAACGACCAGCAGAAGACCACCGTCAGCACGGCACTCAAACAGCGCTTTGCGAAGATGGAGTCGCGTCATGAAAAGATGCACGAGCGCTGGGAGCATCGCAAGGGGCCGGCATCGGCGCCTGCGGCCAATCAGTAAGTAGACAGTTCACGGCAGGCAAGCGGCTGGCGCGGCCGCCTGCTCTGCCAGATGCAAAAACGCCACGGAGGTTGCCTTCCGTGGCGTTTCTTTTGTTACACAGCGGGCTCGCAGCGCGCGCGTCGATCGTCCTTTATGCGAAGACGGCCACGCTAGCCGGCAGCTTGCGACTTAGCCGTTCAGCGGCCCAAGATCAAACAGCAGCACTTCGGCGTTATCGCCCTTCTCCAGTGTCACCGTGTCGGTTTCGCTGAGCTTGGCGGCGTCGCCCGCGCGCAGCGCTTCGCCGTTCACCGTCACCGCGCCCCGCGCCACATGCACATACGCGAGCCGTCCTTTGGGCAGCGAGAAACTCGCCGTTTCCGCGCCGTCGAGCAGCGCCGCGTAAATCGACGCGTCCGCGTGAATCGTCACCGAGCCGTCGCGACCGTCGGGCGAAGCGACCACGCGCAGACGGCCGCGCTTGTCGGCGGCGTCGAAGCGCTTTTCCTCGTAGCCCGGCTGGTCGCCCGCGCGTTGCGGAATCACCCAGATCTGCAACAGGTGCGCCGGTTCGTCCTGCGACGCGTTGAACTCGCTGTGCTGCACGCCCGTGCCGGCGCTCATGCGCTGCACGTCGCCGGGGCGGATGGTCGAGCCGTTGCCCATGCTGTCGCGGTGGGCGAGCGCCCCTTCGAGCACATACGTGACGATCTCCATGTCGCGATGGCCGTGCGTGCCGAAACCCTGTCCGCCGGCGATGCGGTCTTCGTTGATGACCCGCAGCGGGCCGAAGTGGACGTGCTGGGGATCGCGGTAGTCGGCAAACGAGAAGCTGTGATACGAGTCGAGCCAGCCGTGGTTGGCGTGACCGCGTTCTTCGGAGCGGCGAATCTCGAACATGGAGGAACTCCCGGTGAGTAAATGGCGATGTCGAGAATGTATGGGCAGAGCCTGCGCTAAACAATCGGCGTGAGTGCACCGGATCGTTTCATCAATGAGTGCAATCGGCTCAGTTGGCGGTGGGCGTCGCTGTTTCGTTGTTGCGCAGGGTACGTCATAGCGCGATTGCGAGGCCGAATCTGGGCTGAATTGCGCCACGCGCCCCGCAGACCGCGGGACCCACGCGTCGCGGTTTCGTGGCAAGCACGACCGGTCACGGTCTACAAAGAACAGCGGCGTCGCGCTGGCACAACGTCCGCACCCGCCAGTTCACTGCCGCAGGCGCCCCGCACTGGCGCCCCGTCCCTGTTCGGGTAAAATACCGCGCTTTTCGAGATTGCGTGGGCGCCGAAGGCACGTCAGCGGGCCCGCCACGGCGGACCGTGATGGATGAGCGGCGGGTTTCAGACCCGCGCCAGACTCCATCGCGGCATCAAATGGACGCGGCCCACCGCGAAGCAGGATCAGCGGGCGGCGCGACAATTTTGACCGCCTAGAATAGCGACGGCCGGCCACGAACCGGCGGTCGTCGAGATCGGAGCACCACGACGATCAGTTTGACCCAGGAGAAACATGAAGAAGCTCGCACTGTGCGTGGCCTTGGCGGTCATGGCCACCGGCGCGATGGCCAAAGAGTGGAAGACCGTGCGAATCGGGGTGGACGCCAGCTATCCGCCGTTCGAATCCATGGCCCCCAACGGCCAGGTGGTCGGCTTCGACGCCGACCTGACCCGCGCCCTGTGCGCGAAGATGAACGTGAAATGCGTGTGGGTCGAACAGGATCTCGACGGCATCATTCCCGCGTTGAAGGGCAGGAAGTTCGACGCGATCGTGTCGTCGCTGACCATCACGGACAAGCGCCGCGAGCAGATCGACTTCTCCGACAAGCTGTTCGACGCCCCCGCCCGCATGATCGCCCGGACAGGTTCACCGCTGCTGCCCACGGCGGCCTCGCTAAAGGGCAAGCACGTCGGCGTCGAGCAGGGTTCGACGCAGGAAGCCTATGCCAAGGCATGGTGGGAGCCCAAAGGCGTGACCGTGGTGCCCTACCAGAATCAGGATCAGGTGTACGCCGACCTCGCCTCGGGGCGTCTCGACGCCGCGTTGCAGGACGAAGTGCAGGCCGACGCCGGCTTTCTGAAGACGCCGCGCGGCAAAGGCTTCGGCTGGGCCGGCCCCGAAGTGAAGGATCCGAAGACGATCGGCGAAGGCACGGCCATCGGCCTGCGCAAGGACGACGCCGAGCTGAAGGCGATGTTCAACCAGGCGCTGGCGCAGGTTCATCAGGACGGAACGTTCAGGAAGCTCGAGAAGCAGTACTTCGACTTCGACATCTATCCTGGGCATTGAGTCCGAAGCCGGGCTCTGACACAGAGCCCGGACACCGGAAGCAGCACCCACGAAACTCGGGGCACGCCCGCATGGGCTTTCACGAGGCTTCGTAATACAGTCGGCAGTAGATTCACCCGTAGCTTCACCCCAAGAGTCGAAAAGCGCGCTGCAAGACCGGCAACGGCCATGCAGTCATGATTTGCACAGCGGTGCGCTGTGCGCCGCCGGTCACAGCGAGCCACCAGCTCGCGGCAAACGCGGCGCAGAGTTGGCCGCGTCTTTCGCGGTGTGTCGCAAACGCATCGTCAAGGACCCCCTATGTTCCTTCAAGGCTACGGCCCGCTGCTCCTCAACGGCACCTGGCAAACCGTCAAACTGGCGGTGTTGTCGCTGGCGTTCGCTTTCGTGCTGGGCCTGCTCGGCGCGGCGGCGAAACTGTCGAAAAACCGCATCTCGAACGGCGTAGGCACCGTCTACACCACGCTCGTGCGCGGCGTGCCCGATCTGGTGTTAATGCTGCTGCTGTTCTATAGCATCCAGATCTGGCTGAACAACCTGACCGACCTGCTCGGCTGGGATCAGATCGACATCGATCCGTTCGTGGCCGGCGTTGCGGTGCTCGGCTTCATTTACGGCGCGTACTTCACCGAGACCTTCCGCGGCGCGTTTCTCGCCGTGCCGCGCGGTCAGCTCGAAGCCGGCTCGGCTTACGGCATGACCGGCTGGCAGGTGTTCACCCGCGTGATGTTCCCGCAAATGATGCGCTTCGCGCTGCCCGGCATCGGCAACAACTGGCAGGTGATGGTCAAGGCCACCGCGCTGGTGTCGATCATCGGCCTCGCCGACGTGGTCAAGGCTTCGCAGGACGCGGGCAAGGGCACGCTGCGGTTCTTCTTCTTCACCCTGTTCGCAGGGGCGATCTATCTCGTCATCACCACAGTGTCCAACTTCGTGCTGATGTACCTCGAAAAGCGTTACTCGACCGGCGTGCGAAAGGCGGATCTATGATCGAGATCATTCAGGAATACTGGCGCAATTACCTCTATACCGACGGCTACCGCATCACCGGCGTGGCGATCACGCTGTGGCTGCTGGTGGTGTCGATCGGGCTCGGCTTCTGCCTGTCGATTCCGCTCTCGGTAGCCCGCGTGTCGAAGAAGAAGTGGCTCGCCGGTCTCGTGTGGCTGTATACGTATATCTTCCGCGGCACGCCGCTGTATGTGCAGCTGCTGCTCTGCTACACC
Source organism: Paraburkholderia sp. RL17-383-BIF-A (assembly GCF_046028015.1). Classification (NCBI taxonomy): domain Bacteria; kingdom Pseudomonadati; phylum Pseudomonadota; class Betaproteobacteria; order Burkholderiales; family Burkholderiaceae; genus Paraburkholderia; species Paraburkholderia sp. RL17-383-BIF-A. Next base: position 95,304 of record NZ_JARESR010000014.1, on the reverse strand, counting down.
GGCTTGTACAGCCTCGAGATCATCCGCAATCACGAGCTCACCAACGCGTTCTTCCGCGACGGCATGCATTGCACGCTGCTCGCTTTCACGCTGAACACCTGCGCGTACACCACCGAGATTTTCGCCGGCGCGATCAAGGCGACGCCGTATGGAGAAATCGAAGCGGCACGCGCTTACGGCATGTCGTCGTTCACGCTGTACCGGCGCGTGATTCTGCCTTCGGCATTGCGCCGCGCGTTGCCGTACTACAGCAACGAAGTGATCCTGATGCTGCATGCCACCACCGTCGCGTTTACCGCGACCGTGCCGGACATCCTCAAGATCGCGCGCGACGTGAACTCCGCCACGTATCAGTCGTTCAATGCGTTCGGTATCGCCGCCCTGCTCTATCTGTGCATTTCGTTCGCGCTCGTGTGGCTGTTCCGCCGCGCCGAGCGCCGCTGGCTCGCTTACCTGCGGCCGCAAGGCAAGTAACCCAAGGCACCGCGCCTCAGTAAGTCAGCACGCCCAAGGATTCAGATGAACACCAAGAAGCAAAAGCTCTTCGTCGATGAGCTTCACAAACAGTACGGCGACAACGAAGTTCTCAAGGGCGTGTCGCTCCGGGCCAACGCCGGCGACGTGATCAGCGTGATCGGCTCGTCGGGTTCGGGCAAGAGCACGATGCTTCGCTGTATCAACTTCCTCGAACAGCCGAACTCCGGCCGCATCTTCGTGGATGGCGAAGAAGTCCGCACGCAGATCGGCAAGAACGGCGCGTTGCGCGTGTCGGACCCGAAGCAGTTGCAGCGTGTGCGCACCCGGCTCTCGATGGTGTTCCAGCACTTCAACCTGTGGTCGCACATGAACGTGCTCGAGAACATCATCGAAGCGCCCGTGAACGTGCTGGGACTGAAGCGCAAGGAAGCCGAAGAGCGCGCGCGCGAATACCTGGAAAAGGTCGGCCTCGCGCCGCGCCTCGAAAAACAGTACCCGTCGCATCTGTCGGGCGGCCAGCAGCAGCGCGTGGCGATCGCGCGCGCCTTGGCCATGCATCCGGATGTGATGCTGTTCGACGAACCGACCTCCGCGCTCGACCCCGAACTGGTCGGCGAAGTGCTCAAGGTCATGCAGACGCTCGCCGAAGAAGGCCGCACGATGATCGTCGTCACGCATGAAATGGCGTTCGCGCGCAACGTGTCGAATCACGTGATGTTTCTGCATCAAGGCCGCGTGGAAGAAGAAGGCCATCCCGACGAAGTGTTCAGGAACACGAAGAGCGAACGGCTCAAACAATTCCTCTCCGGCAGCCTCAAATAACGGCCCACGAATAACCCATTATCTGGGCTGTAGTCGAAGTAGTATTACAAGGCGCTTACCGGCGCCTTTTTTGTTTCGGTGACCTGTGCATTCTGGCGTTTTCGGCCACGAAAACCGCCTCCCACCCGCCTCGAACCCTCGCCTTTCCGCCTTACTCTGCCGCATCTAAGGCGTCAATAGTGGCAATCCTTAACGCTACCCGTGCCGAACCGTGATTCCCTTGTCGCATAAGGGTTTTCACGATTTTCGCCGGTGTTGCGACGGGTCGTCGCCCATATTCTTATTGCAATTTGGAGACATCAATCGAGGCCGGTACTAATTTCTTCTCCCAGTGAAGTGTATTTTTGATAAATTAGTAACCAAAGTAGCAAAACAAAGTTCATTAAAAGTAGTTTTACTTCAAAGCACAGAGGAGAACCGGTCGGCGAGGGATCGGCATGACGACCAGATAGCCCCAAGGCTACACGTCACGGCAGGAGACCCAATCCACCCGCTAATCTCCCTGGTACCGATTTCTGTTCGGCGCAATTCGCGGCCGAGCACCATTCGCAGTACTGGGTTTCACTTTTTGACAGGGTATGGAGGAGAAGATGAAGAAAGCTTTGCTCGCCGCTGCGCTGATGACAGCCGGTGTTGTTGCGCACGCCCAAAGCAGCGTGACGCTGTACGGCCGCCTTGACGCCGGTATCGAATACATGACGGGCGTTCCGCAAGGCGTGGGTGCAAATGGTCAGGCAACTGGCAGCACGAACCGCTGGCGCGCTGAAAGCGGCGACTGGGGTACCAGCCTTTGGGGCTTGAAGGGCGTTGAGGACATTGGTGGCGGCAACAAGGTCCTGTTCCAGTTGGAAGGCTCCTTCAACACCATGACGGGTGCAGGCCCTGGCGGCGGCGGTCTCTTCAATCGTTGGGCAACTGTCGGCCTGTCGAACGACCAGTACGGTACGTTCACGATGGGTCGCATGCTGTACATCTCGAACGGCGTGTGGGACTTCGACCCGTTCGGTCAATCGAACTGGTCGTCGGCATCGCTGGTGCGTGGCCGCAACTGGCCGCAATCGAGCAACAACTTCGCGTACCAGTCGCCGAAGATCGCAGGCTTTGACTTCTACGGTCAATACGCGCTGTCGAACGCAACGAGCTGGAACGGCAACGGCACGACCCCGCAAGGTCGTGAAGCTGGCGCACAAGTCACCTACACGAACTCGCTGTTCCAGGTTCGCGGTATTTACGACGAAATCCGCAATCCGACTAACGGTACCCTGTACGGCCCGAACCCGAGCGCAGTCAATACGGCCAACGTCGGTAACGGCGTGTTCGCGGCATCGCGTGAATATTCGGCTCTCGTGAACGTGTTCCTGGGTCAGTTCAAGATTCAGGCTGCTTACCAGGCTGTCCGTTCGGCAGGTGCACAGAACGTTCTGCCGGGCCAGCCGACCACGCTCGATCACGAATGGGGCGGTGTGACGTGGCAAGCAACGCCGGCAGCGGCGCTGATCGCTGCGGTCTACCACGTGAACGGCAACAATGGCGCGGGCAACGCGACGATCTACACGGTCGGCGGCTCGTACAACCTGTCCAAGCGCACACTGCTGGACCTCCAGGTTGCAACGACGCAAAACAGCAAGACGGCTAACTACGGCCTGAATGCCAACAACGCAGGTACGGCAACCAGCACGGACAATCCGCTGCCGGGTCATAGCCAGACTGGCGTGTACGCAGGTATTCAACACTCGTTCTAATCGAACGGTGTTCCCCGGAGGGACTTCCTCCGGGGTGTAGTCAAGAATTCTTCAAGAGAATCTTTTTCACGCTGCTGCGAGAGGCGCGTATCGGTGCGATGTCCGCAAGGGTATCGCACCGTTTTTTATTTGAGCGGACGGTTTTGCCTTCTGCCTTGGCGCACCGCCTCGGTGCATGCCTGGCTCACGTCGCGCTTGTGAGCGCAGTGGGTTGATTCCGCCGCGCCCAGTCCCTGCTTCGAAGCGACGAAGTCAGGCGGTTCAAACCGCCGCTTCGTTTTCTTCGCCGGTGCGGATACGGATGACGCGCTCCACGTCGGCGACGAAAATCTTGCCGTCGCCGATCTTGCCGGTGCGCGCCGCGCCGATGATCGCGTCGATCACCTGATCGCACTGGTTATCCGCCACCACCACTTCGATTTTCACTTTCGGCAGAAAGTCGACCACGTACTCTGCACCACGATAGAGCTCGGTATGGCCTTTCTGCCGGCCGAAACCCTTGACCTCGGTCACGGTCAGCCCGGTGAGGCCGACTTCAGCGAGCGCCTCGCGCACTTCGTCGAGTTTGAACGGTTTGATGACTGCAGTGATGCGCTTCATGGCGGACCTCGTCTCGTGTCTGGAAGAGTGAAAGGGAAATGGATGATTTTTATTCTACGCCGCGCCGGATGCGTTGCGGCAATCCGGCGCGTGGTTTGGTTGAGTCCGCAGCGATCGGCCGAGAATTCGGCGCGGCTCACTCCACCGGTTCGGTGTAGCGCGACGTGATCGGATAACGCCAGTCGCGCCCGAACGCGCGATGCGTGACGCGAATGCCGATCGGCGCCTGGCGGCGCTTGTACTCGTTGATCTTGATGAGGCGCGTGACGCGTTTCACGTCTTCCACCGCGTAGCCCGCCGCGATGATTTCGGCGAGCGAGCGGTCCTCTTCCATGTACATGCGCATGATCGCGTCGAGGACTTCGTACTCGGGCAAGCTGTCCTGATCGGTCTGGTTCTCGCGCAGTTCCGCCGACGGCGCGCGCGTCAGGATTCGCTCGGGAATGATGTCCTGCTTGCTGAAGGTGGTCGCCTGGTTGCGGTAGTGGCACAGCCGATAAACGAGCGTCTTCGCGATGTCCTTGATGACCGCGAAGCCGCCGGCCATGTCGCCGTACAGCGTGCAGTAGCCCACCGCCATCTCGCTCTTGTTGCCGGTGGTCAGCACGATCGAGCCGAACTTGTTCGACAGCGCCATCAGCAAGGTGCCGCGAATGCGCGCCTGAATGTTTTCTTCGGTGGCGTCTTCGGCGCGGCCCGCGAATTCCTCCGCGAGCGAGCTGCGGAACGCGTCGAACATCGGCGCGATCGCGATTTCGTCGTAGCGCACGCCGACGCGGCGCGCCATCTCGGCGGCGTCCGTCGTGGAAATGTCAGCCGTGTAGCGCGACGGCATCATCACCGCGCGCACGCGGTCCGCGCCGAGCGCGTCGCACGCAACCGCCAGCACCAGCGCCGAATCCACGCCGCCCGACAGGCCGATCAGCGCGCCCGGAAAGCCGTTCTTGTTGATGTAGTCGCGCACGCCCATGACGAGCGCCGCATAAACCTGAGCCTCGATCGACAGATCCGGCGCGATCGCCGCGGGCAACGGCTTGCCGTTTTCGAATTCGACGATCGCGGTCGCTTCCTCGAACTGCGCCATCTTGGCGACCAGTTCGCCTTGCGCGTCGAGCACGAACGAGCCGCCGTCGAACACCAGTTCGTCCTGCGCGCCGACCATATTCACGTAGACCATCGGCAGGCCGGTCTCGCGAATCCGCGCGCGCAGAATGTCGAATCGCACCGCTTCCTTGTTCAGGTGATACGGCGAGCCGTTCGGAATCAGCACGACTTGCGCGCCCGCCGCCTTCGCCATTTGCGCAGCCGACGCATGCCATGCGTCCTCGCAGATCACCACGCCGTACTTCACGCCGTCGAGTTCGAACACGAACGGCTGCGGGTCGGACGCGAAGTAGCGCTTCTCGTCGAATACCTCGGTATTGGGCAAATCCTGCTTGCGATACGTGCCGCGCACTTCGCCATCCACGATCAGCGACGCCGCGTTGAACGTATCGACCGGCGGCACGCCGCGCTCGATCGGCGCGTTTGCATTACCATGGCCGTGCGCCACGTCACGGAAAGGATGGCCGACGATCACATGCAGGCCGGCGAACGGTTTCAGTTGCACAGCGAGGTCGGCCAGCGCCGCCGCGCTCGCGGCATAGAACGCGGGACGCAGCAGCAGATCTTCGGGCGGATAGCCGGAGAGCGCGAGTTCAGGCGCGATCAGCAGCTTCGCACCACCGTTGTGCGCGGTGCGCGCGGCGGCGACAATCTTTTCGACATTGCCGGCGAAGTCGCCGACGGTGACATTGATTTGGGCAAGAGCGATTCGGGTCTTCATGGCAGGATCGACAGGCAAGCCGACGTGGCTTGCGAGTACCGCGGCTGGTTAGCTCGACGGAATGGACAAATCGGATAAACGAACGACGTAGCGCCTGATGCGCCGCGCCGCTCATTGGGAACAGTCACACAGATTGAACCAGGAACGCTTTGATTATCGCACGGGCATTCTGGCGTCGCCCTCCGAGGTGGACGCCGCCGAATGGAATGCCCTCCTCGCCCAGCAGTCGCAACCCACGCCGTTTTTGCGGCACGAGTTCCTGAGCGCGCTGCATGCGACCCGTTGCGCGGTCGCCGATACCGGCTGGGCGCCGCAATTCGTCACGCTGACGGACCCGCGCACGGACAAGCTGGTGGCCGCCGCGCCGGTATACCTGAAGGGGCATTCGTACGGCGAGTACTTTTGATTATGTGGGCGCCAAAAAATTGCGCGACTGATTGATTGCCCATAAGTATTTGATATTACACATAAAAATAGGCCTTATCCTTATCTTTCTTTTCCGTGCATTTCTTGCCAGAATACGTTGGAGCACAAGCTTGGCTGGAGGCGTGGAAGATGGGGGCACTACACTGGACCGAGCCCGGCGCACTTGAAAGACATTGCTGGCGCGATGACGGTCAGCTGCGCATCGCCGCCAAGCAAACCATTGATGGACGAACGACCTATAGGACTTTCATCGTTGACGCTCATGCCTTAGGGCTAGTCCCCGGGGGGTGGCTGAGCGAGGCAATTGACGCTGCACCGAATCAGTTACATTTCGTGCAAGCAGCACCGCTCACCAAAACGCTGGTCGCCCTTGCTGAAAGCGGCGGAGTGCTGACCCTGCTAAATACCGAAGTAAAGCAACTGCTTGAAGAGGACGTAGTCACCGTCCTCGCCGCTGTCGACGCGTACCACGCTGTACGTTCTCGTTTCCCCGTCTCGGTGACGTATGCGCAAACCAGTCGCCATTTTCTCCTCAAACCCGTCAGTGCCATCGGCAACGGAACTTTGCTCTGCGACGTAGAGTACAAGACCGCTCTGACACGTCCATCGCCAAAAGCAAACGACACCCTCAGCGACCGCCCTCACCCGACACTGAAAGACTCCGAATTAGCGGCACCCGCAAGCGCTCTCGAATTCGCTGACATGGCGGACCTCGAGAGGAAGCAACTTGCCCATTTCACCGGCAGGATAGAAATCCTTGTGTCGTCATGCGTCGGCGTTCTCGACGCACACGACAGCATTGTCGCTTGCATCAACGAGACGAGAAAGTCGGGAGGTCTTGACGACCTAATACACCCCAAGACCTGGACTGCGCTTAAAAGCGGAACCGCGTACAAACAACACAAGCCAAAGAATATTCCCGAATCTGCGCAACTGGCCCTTGCAATACACATGCTTCAAGTATATGAACTGTGCAGACCGAATGACCACGTGAAGCTTGAACTGACAGAAATAAAGCAATTTACTCCTCTGTTAATTCGCGACACCTACGAAGAACGCTTCAGCATATTGTTAAGCGAATATTATCTTCCTCGGGTTGTAGTCATTGCATGCTTTGCAATTTTAATGCTTTCGACAGGTTGGAATAAAAGCACTGTCCTTACACTATCCAAAGCCCGGGTACAAAAAATTCCCAACGGGTACAAACTGTCAGGGTTAAAAGCGCGGTCAGGGCAAAATGAAACGGACATAGTTGATGCAAACGTCGACATAGGGAGAAAGCAGCATACGTCTGCCTCTCCAATAAAAACTCAAAATCTGCTCGATACCCTGGCCGAGCCAAAAGAGGATGACGCTCTCGATATATACGACATTCCATCCGTCAGGGTTATCGAAATGCTTCTACGGCATCGTGCAAACGTAGACAAATACGGTGAATCAGATACTGCAAGCCTATTTGTGACGCTGGCACTAGACCGACTGCGCTCCCGACATTTTCGGGTAGCCCTCGGTCATGAGGAAATCAAGGAATTTTGCGACTTCATCCATCATCCTCTCTTTCGTGCTGACGACCTGAGAAAGCAGTTTCATTCGCAATACCATCTGGCAAATAGACAAGACATTAGAATTACCCAGGCCAAAGCCAATCACGCAAGTCCACGCACCACGACTCGCTATGTCGATGGAACAGCGCTTCGCTTATCACATGAAGCAAATATCAAAGACTACGGCGACATCCTTTCGGCCGCATTCAAATATTCCGCCGGGCGGCTACATTTCAACGACAATTCCTCTGAGCGGAAAAGAAAGCTCGCCCGAACCTTATTGCTATTTCCATCCTCCCCGCAACATCCGGAAGATGGAAACTCCGTGGCGGATAAGTGGCTTGAGTCGCATGGAGCAATACCGTTTTCAATCGGTTTGCCAGAAATCAAGCATTGCATGTATCAGCGCGAGTATTACCGGAAGAACACCGCAAAGCTTATCTCGTCGGATGAGAAAAGATTCCAGCACTACCACCTTCCCCGAATTCTATTTTGCGAGGCGTTATATAGATTCATACTGAGCAGCCCACTTGGCGGCCAACTTCGGTCCTGCGAGGCAAACTTCAATGGATAAGACAACCCTCGAAAAATTCGATGAATCGTCTACGAATTCAACCGAACAAAAACACGATTTAGTCTCACTGGACGCGAGATACCTGAGTGATTGGGATGATAACGTGATCCGATTCGAGGCAAAAGATGTGGGCAGCAGAAACTCGAAAGTCGAGACTATTGACCTAAACGCTATGTATCTATGCAGTATAGGCGACATGGGAATGTACCGTCGAAGAGTGGTTCCCCTTGTGGACTTCCCGCAGTTCGCCATAGCCGTTAAAGTAGTCGTCAGACGCGTCCTTTGGGAAAGAACTGTCGAGATAAAGACTGAAGTAACAACTGCCGTCAACCATTGCTTAAGATTCTTTAGTTTTTTACTTGGACGCGGAATCTATCGTCTATCCGATGTGAATAGAGAAACTGTCGAACTCTACAAGCGCCGAATTTTACTTCATGGATGGTGGAAAGCAAGCTGCTATAACATGATGCTCCGGCGCGCAATTCGAATTATTAAGACTGACCAAACCCTACAGCTCCGAATTATCGGAAAGAGCCGACATACTAGCTTCGTAACGCTTTGCGTCGATGAATTGGAACAAATTATCGGACTTCCCATTCCAGCGCAATTGATTCCACGTTGGTTTTACCGCATTTTCGTAGAAATCACTGGAGACAAGCGCCCCATAGAGACAAATGATTTGGCTGTCATTGGCTCGTCGCACGGGTCATGCCAACTGGTCTTCGGTGCAATCAATAAGCTGTATTTCAGCGCGCGCAACTTCGATTCTCTATGCTTCAAGCCGTACCCTCGACCCGCCAGCATCGCCGACAGCTTCTTCGGCAGACCATCAGCCCGTGATGGACGAACAGACAATTTGTCTCTCCCCACGGTCGTCCAAATCATCGAGCAATCCTTGCGTTGGCTGTACGACTATGGCCCATCGCTCATCTCGATGCTGCAACGGGTACGCACTAGCCTTGAGGATTTTGCAGAGACCGCTCGAATTGGTTCATCTGATTACTATAGATATTTGAATCGCCTGTGCGAAGATGTATTCCAGGAGTTTCAGTCAATCCATCACTTACCTCTCAGCGGACCTTTGCGACCGGTATTTGGCGAGACGTCGATACGAACTCTTGTGGCTACGTTTCAGGTCGCGATGTTCTTCAACATTGATGCGTGCACCGCCCGACGCAGAAATGAATTGGTTGGTCACAACAAGGAATACGGCCTATATTTTGGATGTTTGCGCCGTATTAGCAATGACTCTGACGAATACAAATACGACGTTTATATAGAAAAAACCCATTTCGACTACGTAGAATATTGGGCACCCAATATCGCAGCAGAATCCATTCTCGCGCTTGAGGCTCTCGCCCAAGTGTTTCGACCACTTTTTACCGAAGAGTACCAATACGTAGACAACGTGGAAATGGCTCGCGGCCGTAAGCTCTTTTCATCTGTGAACTTTACGTATGTGGGCTTCATGCAAGAACGGGTTATCGGTTTCGACCTCCCAAAAAGAAGTGCTCTCTTCTTCAAACTTGCTGGCGTTAACGGTAAGGATATATTCGGCCGAAATCGGAACATTCTTCGGCGATTCTATTGCATCGTATACGTCAACCGGTATGACCATCCCGTCTTGGCTGCCCTCTGTAATCATCTTGACCACTCCAGCGTGCACCAGACAGCTATTTATGGACTCGACCCGCACGGGCGACAACCGGGTAAGAAGGCAGCCGAACTCCTCAAGCGTCTCAAAAACGCTGACCTAGCTTTTGAAAAGACGCTATCTGAAGTAAGAAAAGAGCATCTTGCCGATAAGGTCGTCCGCCTGCTTAGAGGCGAGAACATTGGTGGCTCTTTTGCGCGCCTCCTTCTCAAGCTGATGGCACGCCTTTCCGCCGATGCGGAATTCGTCGCTAGCCCTATCTCTGTTAAAGCAGGGATTGTCGTAGACACGGTGGACAAGCGTGGGTTCGCCTGCGTTGAGAAAGCGCACGGCATGTGCGTTGCCGGGGCAGCAAGACACACCATGCGTAAAGCTCACTGCTCAGACGGCGTGATGGTCCATCCAGAGCGCGCTAGTCCCAAGCTCTGCGATGGTTGCATCAATCTACTTACTGCGGAAGGCTATCGGCAACATCTTCGGTCCGAACGCGACACCCTACTCGAAGAAGCGAACAACATGTCACTGTCTCGGGAACATCGAAGGTGTCTGCGTAAAGACGCGCAAGAGATTGACTCGGTCCTTGAAGCGGACGAGACAATCGCCACTGGCAACCAAGAAATCGTCATAAAGTTGGTTAAGCACTGGTCGGAGCTTCAGGAGGAATCCAAAAAATGACTTCCCATATCTCACAGAGGTCCAAAGAGCAGTTCAGGTCCGCCGTCAACGCCAAACTAGAAGTTTTGCAAACATGGGCAGCCAAAGGTATACCGTGGCTGCAGGACACCGAAGGAAGATACGTACGCGACGCAGACGGAGAGCGAATGCTGGACTTCTACCCAACGCGCTCGGTTCATTTTGAGGCGTGGGACGGGACGCAGAACTGTCAAGCGACACATGCTCTATTCCCGAGCCTATCCTCATTTAAAACCACACGACGCTCAACGTTAGCCGGTTCTCATTCCGACCTGCAAGATAAGCTCGATGCTGTCCTCGAAGTGCTCCGTGCAAAAGGTCATGAGCAGCTACTGATGACGAACAAGACATCGCTCTTGGAAAAGCTTGAGTCGCAAGCCCATACTTGGGAAATGCTAGCGAGGAAGCAGGAGAGCGACATCGTTGCGCTCAGAGAGCGAATGGCAAAAACGGAGGTAGAGCTACGCGCCTCTACTCTGGCACTGGAAAATAATGCCTCCGAGCACACACGGGTAGTGGACCTCCTCAACGCAAAGATAGCGAACTTGACCAACCTTTTATCCAAGGTTGCACCACTCAAGGGATGAGGCACATATGGGCACCCATCGACCCTCCACCTTTGCAACGGCCTCAGCAAACGAAAAGCGCCTGCGCGAATGGATTATTGCCACAAAGCTAGACAATGTTCCAACTAATCAGGTTGGTGGAGCATCGCGAACGGCCATTATGAAGCTGATTGGCGCCTCACGGTCCACTGCTCAGAGTAATCCCCGAATCGCTGCGTTGTTTGAGGGTCTCGACACTGCGCTGCTCAACAGAGAGGCCGCGACACCGGCTTCTCGAGACAACCGTATTAAGGAGCCCGATAGCAGTGGATGTCGGCAACTGCTTCTCGCGCTCCAAGGCGAGATTGCGGCACTCCGAGCCAAGGTACGACGCCTCGAATGGCGGGACGATACGGGTCTATCAATCCGTGAGTAGCGCCCACCAATGAACATTACCGGTACAGTCCGCCGCGTTATCTCTGCTCCTCAAACAGGGGGAGCAATCTTTCGCTTGCAAGCTGACTCCCGGAATGAGCCAGTTCGCGTTAAAGCCGATTACTCGGTACTGCAAGACGCCCCTTACCCCGGCGAGCGTTTAACGCTCACGGGTAGCTTCAAATTTGGCGTGTATGGAGAGCAATTTCTAATTACATTCGCGCTTCCAGAACTACCCAACACATCTTCGACGACGGAACTGTTGTTGAATCATCCCGCGTTCACAACTATTGCCAAACGCCGAATCCGCGCGATTTCGGAAAAGTTTGGAAGGCAAACACTATCGGTCCTCGACAACAGCGACTTTTCTGCACTCGAAAGTGCAGGGATAGGAACCGCAACAGCCTATTTAATCATCGATGCATGGAACAGCTATAAGACTCGCGTTCAAGCCTGCAGGTTCTTGCTTGAACATGGCATCACCTCGACAATTGCGAATCTAGCCGTCGACCTATGGGGTAGCTCTGCAATCGACGTCGTGTCGGCTGACCCATACGTGTTGACCGCCCTTAGCGATTGGGGCACGGTCGACGCAGCCGCGATTCGGTACTTCGCTGTTGACCTTGATTGCCCGCGAAGAATCCGCGGATGCTGTGAATCCATTTGCAATATGGCCGTACTCCGTGGGAAATCGGCACTGGCTCTTCACGACTTTGAACAGGTTTTCCAAGCACATATGGGGATGGTCACCGCTCCGAAGGACGCCATAGCCTCAAGCATTGGGACAGGGACCGTTCGATTGGTGCGTACGGGTGGGTCTGATTTTGTCCAAGGTGCTGGCATGGCGGAAATCGAGTCATGCGTGCGTTATAACCTCATGTCGGTTCTTTATCGGGAATCCGAACAACGCCTTCAATCAAACGCAGTCAAGCATAATGCCAAACTGAACGAGCAGGAGCTCCGATTCCTCGCGGCATTCACCCGCGCGAATGTAGCCACCGTCGAGGCTTCCGGCGCCGAGAGCATCGTAGCGGCCCAAGTCTTGGCAAAGTGCTTCCCAAAAGCCATTCACATTGCGCCAACGGGCGCAACGTTTGCCAAGGTCGGAAAAGTTCAACTCGACTGGTACCTCTTGCGCGAATTTATCGGCAACGAGGACATAGCATGTCAGGACGTAGCAGGAGCGACCGTTGTCATCCACGACAGCTCGTCGATTGACCTGTTGCTGGTCAACAAACTGCTTCGCAACGTGCGACAAGCCGGCCGCCTGATTTTCATCGGCAGCTCTGAATCGAGTCGGACCTCTGGTCTACGAGAGATATTCACGGCGCTTTTGTCCGAACCCAATGTAGTTCACGAGAACGTCAACTCCTTTCTTGGACAATACGAACGAGCATCCCCGCTCGTACGCCTCCCAGAAATTTTGTCTGGACTCTCGACACTCGACGACTATTGCTATGCCTTGGTGCAGCGCGTGGAGGCAAGCACTCACGATGAGTTAATCGATTTTACTCTCCAGTCCTATAGGGCCGTCTTCGAGGACTCACCTCATGATGGCATCATCGTGGCATCCAAACATAGTCTGGTGATGGAAATTAACCATCGCATCCATGGTGAACTTCTCGAATACGTTAGAGCGACAGCGACGGAGCCTGAGCCTCCAATAATAAAGCTGCGAAATAAGCAGGAAGCCACGGTCGGAGATATGGTCATCTATCTCGGCCGCGACTATTCGAAAGGGTTGTTTCCTGGAAGCCGCGGAATAATCGCCCAGATAAGTTCGGACGGACGTCGCAGGTCCTCCATAATCTCGGCAGCAGTAGCGCGCGTGCTGTTCGACACGGCGGGCTACGTGGACATCAGCCTCAAGGAATGTGAATTGATGTCGTTAGGGCACGCCGTTCAGGTCCAACACGCAGCACTCTCGCGATGGAACAAGGTGATTGTTTCGATGGAGCCGTCTAAGAATCTGAATCACTCTTGGTGCTGGCGTGCTCTATCACGCGCCGACGGAGAAATAGAAGTGGTGGCCCCGAAGAGAGCATTTGAAGATGCATTAGGGCGTCGGGAGTCAAAATCGAACTATGTACCCTCTCTAAATCTTGTCAAGACATGAAATCGCAAACTTTTCCCGTTTCGATGATGTGGGCCAACTGGAAAGAAGGCCGACATATTCCCGTTATCAGGGACGCACGCCTCGATATAGTGGAGCCCTTCCTCGACTACATACTGCGAATCGCGCGCGACCGTCATGACGCAAACGCTAAGGAAGGAGCCTTCCGCTCCGCCATGGAACACGTTGGTTATGCCTTGCTCGCTCTTGCGCGCTTCCTCGCGTGGAAGCACCTAACGTGGCAAGAACTTACCGATGACAGTCTTGTTGAATTCCGCAACTGGGTTAAAGACGAAGCCAGGCATAAGCCGAGTTCGAGAAACGATGAGAGTGCGGAACGAACAGCCAACTCACGGTTACGGGTCATCTACGAATTTTTGACATGGGCGCAAGAGGACGCGCTACTCATCAAGTCGCTTGTCGGTAACACGGCGACCGTCCCGATACGGTCATCACTGCCGAAACTTCGGAATGTCAGCCACAAGAAATTGCAAGGCGACAAGCAAAAATACCCGAAACTATTCGAAAATGTTGGCACCTCATCACGTATGAGTGACAGGCAATATTGGGCAACCGATGAAGATTTTGAAGCAATTCGCCAATTCTTCTGGTCAACGGGTGGTGCAGATACCGCCTCGCGGAACGACCTGTTCTTACGTTTATTTGAGGGCGTCGGCTGGCGACGTGCGAGCGTCAACAGCCTCACCGTCAACCAATTTTCAGACGCAATTATTGACAAGGCAGTTGGCTCAGGCGAGACCCATATTTCGATAACACCGCCCGAGCAAAAATTCGGCTATCAACGGGCTTTTCCTGTGCCAATAAACCTTGCCTTGGCCATCCAGCGATACATCCGGGAGGAACGTTCTGAGTTGCTCAAAAAGCGTGGCCTGATGGAAGATACCACTGAGATACATCAGGGGCGATTGTTTCTCTCGATGAATACGGGACTACCCCTTACACATTCGGCGGTCTCTGAAATCTTTCGAGCCGCGTTTCGCGCGATTGGTAGCGATATTGGCGCCAATACACATTCCTTCCGCCGCAAATTTGCTGAATCCACATGGGCTGAGGAGATTGAATATCGCCAGCGTCAGGGCCTTTCTTTGGCGTACGAGGATGTCGCAATGGCCGTAGCTGACATCCTAGGCCACGCGTCGATTGTTTCTCAGGACGCTTATCACAGAGTCCTAAATAGGATGCGAAAGGTTAGCGTGGAACAGGTGCTGAAGAACAAGATTGCGCAACTCAATGACACAGTCGCGATGCAGATGAGCACGATTGCGAAGCTTCGCGACACTCTTGCAAAGTGTTTTGAGACGACAGCATACGCGACCTTAGAGCTAAACTCTCCATTACGTCACGACGTCATGACTCTGATAGCCGAGATTGATGGCGCTTGAACGGCGTATGTGCCTCGAGTTCGTCAATGTGCTCGTCCATTGCGGCCGTCTCTTGGTCCAGGAACTCGCTGATGGCGTGCGCAAACCTGTGGTCAGCAATCCAGTGCGCAGACCATGTTGGAGTCGGCATGAGTCCGCGCGACATCTTATGCACACCTTGCGCCCCGCCCTCGAAGCTCTTCAACCCGTTGGCTATGCCATATTCAATACCCTGCATGTAGCAGGTTTCAAAATGAAGGCCTGAGACGAACTCCTTGGTGCCCCAGTAGCGACCGTACATGGTATCGCCCTGCACGACGTTCAGTGCTACCGCTAGCGGCTTGCCATCTGCCTCAGCAATAACGAGCATCAGTGCATCAGGCATCGTCCGATGAACAAGCCCAAAAAATTTGCGGGTCAGATACGGGGCATTCCAGTGTTCGCGGTAGGTGTTCTCGTAGCATTCGTAAAAGAAATCGAGGTCGTCCTGGCCAATTTCCTGTCCTCGTAGCCAGCGAAAGGTGACGCCGGCGTCGTGAACCTTTCGCCGGTCTTGCTTGACCTTTTTCCGTTTATCGTGTGACATCTTCGATAGAAACTCGTCGAAGGTCTTGTACCCAAAATTTTCCCAGTGGAACTGGACGCCTTCTCGCAGCATGAAGCCGGCGTCGGTCAGCGCTTCAAGGTCGTTTTCGTGTGAGAACAAGACGTGGATTGACGAGACCTCGAGCTGCTTTGCGAACTCGATGGCGCCCCGCGCCAGCAGCACCCTGTCAGTGTGAGTCGGCGCTAGTAGCCGTGGACCCGTGACAGGTGTGAAAGGGACTGCAGAGAGTAGCTTAGGGTAATACTGGATGCCATGCCGAGCGAAAGCATCCGCCCAGACGTGGTCGAAGACGTACTCGCCTCGGCTATGTGATTTCAGGTACATCGGCATGGCGCCAACAAGCTCGCCGCCGCGCCGCATGAGCAGGTAGGTCGGCTGCCACCCTGTCGACTTGGATGCACAATTCGTAACGTGCATCGCTGACAGGTATTCATGCGCCACGAAGGGATTGCCTGCAGCGAGCGCGTTCCACTCCTCCGCAGGCACATCTGAAAGCGAATCGACAACCAGAATCTCGACCTTGCTGCTCACCCGGCCCCCGACGATTTTTCCGACGCGGCGCGACGCCGCAAAGCAGCATTGTCGCGCATACAGGAAAAGTCGTCAGGCGGCTAAACAAAAGTCGCTGAGCAGCCGGGTGCCGGATTTCAGTCTTCGAGCTGCTAGCGCCGCGCGCCAAGGTGAGCGGACAACGCGTCAACGCGACCTTGGTCTTCATAGACGCGACCGTATGGCGAGGAAGGTTCCTTCGGATTCGACCGACCATGGCACTTTGGCGGCTATGCCAACTGTGATGCGTCAGAGCAACATCCGGTCGACCGCTAGGGCGGACGCCAAGTGTTGCTGTTCAACGTTATCTTGGACACATCGGCCGAACGCCTACCGCATTTGTCCTAGAAAGCGGTCGAACAGCATCCGCAAAAAATTTATCGCCCTCGCTTCTTCGCTACCGCAGCTCGAATGTCTTTCTCGCTGACAGCACCAGTTTTATCGCGCATGGTCTTCAGAGTCGTATTTGGCCCGAAGCCCTCGATGGGTTTCGGCAGATTCTTGTTCATCGTATTGCCGTGCTTCTGGTCAATTTTTCCGTCCTTGTCGCGATGGCGACCATCGAGTCCTGGCTGCTTCATGTTTGCTCTCCAGTTGATTCTGACATGGGAACTGCAGGACGACCTCATTTCCCGCGCAAATGCTCAGGTCGTGAGGCAACTGCAGGCGACACAAAACGTTTTTGAGACTGTCAACACGATGAGACGACCTACACTTTCAAACGGACCGACGATGCATGGGCTTTCCACAATCGACCGCTAGAGCGTGCTCGTTCTCGCCCGGAACTGCCCCTCGCAATCGACGCATGCCTATGAATACTCCTTTGGCGAACTTTCTGACTTTGTCGAGCTCCTTTACTGTTGAGCAACCTTACCGGTCGCGGCCATCTCTGCCAGCGCAACATTCTGGTCGGCATACCACCGAATAAGGCATTCGCGCTCATGGCATTGCTGCTCGCGGTAATTCCATTGCGCCCGAGTCCGCTCTTTGAATGCTACGGGGTCGTCTGCAACTGCCTTGGCCCTGGCGTAGATTGCAGCCAACTGAACGTCATCTGAGGCCAGCTCAGCGTCGCTACAAATGATGTGCTCTGCGTCGGAACGAGCCTTCGAACAATCAAAGCTGGTCTGCTGGAATGAAGCCGTTTGGGCCGAAGGCGCGGCGTCTGTACCTGCACCCTCCTGCGCCCAGCTTGATAGTGGTGTCACACCGACGGGCAAGTCAGGCCACTGGAACATCTTTATGGAGGCGCTACCCGAAGAGTTTGAGGTTTGCTTGACGAGCATCACGCCTTTGCCGGATGTTGCATTGATGGCAAACGCGGCTTGCTCCGTACTGCACTCATGTTCTTTGCACCCTTGCGCGACCAGATAACCGTCTTGCATCTGAATCCCGGAAGAGTTGACCACAGCAAGGCGCTCCGAGATTTTTTTCCAGTCCGCTCGCGAGACGCCGTTGAAAGCAGAACGGAATCGTTTGTCATTCACGACATCAGATGGATACTTACCCACAAGCCAGCTAAAGTCCGGAACCGGATGAGCTGTATTCAATGTCGTCGCAGTAGCTGCGGCCGGCACGACGCCATTCGAACCAACTGCGCTTGTGGCGGACTGAAGCGTTTTCTGTTCGCCATTGCCATTCGACGCTAAGTGATGAGGATAGCCGATGACGGTGTAGATGACCGCCATCGCAGTGACTGTTGCGGATGCCGCTGCCTTGAGGGCAACATAGTCATTACTCGAACGGATGGCTGGTCGCGGCGTGACCTCCACAGCTAGTTTGGACTGAAACCACTCGTTCGCCTCCTTGATGGCTTGGGAGGAAACGGACTTCTTGCGCATGAAACTGAGGGTCTTGTATCCACCGTAGGCAAGCGCGAATCCAGTCAAAGCAAACCCCACGGGAACGCTAAGCACGGCCATGAGAAAGCAACCTAACAGCGCAGCAAAGAGAGGACCAACGAATCCAGGAGCACTCGGCCATGCCTGCACTCTAGCCATCAAAGCGCTTGCGGCTGTCTGCAGTTCACCGCGAGGTCCTTGCGCCGCGGCACATTTGTGCTCCATCTCGTAGACCGCCAGCATCGCCTTTTCTTTTTCTGCGAGCGAGACCGTACCGATGTCCACGGCTAACTTGATAGCTTTCGTTGTGAGCGCCAAATCGTGAGCGAGCGTATTGAGAAACGGTTGAAACGCCTCGAGCTTGACCGCTTCACCGATGTCATCATCTTCGACATAAACACCATGGGAGATGAAATACTGTCGTAGCGCATTCGTTGTGCGTGACTGCACCTTATAGACGAAGTCCTGCGTTGCCTGCTCTCTCTTTGATAAGTTGTCGGTATTCATATATTCAGGCCCGGTGCTCGCAGATGTGCCGTGACTGTTCCGACGGCCCGATTTCCTGCCCTTCAAACTTGTCGTATATCTGATTCCGGTTCCCGGAATACTTGTGGTGATGCGGCCACGGGTGTTGTACGTAAAGCCCTTTCCACCAATGGATGTGCTGATTCCGCTCTTGCTGAGATTGATGCGGATACCGGGCGCGATTTTTATGCTTTTCCTGAAGCCCCAACCCATGTTGCCCCCCGGAATGCCTTGTTGAGCGAACTAAAGTCGCCCGTACGGAAAGGAAATTTTTGCCAGTTGTGCAGCCGGCCGGACACCTGTCATGCCGACCGTCAAGCTGTTTTAGTTTTGAGAGTCAACGTCCGGAGAAGTGGCCTTCGTCGCATTTGACCAAGCCATTTCCAGACGCATTCTGCTGCCTGCGTTAAGCTTGCGAAGGCCCACTTCTCGGGCCATCGCCGGCACGCCCGACTCTTCGTCATGTCCTGCCTGCATCATGTCGAACGCGAGTGCTCGGAGTTCGGCAAGAGAAATTTCGTCGACTGACCGTGCGGTGCCATCAATGGGCCGCCGGAATTGAATCTGCACGTCAGCCGATTCACCTTTAGCTCGGAAAAACGTCCCCACATCCTCTGGGTCGCTGCGGAAGTGTTGCGACGCCAACCGGACGACCCGGTCCTGGATTTTTGCGCCTGTCCGTACCCAGCCATGCGCCCGCGCAATACGACGCGCCAGCACTTCGTCCCGAACCGGTCCTTCCACACGTACTACGTGCTCAATCAACCGAAGAAGCGTTGGGTTATAGACGACGTCGAAAAACGAGTTGGCATCGACCGCGTATCCCTCAAGCGTCAAATCCACCTCCGCAAAACGTCCCTCGACTTGGTCGCTGGAATGAGCAACGACGGCGTTGCGAGCGTAGGTGACGGGCAGCGTGGTAGCGTCCGTTACGATTTTCACCTCGCTCGACGGCTCGGTTGTCGCGTCTGTCGACTGGTCCATCTGCTCATCCGGCATCGCCATTACGTCCGCGATAACCTGTTCCGCGAGGACTGTCGCGTCCTGCTCGGTCTGCGCTCGCTTTGCCCGCTGTTCCGCGAGCAACTCCTCGAGCTGACGATGAATCTTCTCGACCGTCCCCTGCATGTCAATCCACCAATCGGTCGACCAGATGCGCAGGATGTCCCAACCGAGGCCACGCAAGACCTGCTCACGCAGCTTGTCGCGGTCGCGGGCTGTTGCAGAACGATGATAGGTCGCACCATCACATTCAACACCGGCAAGGTATCGTCCAGGTGCGTCCGGGTCGACTACACCGAGGTCAATGCGGAAAGCCGACACACCGACCTGCGGATGCAAGGTCCAGCCTCTCTCGGTAAGCGCGTTCGAGACAGCTTTTTCAAACGGGCTGTCGAAGTCTCCGACGCTACCTGTAACCGCCTCGCCGAGCGCGCGTGCACCGCGGTCCGCAAACTCCAGGAAGTGCTTCAAGTCACGCACTCCAAGCGCCTGAGTTCTCGCCAAGTCCATCTGCTCTGGACGGAAGCTACCGAAGACTCGAAGCTCCTGCCTTGCACGGGTAATGGCAACATTCAGACGACGCTCTCCGCCCTGCTGGTTCATCGGGCCGAAATTCATCGGCATGGTGCCGTCAACCCCCGGGCCATAGGTGGTTGAAAAATACATGATGTCCCGCTCGTCACCCTGCACGCTCTCTAAGTTCTTTACAAACACGGGCTCAAGCTGCGTTTCCAGGAAGAAGTGCTCAATGGATGGGTCTTTACGACGTTCTTCGTCGAGCAAGTCTTCGATGAGAGATTGCTGTTCAGAGTTGAAGGTCACCACGCCGATGGTCAAGCCACTGTCACGGAAGCCGGGCGCTTTCATTTTGCCGACCAAGTCGGATACCAGCGCTTTCGCTTCTGGCTTATTTGTTCGCGCCCCACCGCGCTCGTATTGGCCATTCGCGACATGATTAAAGCTGACGGCACGGTCGTTCGTGACTGGACTTGGGAACGTCACCAGGTCCCCGTCGTAGTAACGATGATTCGAGAACGCAATCAGACTTTCATGGCGGCTACGATAGTGCCACGACAGCTTCATTGTCGGCAGGTTGGCGCCGATACACTCCTCAAGAATGCTCTCGAGCTCAGTCTCGACATCAGTGTCATCAATGTCCGATTCCGCGCGGTCGAAGAAACTTGTCGGTGGCAACTGTTTCGGGTCACCAACCATGATGACCTGTTTCGCACGCGCCATTGCGCCAATGGCGTCCCACACTGGAATCTGTGATGCCTCGTCGAAGATGACGACATCAAAGTTCGCCGTCTCAGCCGGCAGATATTGTGCAATCGACAGCGGGCTCATTAGAAGGCACGGCGTCAGGCGCATCACCGCGCCCGAAGCTTGAGACATCAACTCGCGAAGGGGCAGATGGCGAGTCTTCTTTTGCATTTCATATCTCAGCAGGCCCCATTCAGAGCCTCGTGAGACACGGTCAGGCGACGGATGCCCGGCCGAAAGCTGCGCACGCACCCAGGCTTGTGTCAAGCCGATGAACCGTTCGTCAAGCTTCCGGAAATCCCGAATGCGTTTCTCGTGCTCTGCGGAAACAAATGTGCGCAACACGTCGTCCACATCGACAACTGCATTCAACCACCAGCGACAGTAGTCGGTCTCGAACGCTTCTTTTACGCGTCCGAGCTGGATTGCGCCCTGTTCAACGCCAGCGACGACGGGAGCAAGCCCCAACGCAAGAGCCGCCGCGCGGGTCTTGCGCCACGCACACCAGGCATTCAACCGGTTCGAGCTAGCCAGGACGTCGCTTGCACGTGCGGCCAGTGCGGCAGGGAGAAGTGCACCCAGAGTCGCGACATCAGAGCTCGGCAAGCCGCTCGCGACCGTGAATTGCGTCACTGCCTGATTAAACGCCTGTAGTGCCTCGGCATACATACGCCCGGCGCCCGCAATCGCGCCCGTCGGCTCAAGCAGAACATTGCTATCGCCCAGCAGCAAAGCAATCGGGCTCTTTACTGCCGCCAGCGCTTCAGGCGAATTTGCCATCAATGCAAGCGCGCCCGACAGCGCCTCGAAGAAATCAAGCGCTGGTTCGATGGCCTCCAGTTTTGTCTGCAAACCGTTCCAGAGTCCGCCGGTCTTCGCGGGGAGGTCGTCAAACTCCTTGAGACGAGCACCGAGCGCAACCAGCTCGCGCATCTTCTTGAGGTCCGCCGACGCGACGGCACCCGCACTGCCCCGCTCGATAACGCTGAAACCCTCGTCCTGCCAATAGCTGCCAGCCACTGCTGCTGCCAGCGCACCCTGAAAGACGACGTACGTCTTCGCGACAGCCAAATCCGTTTTATATCCAACCCATACGGCGTCTGTCTCTTCTTCGAGTCCGGAGAGGCGATGGATTATCTGGTCAATCTGACGAAGTTCTCTGATGCGAGCGAGGTCTTCGCGCGCCGTCTCGCCACACTGCCCCCGGCTGACTGGGTCAAGCCCAACATCTTCCCAAGCCGCGCGTACTCGAGCCTGTTCGAGGGCGGTCTGGAAACCAAGCGAAGCCCGCGCGACATCGAGTTCCGTTTTTAGTCCCAGCCATGCGTTCGATGTTGGTAGCGACAGGTCGTCGAGCGCTTTGATTTCTTCCTGAAGTGAATCAATCTGCTTGAGACGTTCGATGTCACCGCCAATGTCTGGCTCGCCTCCGCCGGTCGACAGGTCCACGAGCTTCTTCGAAAGCGAGCGGCGGCGCATCATGCTCATCGGCCAGGACGAATCCTGCAGTTCCCTCCAATCGAGCTGGAGTTGCTGAACCGTTGCCGTCGAAATACCGTCTTTGTATTTGAGCGACAGTTGGCTAATCACGTCCTGACGCTTTCGCAGCAGCTCAATGCCAGCGGAAAGCCGTGACCTTAGCGATTCGTTCCACGGCTGCGAAAGCTGCGAATGAAGTTCGTGATAACGAGTGAGCTGAACGATGCCTTGTCGTAAATCTTCCAGGACCTGGTTGCCCCGCGGCGCTGACAGCGAAGCGTGCAGCTCGCGGTGTCGTTCGACCAATGGTTTCGCGAAACGCAGGTTGTCTGCAATCGTTTTTGCATCCGGACGCAGAACGAACTGCCAATCGTGCCCAGACGCAGACGGCAAAGTCGCAGCCAAGAGACGCAGGCCTTCCCTACCACGCGTGTCGAGAACAGATGACGGCAGACCGACGGCCGCACGCAGTTGCTCGGTCGCGGCTTGAAAACGGGCAACCACTGGGCCAATAGCGCGGGCCGAATCGAGCAGCGCGGCTTGCCACAGCGGCGACCATTCAGTTTGAACCACGTGAGCGAGCGGGCTGGACGTCAACTGCCCCTCTCCCATCACTTTCGCGTGAACATCTAGCAACTCGGCCGTCTCGCGCAGCGTTCGCATAGCGACTGAATCGTGAACCCGAGCGGACGGCCATGACAGCTGCAGGACGGGCAAGTCATGCCCGGCGACAACGCGGCCGATAGCCTCATACACACTGAGCCCGTTCGGGTATCTCAGGTGCAGACGTTCAACATACCCGTTCAACTGGTTGCGCAATCCCTCCAGCCGAGCGGCTTCTGCATGCCATTCATCGGGTTCCATGGCCGCAGCGGAATCCCACGAAGTACGTAGCTGCTCAAGCACTTCCGTCTTACGTGCTTTGCTGGAATGCAATTCGAGGCAGAAGTTGCCAAGACCAACATCGGCGAGGCGCCGGTACACGACATCAAGCGCCGCCATCTTCTCTGAGACGAATAGCACACGCTTTTTTTCCGCCAGACACTGCGCAATCAAATTCGAGATGGTCTGGCTCTTCCCGGTTCCAGGAGGGCCAATCAGGACGAAGTCTTTTCCTTTGCTTCCAGCCACGACCGCGGAAAGTTGCGACGAATCGGCCGGCAATGGGCAAAAGGTGTTTTTCACCGGCAGTTCTGCGTCGAGCCTTCTGGCGTCAGGAAACTCAATCGTGCTCTCATAGGAATCGCGAGGCGTTTCAATGAGGTGCCGTACGACCGCGTTCTGTTTGAGCTGCTCGGTTCGCTCAGTCAAGTCCTTCCACATCAAATACTTTGCGAACGAGAACGTAGCGAGAACGACTTCTTCGACTACCTCCCAACCCTTGATGTCCTTGACCGCACTCGATACGGTTTTCCAGATTCCCGCGACATCTAAGCCAGAATCATCCTTCGGCAGCTCGGTGTCCTGGATGCCCAGCTCCAGTTCGAAATCCTGGCGAAGCATCTCAATCAGTGTCGGATTGAAGCGCGGCTCGTCATCGTGCAAAGTCAGGCTGAACCCTGAGCGCGCGCTTCGCCGTTCAAGCGACACAGGAACAAGAATGAGTGGCGCCCGATACTTCTTGTCGTCCTTCGCTTCACGTGTCCAAGAAAGAAAGCCCAGCGCCAGATACAAGGTGTTGGAACCACCCTCCTGCAGGTTTGTGCGTGAAGTCCGGAAAAGCTCAACTAGGCGAGTATCCATCTCGTCTTGTGAGAGCCCGACGAAAACTTCTCTTCGCTTCAATGCGTCAATCGCATGGGAACGACGAATGTTTTCGCGCTCCCGTGCTTCGTGGATTGCCTGGCTACGTGGGTCATTGCCGTCCATTAGGTCGGGACGCGTGAGCAGCTTGATGGCGTGCCCCTCGGCCAGAATATCTTCCAGTTGGCCGGGGTCTGGCGCGTCTAACTTCAGCGATTTCTTGCCGGCTTTGAAGCTGAGCAGATTATTGCGAAGTGACAGGTCAAGCAGCTTACGTTGCCAACGGGTCAGCCGGTCCTCCGGGCGCTCGACAGCCTTGTCTTCCGAGGAGCGGTCCAGTTCCTCTGGCAAATCCGGAGCGACCTCGAACCCTCTCTCGAGATTGACCTCCTCCGTCCCGACAGTGCTACGTTCAATCGCCTGCTCGCTGGCAAGCGGCTTGATACGCTGCATTCGCGCGCGGCGGATGTCGACAGCCAAATGGAATTTTCGCTCCGCCTCTTCGGAAATCTGCTCCTCGCCGTTCGCAATAGCAAAGCTGAATGCCGGATGGGGGCGATGCGTGAGCATCGTCGACTCAAACAGCACCATCTCCTTCAATTTCACGCGTTTCCGGAGCGCCGTAACATCATCAATAACGGACGTCGAGAATTCTTCGGGTTTCAGCCATACGCCTGGGAACGCGTGTCCATCCGTGAAAATGAGCACGGCGTTGAGACCGGCCTGTTCGAGCGCGGCACACACAAACAAAGCGAGGTCGAGACAGGTCCCAAGGCCCGAGTCGGCTATCTGGCTGGGGCTACGCACCTTCTGCCCAAACTGCTCGAAGCTTGCCGGCGGTACCGCGTAGTCAATGCCCATCGAGCCGATGGCATTCCAGATGGCGGATGCCAATTCCCAAGCTCGCTTTGCACCTTCCTGATACCCGTTGATAGCCCCTGACTTGCCTGCTCTGTGTAGGACGTCTGCGGCCTTCTTCAAGACCCGTTCCACCGCCTGCTCGTTCGGCTGAACGAATGCCGCGACCAAATCGGGGAGCGCCGATAGGCCGCCCCACTGGTTACGTGGCAATAACTCGACTGTTGTCTCAAATGAGGCAAGCTCAACGGGACTTTCCAACTCCGCCGTCAGCTTGAAAGTGATGAGTGCCTTTTCCGACTCGGTCAGCCGGCCGAGAAGCGCTCCGTCCAGCGAAAGGTCGAGGTCGCTGATGCGTACATCCTTTCCGGTCGCGATGTGGTCGAGGTGCCATGTCTTCGGCTTGAAAAATGACGGCTCGGA
The DNA here is from genome assembly GCF_046028015.1 of Paraburkholderia sp. RL17-383-BIF-A. Taxonomy (NCBI): domain Bacteria; kingdom Pseudomonadati; phylum Pseudomonadota; class Betaproteobacteria; order Burkholderiales; family Burkholderiaceae; genus Paraburkholderia; species Paraburkholderia sp. RL17-383-BIF-A. The sequence goes on along the minus strand of NZ_JARESR010000014.1, from coordinate 70,182 downwards.
GGATACGGTAAGCTTCAACTCCTTAATGTCATCGGTCGTCTCGTTGGCAAGCGCAAGTTCGTGGACAACCGGGATGGCATTCTGGAAATCGGCCAGATTTATTTTGCCAGCGAGCGTGGCTTTAATCTGCACGCAACGTGGCTCCTCCGGCATTTCAGCCGGCTCAACAATAGTCTCATCCATCTGGCCCCCAAAGCCTTCCGCTTGTACGTCTTCTCTCAATTTGATTATGCCGTCGCCCCGCCGCGCCCAATACGCCGAACAGGCATTCAGAGTATGGGCTATTTATGGAATCGAGTGACACCCCTTCCGGCGGGTTTCGCGCCCCGTTGCATAATCTCATATCGGCGAAGCTGCTTGCTATGGCGCATACCGAAAAAAACCGCGTTTGCTTACCCACTTGGCGGCCAGTTTAAAACGAATCGATTCAGCCAGAAGAGCCCCGGAATACCGAATAGAAGCAAGAAGCAAACGATTGCGATGCACTGGAGAGCATTCCCTAGCGCATTCGGGCCATGACAAGGGCGCGGCTGAGCATCTGTGGTCGATGCTTATCGTGCCGATACAACGGTTATTTGCCGCGGCCGACTGCGCAAAAGCGCGCCGGATGGGGTGCCGCGCGCTCTCTCACGCGTGGGATTATTCCTTTGTGCGCTCGGTCGGCGCATAGCACGCAGCTACAATATGCCTACAACTTACGTGAATCGCCTTTGTTATTGCCGATGACGACTCTGACCACGAATTCGCGTCTTGCCTCTATGTATGAACAGGCAAGCGCCTTCCTGAACCTTGACCAGGCGGCTCGCGCGCAGTCGGATTGGTTCAAAAGCTTTCGTGACGACAAAGATGTTCGCAGCTTCTTCAAGAAGAAGAAACTGCTCGCGAAGGGCACGAGCTTGCAGGTCACAGTGATTTCCCAGGTTGCCCGCGCGATTGTCGAATGCATCGAGGAAGGCGAACCGGACTTGGCACCGACCGGGTCTGAAGTCAACGACATCATGAAGAGCGCCACAGACTTGGCAACCAAGCTGACTGCGGCGCGCCCTTCTTGGCTCGCTCCGGGCGCCCGGACGCGCGGTTTCCAAGAGCCGCTGCGGACGCTCCAGACGATGCCGTCGATTGTGCCGCCCCGAACTGCAGGCCGCTTGCCGATGACGCAGCGTCGAACGCTGATTATCCGGCTCGCCCACGCCATCTGCGAGGCTTGTGACGAAATTCCCATCCGAGTCATTACGGCGGTCGTCGCACGCGCTTGGGAAGAAACCCTGGAACGCCAAGTCTACGATGTGCTGACCGCTGTCGAACGCGTAAGTATTCGAGCGCACGTCGAAGCGAAGCGCAGGAACCAAGCCGACGTTGAGAACACAGCACATCTGGCACTGAGCCGCGCAAGTGTTCCGCGTAACCGTGCGGCGCAGACGCCGGACACGCGAACCGACGCTCAGCGGCTAGCTCAGGCTCTCGAAATCGTGGGCGGGTGCGCGGATGAGACTGCGGCAGTCGTGCTTTACGACGCGCTCAGCGCCGCCAGCGCCGAACTTGGGTTAGAGCCGGATTCGGCCGAGCAGTGAAAACCTGCGGAAATTGGGCCCGTTTTCCGGTCTATTTCCTCCGGATTTTTTGCGGCTGAACGGGCTTGGTATTTCGGTAGCAGTGTTTCGAGCCGACAGGTGAACAATACGTCCTGTCACAACTCCCACTGCATCGAATGCAAAAACACATCAAACCGCAGAATTTCCAGTCCTTCGACCGCATCATCGCCAACTGGCCGGCCAACACCGCCGAGCACCAGCGGGCGCGCTTGCTCGAAGCGATGAGGCTGTGCGCGGGGATTACAACACTGGAGGCCACGCGATACCTCGACGTCATTGACCCCCGGGCGCGAGTGGTTGAACTGCGCAAAGAGGGTTATCGCATCGTCACCTCGTGGGTATGCCAGCCGTCCGAGTGTGGGCGTCCGCACAATGTCGGGTTGTACACGCTCGCCGCCAATGCAACCAACAACAGCATCCGCGCGAAAGTGAAGCCCATGTTCGGGTCGGGCAGCTCCCAGTTGGTGCTTGCTCTCTGGCACTGATGGGCCCGCGCGGCGAAGGATGGATTCATTTCACTACGCATCGTGCGTTCGGCGCTCGGCATCGACCTCTGCGCCGGGCACAGCATCAGCTCAGTGCTGCCACCGCCATCCGAAGGTAGTCCCGCGCCGCGTCAACCTTGTCGGCGTTTGTGTGGACGGACAGGTCGGCGCGCCTCTTCTCGCCAAGGAAATATGCAGTGTGTTCGCTGTCCTCTTTGCCGGGATGCGGAAGGCCATGGAATACTCGTTCTTCTTTCAGAAAGCCCTCTTTGGTGAGCCAATGGACGCCTTTCGATGTTGTCGCTCCGACAGGTATGAAGACGGCATCTGGCATCGTTTTGGCCATCTTACCGAAGTGCTCTCGCATCTGCCCGCGCAGCATTGGGTCTCTTTCGGGATGTTTCCCTCCCCTGAAATTCTCGCCTTTGTTAAAGATAGGAAATTGAAAAAGAGACGTCGCCTCAAGCAAGTCGCTCGCTTCGCCGAAGAGCTCTTCGCTCGAGCGCAGCCCCAACCAACGATGCAGGCCAATATGGTCGAGGAGCGATACGAGGCGTAGTCGCGCCCTCCCCGCGAACGCGGCTGCTAATTTGGCGCGCCGAAGCACCTCTGGTACCGGAAGACCCTCAACTAACGCGCGTTGCGCCTCGGTCAACGCAATGTCGGCCTGCGCTTTCCAGGGAGTAATGCCTACGAGCACAACCTTCGCCGAGAGATTCACCCACTCGAATGGGGCGTAATACACCTCAAGGCCGCCGTTTCGATGCATGCGTAGAGATGCAGATTGCGGGTCGCCTTGGGGGCCTTTGTAGCCCCGTATTGCGGATTCATACTTCTCGAAAAGCTCGAAATTCACTTATGACTTGTCCGTATATGTTGTTTTACTTTCCGCAGCCGTAACAACAGTCAGCGCGTACGCTTCGTCCTCGAGAGGACGATATGGCAAAGAATCGCTACGCGCTTCCGATGACACAAAACGGGACGCCGTAGGTCTCGAGCAAGAAGTTTTCCGTGACGCTCAAGAGGGATAGCTGGTCAGGTGTCGCTTTAGAGCGAGATAGCCCGGGCTGCACGACGAAAACACGCAATTTCAAAGCTGACATTCGGCTCCGGTTCCTGATAGCCGCCAGTGTATCGCGGTCACCGACTTGGTATCTCGACAGTTCCACGCCCTTTCGGACCTTCGGGTCACGCCGAAGCAAATGGATAAAAAGTTCAGTGTGACGTAGTTGGTTCTGCAGCCAGCTTATGCTTTTCTGGGCTTGCCCGCACACCTCATACAAGTCACCAACGCGGCTTCCTGACGAACTGTCTTGTGAATACTTGCAGTGGTAAAAATCAACGTTGATTGTTGTCCGGGCATCATCTTCCGTTACCTTGATGGTCACTACGTCGGCCGACTCTCCCGACCCGTCGTCGTCGTAGATGATGTCAAATCCGCCCGCCTTTTTGAGGTCTTCAATGACTTTGAACTGAATTGAATCAGCCTCGCGTGTAGCCCCTTGAGCCTCCTTCTTTATGTCAACGTGTGACCAGTCCCACGGCACAATCCGCTCACGGTCATATGGCGCGTAGATGTCTGGCAGCGCTACGAGCATGTTGCCTTCGAGATAGGAACCGTCCGCAAACGTGATGAGCGGCGGGTTCTCAAAGAAGTATTCGGACAGCGTCCATGCTTTTTGGCGCTTCGTTATAGTGCCGTCAAGCCCGGATACCGGTACGAATCGGTAGGTCGAAACAGCATCGTCATCAAGGGGCACAAGCTCAAGTCGGAGCATCAATTCCGCCGAGTCGTCGAACAATCGAAACACAATGTCGCCAGTCTCCGCCGGACTTACGAGCTCGATTCCAAGGTACCAAAATTCGGTCGCAGCACCCTTTCCCAGCTGAACCGAAAATACGCTTTCGTGCTCTTGATAGACGCAGTCTGGCCACTCGACAGCAATGGGCATTACCTCCGGTCGCACTTTAACCAGCTTCGGGATTAAAGTTCCTTTGAGCACACCTTCCGGGTCGATGGTCTCGTCGACAACCTTTGCGCCAACGTTCTTGCACCATTTTGCGAAGGTCTCGAGCCGCAATCGTTGGAAGGACCAAACCCGACCGCGCTTCGTTGCTCCGATAGTCGCTGTCGCGCCAGCCTCGAACCCTATTCCGGACACCACCGCGCGCCGCGCAGTCTTCTTGGACGACTCGGACAGGCGTGCCGCAACGTCTGCGCCCATGCGGGCGATGTACCGAATTTGGCGCCCGAATTGTTCGTTCATTCCTAGATTCGTGAGCAGCAAGCGCTTAACGCCGTGAAAGCAGCGATATAGTTCCGGGTCTTGGATGAGTTGCACGTCCTCGCCGCATAGCGCCTTGGCCATCGAACGATATTCGCCGCTTTTCGACGACCCATGAATGTACAAAAGCTCCCTTTCTTTGTCCCAAATCGCAACGAGTAGCTCCCACTCCCAGTCCTGCACTGCTTCAATGTCAGTCCATGGCACCGGCTTGGTCGTTCCCACCACGACTACGAGCATGTTCTCTTTGCGATTGACCGTCTGCCGAACCTTGTCGGAGGCTGTGAGACCCGGGATGCCCTTCCGGAAGTTCTTCGGTGTCCAGACACTGCATCGGGTCCGATAAATGACCATGCTGGTAGCCGGCCTGATTTCCTGAAGAGGAATTTCGCCTGCAAACGGCTCGAAGCCTGCGAGAAACGTACGCGCCTCGATTTCGTTGTCTATCGCTGCGTCACTCAAATCCGGGAGCAATTCGTTCCAGTCAGGGTCCTGGCTGTACAGCTTTTCAAGCTCTTCGCGTACACCTGGATTTGCGACGTTCGCTATGAACGTTGCGTTCCCCAAATCTTCGCGGGCGCGTGTAAACCGGCCAGCAAGCTGGAGCGTAACGGGAAGACTCTTTCGCGTGTCGTGAAACGCTGCAATCTTCAACTCCGGCATGTCGAAGCCCTCTCCAAGCATGTCGACACAGACCACAAGTCGTGATTGACCAGACAGCAACTTATTTAAAGCATCTCGCCGTTCGGCCGGCTTAAGTCTGCTGTGAAGCAAAATCGGGTTGTAACGGCCGATGGATTCGTAAATTTCGAAGACCTGCTTCGCGCGCGGAATGTCCAGTGCGCGCGCCATGGCGACATGAAGCCCTGTTGCGTCGTTATCCAGTTCTTTTATAGTTGCTTTGGCGATGGCCTTATCGGCTTTGCTCTCGTTAAACTCAAAAATCGACCGGAAGATGATGGGTCGAAAATAACCATCAAGTTGAGCTTGCCTGAGCGGATACCGATAGATTATTGTCCCATCAACGGGCTTGTCGTCGTCACGGAACGGTGTCGCGGTGAACTGAAGCACGCGGCGTTTGCTGAACTCTGCTTTGAACCGCTTCCACGTGGGCGCTTCCGCATGGTGCGCTTCGTCAATGAACAAGTGCGTACACAATTCGGCGATACGCGCTTGGAACGCGGGCGCGAGGCTGCCCGCGATGTGGCTAGTCGTAACGACTACATTGCATGCCTCGAAAAATGTCGATAACGCCTCAAGGCTCGCAATATTGTGCTCAAGTACGCCAACGACTGGATAGTGAGCGACTTTTGGAAGGATAGTGCTGCCGGGCGCTTTCAGCAGGCCCAGCGTCACGAACTTGTCCGCGATTTGGGTGCGTAACGCGTCTGTCGGGACGACGACAATGACCCGTTCACAACAGGCAGACGTCAAGACACCGAGCATTGTTTCGGTCTTTCCTGTTCCAGTAGGAAGGACCACCGATGCAACTTCGGTACTCACCGACCAGTGAGCGTGTATCGCATGAAGAGCTCCAGCCTGCGGCGGACGCAAGCCGATGGTCCCCTTCGAGCGGTCCTCCTGTACGTATGCGAATACACCACGCCATGAATCGGTCGCAGCCTTCGCGTTCGAGCCGGTCGTTGACCCACCAGCAGCAGGCAACAAGGGATGCTGCAACCACGTTCCTGCAATTGCGTCCAGTCCGTCAGGCTCGATGGCGACTGCCGGATACCTGAGCACAGCCGCTTCGTCTTGTGCTGGTAGCTGGCGAGGCGTGCTTTTAAGGATTCGAACGGGTATCGAAAGCGCGCTGGACGAGACCTCGAAGCCTTCGGCACCATCCGTGACAAAACGAACTGCCTCTGCTTCTACCTCCTCGCCCCGCCAGGCCAACTGACGAATCCAATTCTTCCCAACTCTTTCTTGAAGCGCAAAAACCCCCGGAAGCCGCACCTTCATTTTTATGCCTTTGGAATATTTTTAGCGGATGGTCAAATCAAAATTATCGTGTTCTCGCATCGCACCATGTATCTAGTGCAGGCCGTCTCTCACCGCCCGATGCGAGCGCACCGTATTTCTTCGAGGCTTGATTATATTTGCCTTTTTCAAACCATCTCGAATCGCTGACAAGTAAACGGAGAAAGTGACGCTGACAGCATCCTGTGCCCTCTCCGAAGATTAGGTCTCTAGTGACTTCGCTCCAACTTAGTCCCTTGGCCACCGCCAAGTCGCGCAATAGCCCTTGCGCTTGGTCGTAGCCCGGGATGTCAGAACGCAGCGCACTCACCAACTCGGCTATGTGAAACGCAACTTCAGCGCGCACGACTTCCGGTGTCGGTCGGCCAAGCGGGCGCAAGCGTAGGAAGGGAATGCCCGCCGTAGAAAAGAGCCTATCCTTGTGCTGGTCGCGTTCCTGCTGACGGTCGGTATCATGCCAAGGGCTGTCCACCTCGATAGCTAGCATGGGCAGGTACACACTATCCACCTCAAACTCCACGCCTTGAAGCCATCGCCAACTTCCGACCCACGTACGGGCCACTGTGTTAAGTATTGAATATCAGAGGATAAGCAGCATGACAAAAGACGCGAGAGACGAACAGGTACAGCTCCTGACGGATGGATTGCTGAAAACTTTCGACAATGCCGAAGAGCTGTATAACGAAGCCACTTATCTTGCTGAGCGCGGTTCGCTACCGCGCGCGGTGCTTCTCCATCAAATCTCACTCGAAGAGTGTGGCAAGGCAGAAATGCTTTGCGTCGCGATATTTTCGGCACTTCAAGGGACTGTAATCGACATGAAGCAGTTGAAACGCGCGTTTTCACGCCATGAAGGCAAAAACCGGACAAACGCGTATTTCTTGCCTACATCGGAGGAAGAAAACCTAGCTCGCACGAACAACGACGTTGAGGCTGCGACTAAAGCATTTAAAGACATACAGACGCAGTTCCACAAAGATTCAAACACGCTCAAGAATGCGTCTCTGTACGTGGATTTCGATGGAAAGTTCGTCTCGCCGAAGGATGTTGTCACACGGGAAAACCTCGATGAGATTCGGAAGCGCAATGCCGAATTTCTGTCGATGATGCATCAGAAATTGAGCGTTGTGCAAGGCTGGGCGAAGAACATCGATGCTACTTTCGAGCTACAAACACAGCTGTTGAAGCAGCTGGGACTGGACGGGTTAGACCATACTAATCTCGATGAGCGTCGCGCGTTCGCCGATGGCATCCTCGCGAAAATCGACGAGTTGGTCAACTCTATACATCAGCCCAGCGACAAGGCGAATCCTGACAGCAAGTAGTGTCGGGCCAAGCCGCCGCTCGGCGTGGCAGCTAGGCTCGCACTACACGAAATCCTACAAACGTCATCATCTCAAGCGGCGAGCTTGTGCTCGTAATACGGCCGGTCCCTGTCATCGAGGATGGCATACATCGCGTCTAGGCTTGATGCTTCCGGATTCAGCCACGCTTCGATGTTCTCTGGCTTGATTGGGATGATGCAACGGTCGTGGCCGGCCGCTTCAATCTCCGGCGGCGGCTCATCGGTGATGGCTGCGAATGACAACAGGTCTGGCTCACCCGGCTTGGTCCATCGCGACCAGAGGCAGACGACGTGCATCAGCTGCCGGTTACTGGGGCGGAATTCAAGGACGACGTTCTCGTCTTTGTCATGCGTCTCCAGCAACGTGCCTTCTATCTTCGCCTTCTTCACATTCTCGTAGAAGACCTCGACGAGCATCACGCCGTGCGTGTGGCCGAAGCACGGTTTCCAGAATCCCTCCAGATTGTCGCGGCGGGCGTTATATGTGCCGGGGTATTTCACATCGTAGTTCGCGGGCTTGCCCGCAATCCGGCACTGGTATCGCATCGGCTTGACCACGTATTCGCCGTTCTCCATCACGAGCACCGGCGCGTAGGTGCCGGGAAAGATGCGCGAGTCGCGCGGCTTCGATTCGGTCCGGTTGATGTCTTCGATGCGGCGTAGCGCAGCCTCGATTTTGTCGGTGGCGATGCGTCGACTTTCCGTTGCCGCCTTCGTCACCTTCGACTCCAGCTTGCGCTCGGCTTCTGTCAGGCGGGTACGCTGCTTGAAGAGTTCCTGCTCGAGCCGAGTCTTCTGCTCGGCGCGCGTCTTGTTGATGAGCTGCCAAATCTCACGCTCACTATCGTTCTGTGGGTCGCGAAAGGCATCATCAAGCGCCTTCGGTGTCTTCGCGCTGCTCCCTTCTGCTTGCAGGAAGTAGAGACGCGCAAACTCGGCGATGTCCATGTGCGCGCCGAACATCCGAACGTACCGGCGATAGTCCGCCAAGATTTGAGCCGAATAGCACATGCATCATCTCCGTTGACTGCACCGAACGTCGGTTCCAACGCATGACCCGTCACATCCGCGGCAGAGGTGCCGGTTCCGCACGCTGTCGTCGACTTGCCAGCTGTTCGCGGCGCCAGGTGACTTGGTGCCCACCGTTCGGTCGTTCTCGCTTGCGAAAAACGTTGGCTCGCCCGCTCTGCCGCGCGCGACTGCCTCGTCAATAGTCGCATCCCCGAACGCATGACGCAATTCGGCCACGAACGCTGCTATCTCCGGCATCGGGTGCTTGCGTACAGGCATATCCATCGTCGTCTCCCGTCGCGCCCAAAAAGGGACACTTCACAAAGCAGGTTTTTGATATACGATACTGTACATCCATACAGTATTCTCCGACAATGGCTGCCTTGCCCCAACACGTCGAGTCGATTCATCCAGCGCTGTGGCGCGGGGCGCAGCTTGCGCGCGCGCATGGCAGGACAGTGGATACGGGCTATGCAGCCCTGTCTGCCGAGCTACCGGGTGGAGGTTGGCCGTTGGGCGCACTGGTGGAACTGCTGGTCCAGCAACCCGGGATTGGCGAGATACGGCTTCTGAAGCCGGCGCTCGCCGAGCTAAGCGCGCGGCCGATTGCGCTGCTGCAACCGCCGCATGTCCCCAATTCACTGGCGTTCAGCTATCTCGGCGTACCGGTGGACCGTCTTATGAGATTGCGGGCGCCGAAGACGGCAGATGCGCTCTGGTGTGCGGAGCGCGTGTTGCAGGCTGCGAGTTGTGGTGCGCTCATCCTATGGCAGCAGCACATCCGGACCGAGGCGCTGCGGCGATTACACCTCGCGGCGCAGGCGTCGGAAACGTTGCTTGTACTCATCCGGCCGCTGGCCAGCGCACAGGACGCCTCGCCTGCCGCGCTGCGGCTGGGAGTCAGACCAGCTGACGGTGGCCTCGTCGTCGACGTCGTCAAGCGACGGGGCCCAATACGAAGCGAAATGCTGTCCATTACCCTGCAACCGTCACCGATTCTGCTCAGCCCCTATGGCCGTGTTCGTCGCCATCTTCCTTCCCCGGCTTTCGCTGGAGGTGTTCCGTCCGAGGTGGTCGTCTAGCACTGAGCACGGGTGCGTCGTGCTCGAGCGCGACAAGGTTGTGGTGGCGGATACGATGGCGCGGGAAGCCGGTGTGCTGCCCGGCATGAAACGGGGCGGAGTGACGACACTTTCGCCCGATGCGTTGATGTACGACCGGAGCGTCGAGCGCGAGCGCGAGATGCAACGCGAGGTCGCGTTCGGTTTGCTGCGCTTCTCGCCGCAGGTCGCGGTCTGCGATGAGGAAACCATCGTCATGGACGTCACGGCCAGCCTGCGTCTTTTCGGCGGCATCCGCCACGTCTGCGAATTGATGCGCGACGTGGTGAAGTCCATCGGCGTGACTGTGCGCATGAGCGTCGCCCCAACTGGCCAAGGCGCGTGGCTGCTCGCAAAGCGCGGCCGCTGCCGCGTGCTCAAGATGCTGTCGCTTGAGCGAAACCTGAACGCGTTGCCGTTCACGGTCGTACAGGAACTGCGTCCGTTTGCTGACTGGTTCCAGGGACTTGGCTGCCGGGTGCTGGGGGAGGTCCGCCGCTTGCCGCGCGCCGGGCTGAAGAAGCGCTGCGGTGCAGGCTTACTCGATGCGCTCGACCGTGCCTATGGCCTGTCGCCAGAGCTGTATCAATGGCTCGAGATGCCACCGACCTTCAGCGCGCGCACCGAGCTCCCGGACCGTGTCGAGCACGCCGAAGCCATCCTGTTTTCGGCGAAGCGCCTCATCGTCCAGATGTGTGGCTGGTTGAGCGCTCAGCAACTCGCGCTCACTCACGCCACCATGTCGCTCGAACATGAGCGTGGCCGCGAAGCCGTCGAGCCAACCACCCTCGAAGTCGCGCTCGCAGAACCGACATGGCACGAGGAGCATCTCGTCCGCTTGCTGAAGGAGCGCCTTGGTCGCATCGAACTCCCAGCCGCCGTCCTCGCAGTGCGCCTGACCGCATCCCGCGTGCAGCCCGCAGAGCCGCCAAGCGATTCGCTTTTCCCAGACCCGGGTGGTTCAGCCGAAGACCACAACCGTCTCATCGAGTTGCTGGTCGCGCGGCTCGGCTCCGAGAACGTGGAGCGCGCGGCGCCAACATCCGACCATAGACCGGAGATGGCGAACCGCTGGGTGCCCATCCAGAACGACGCGAAGACGCAGGCGCTGCCCGTTGAACTACCGCGACCGACCTGGCTGCTTGAGGAACCCATCAAGCTTATGATGAAGAATCATCGACCGTTTTACGGCTCGCCGCTCAGGCTCGTCTCGATGGGCGAGCGCATTGAGGCAGGTTGGCATGACAGTGAAGCAGTCACACGCGACTACTACGTCGCCGAAGCTGCCGACAAAAGCTGCTACTGGATTTTTCGCGAACGGCCCGTCGTGAAAACTGAGGAAGTCCGCTGGTTCCTACACGGCCTGTTTGGCTGAGCGGATAGGACGGTGCGCTCGTGGACTTTCCATCGTCAATGCTTCCAGATTATGCGGAGCTTTTTGCATTCACCAACTTCACGTTTCTCCATGGCGCGTCGCACGGGGAAGAGCTGGTGCAACGTGCATCCCAGCTTGGATACTCGGGACTTGCGATAACCGACGAATGTTCGCTCGCCGGTGTCGTGCGCGCCCATGTCGAGGCGAAGAAAGAGAAGCTGCCGTTGGTCATCGGTTCGTATTTTCGGCTCGTGCATGCGGACCGGACACCAGCATTCGGCCTCATCCTGCTGGCGCAGAACCGCGACGGCTACGGCAATCTCTCCGAGCTCATCACGCTGGGACGCATGCGCGCAACGAAGGGTGAATACCTGCTCACGCCGCACGACATCTCGAAGCCCGAGAAAGGCCACACACATCTCCGCGGCATGCCGAACTGCCTTGCCATACTGGTGCCGGACTTCCCCGCGAAAGAGGCCGTGCTCGCGGTCCAGCTCGAATGGATGAACGATGTATTCGCAGGTCGGGCATGGGTCGGACTCACCATGCACCAGCGCGCGATGGACGACATCCACCGCGGCATCGTCGAACATCTGGCTGACCGGTATCGCGTGCCGGTCGTGGCGACAGGGAATGTTGTCATGCACGTCCGCTCGCGCAAGCCGCTGCAGGACACGATGACGGCAATCAGGCTTCGGAAGACCGTTGCTGAATGCGGCTATGACCTTGCGCCTAATGCCGAAGGGCACCTGCGCTCGCGGTTCCGGCTGGGCAACCTGTATCCGACGCGCGCGCTGTACGAGACGCTCAACGTTCTCGAGCGATGCCATTTCTCGCTCGACGAGCTTCGGTATGAATATCCGGACGAGCTTGTGCCGGGAGGCTTCACGCACGAAGCGTATCTGCGCCAGGAGACGTACATCGGCGCGCACCGGCGCTATCCCAATGGCATTCCGCACAACGTGCAGGAGCAGATTGAGCATGAGCTGCAGCTTATCCGCGAACTGGAATACGAAGCGTACTTCCTCACGGTCTACGACATCGTTCGCTTCGCGCGCAGCCAGCACATCCTGTGTCAGGGGCGCGGGTCCGCTGCAAACAGTGCGGTCTGCTATTGCCTTGGGGTGACTGAGGTGGACCCTGCGCGCGGCAACATGCTGTTCGAGCGCTTCATCAGCAAGGAACGCGGCGAGCCGCCCGACATAGACGTCGACTTCGAGCACCAGCGTCGCGAAGAAGTCATCCAGTACATCTACCGGAAGTACGGGCGTGACCGGGCGGCCATTGCAGCGGCGGTATCCACATACCGACCGCGCGGCGCGCTGCGTGAAAGCGGGAAGGCGCTCGGCGTTGACCCGCAGATTGTGGACAAGGTCGCGAAGTCGCACCAGTGGTTCGACCATTCGGCCGACCTCCTCCAGCGCTTCGCTGAGTCGGGGCTAGACCCGGAAAATCCGCTCATCGGTCTGTGGGCGAAGCTGGCCGCCCAGATTCTCAATTTTCCACGCCATCTGTCGCAGCATTCTGGTGGCTTCGTCATCAGCCGCGGCAAACTCACGCGCCTGGTGCCCGTCGAGAACGCGGCGATGGCGGACCGCTCTGCAATCCAATGGGACAAGGACGACCTCGAAGCGCTCGGGCTACTGAAAATCGACGTACTCGCGCTGGGAATGTTGTCGGCAATCCGGCGCACGCTCGACATCGTGTCGGAGCAACGCGGCGAGCGCTTCGAGATGCAGGACATACCGGCTGAAGACGCGGCGACCTATGGAATGATTTCGCGCGCCGACACGGTGGGCGTGTTCCAGATTGAGTCGCGCGCTCAGATGAGCATGTTGCCGCGGATGAAACCGCGCGAGTTCTACGACCTCGTCATCGAGGTCGCCATCGTGCGGCCCGGCCCGATTCAGGGCGGCGCTGTGCATCCATACTTGCGCCGTCGCCAGGGTCTGGAGCCGGTAACCTATCCAAGCGAAGCACTGGAGGTCGCGCTCGGGCGGACACTGGGCGTACCCATCTTCCAGGAGCAGGTGATGCAGGTAGCCATCCTGGCTGCCGGCTTTACACCCGGCGAAGCGGACCAACTGCGCCGCGCGATGGCCGCATGGAAGCGCAAGGGCGGCCTCGACAAATACTATGACCGCATCGTCAACGGCATGACGGAGCGCGGCTACACGAAGGACTTCGCCGAATCCATATTCCAGCAGATTCATGGCTTCGGCGAATATGGCTTCCCGGAGAGCCACGCCGCGTCGTTCGCGTTGCTCGTATATGCGAGCAGTTGGCTGAAGTGTCACGAGCCAGAGGCGTTTCTCGCGGCAATGCTGAACAGCATGCCACTTGGCTTCTATTCTGCGTCGCAACTGGTACAAGACGCACAACGTCACGGCGTGAAGGTGCTGCCGGCCGACGTCACCATCAGCAACTGGGATTCGGCCCTCGAGAACCATGGGTCCTCATCGAAACCGGCGGTTCGTCTTGGCCTGTCGCTGTTGAAAGGCATGAAGGACGGCGCCGCGGAACGTATCGAAGCAGCGAGAGCCGTGAGGCAGTTCGCGAGCGTCAGCGACTTGGCGAAGCGCGCGCAGCTCGACCGGAAAGACCTACAGGTTCTTGCGGCCGCGAACTCGCTTTCGCTACTGGCAGGCAACCGGCGCGAAGCGCTCTGGACGTCAGTTGCAGCGGTGCCCGACCGTGACATTCTCGCCGACGCACGCGTGGATGACGAAACACCTGTGCTCGGCGCGCCGTCGGAAGGCGAAGACATCGTTGCCGACTACAATTCAATGAGCCTCACGCTCGGCCGGCATCCCCTTTTTCTGCTGCGGCCGGTGCTGCTCGAACACCGTCTTGTGCCGGCCGCGACGCTCATGACGTATCGCAACGGCAGGCTCGCTCGCGGTTGTGGTCTGGTCACGGTACGTCAGCGACCAGGAACCGCGAAGGGCGTGATGTTTGTGACCATTGAAGATGAGACTGGAAACGTGAACGTCATCATCTGGCCGTCGCTGCAGGAGAAGTTCCGGCAGGAAGCACTGGGGGCTTCCCTGCTGGCGGTGTACGGAACGTGGCAGTGCGAGGGAGAGGTCCGCCACTTGGTCGCGCAACGGCTTGTCGATATGTCGCACCTGCTCGGTGGACTTACCGCCGTCAGTCGAAACTTCTGCTAGCAGCTACCGGCTTTGCTGAGCGAAAGGATTAATCGGGTACACCTTCTCGGGTTCATTGACACGTTCGAGCATCTGGACCTTCGACCAGTTCGCCACCATTGCCTCCAGACCACGCACCACATTGGCTTCCAGCGGTTGAATCCCCGCGTCACCGTTGAAGTTGGCACTGAACGCCGTGTGGAATCGGTACTGAAAGTACCCTGAGATTTCAGCTATTCGCTCAGGTGTATTGGAGTCCGTGTAGATGACAGACCCGGGCGAGAACGGGTCATAGTAAATCACATTCGGGTAGTCAGTTTTGACTGCGACGCGCGGCTCGTCGCAGACCATCAGCGAGCCTACGAGCTGGATTGAGCCTTTCATGCCCTTCGGGGTTTTGAACACCCAAATTCGCTTGGGCAAGCGCCCCGCGAGCTCCGAGAGCTTCGAATTATTGGAGCCAAAGTACCCCACCTCACGGCTTTTGAGGTTGGTTTCGAGCTTTTGCCAGTAGTAAAAAATGTCCATTCAACGACGCTTCGTGATTCGGTTGGTCAATAGCTTGCCCTTCATGTTACCAACTCTGCCCGGGAATCCTGCCCGACTGGCGACCCGTACATTACTACACCAAGGCGAACCCGAGTTGCTCTGAAAGCCGCTTGCTGCATTTCCGTGTGAAGCATCCACGAAGAGTCGAAGGTCAAAACCTGGTCTGGGCTAAGTTGCAGAATCGAAATATGCCCTTTTATAAGGGGTTTTCTGCTTGCATTGGCTACAAACCATTGCTACGCTTGCCTTCAGCTTAAGACGGCGCATGTGCCGAGTGCTCTATCTCTGGGGTGCCTCGTCTTAAGCATTCTCGAAACCAGAAATGAGGATGTCCATGGCAACGAAGACGGCAAAACCCGCAGCCACGAAGGCTGCAACCAAGACGGCAGTGAAGAAGGCTGCCGCCCCGGCGAAGGAAGCGGCTACGGCGCCTACTGCGCTCAAGCCGATGAAAGATACGTTTACTAAGGCGTCGCTCGCTACTCACGTCGCCACGCAAGCCGGCGTCGACCCGAAGCAAGCGAAGGCCATCCTGGCGGCTTTGGAAGACACTATTTTGGGCTCTGTTCACAAGAAGGGTGCTGGTGAGTTCACGCTCTCCGGCCTGCTCAAGATTGGCGTGCAGCAAGTGCCAGCCAAGAAAAAGCGCTTCGGCAAGGACCCGTTCACGGGTGAGGAGCGCTGGTTTGACGCCAAGCCGGCGAGCGTGCGCCTGAAGGTGCGCCCGCTGAAGAAGCTGAAGGACGCCGCCGCATAAGCGCCGCGTCGCTTGTTAAAAAGCCCGCTTTTCGAGCGGGCTTTTTTTCGACATCGACTTCAGCAGACAACTTCGAGCCGGGTTCTACCGAAACTCGCGTCGGTGCGGCCCAACCGAATGCGAGGCATCCTGCCTGTGCGTTCCGAAATGCTTCTCAGACGCTACATGATAGTTTTGCATCGGGCAGGCTCGTGGCCACACCAGACGAACACCATCTTCTGAACACCTATGTTTCAATCCTGTTTTCTTCTAACCGCTTGTCGCCCATCTCGCTTTGTGCGATTTGATGAGATTTTTCGTCGAGACCTTCGAAGAACTCCTCGTCATTAGGATATTTTTTTGCAAGCACATCCCAAATCATGATGTCGCGAAGGTTATGTCGGTCTTCTCCGTAATGTGCCTGCCGATGGTCGTCCGCGCAAATAGCGACTACATTCCGTTCGTCGTCGGGCCCGCCGCAATTCAGCGGGATGACATGGTGCGCCTCCAGGTAATACGCGCCGCTTGCTGTCACGAAGCCCTTCTTTTCACATAGCTCACAATTCCCATCCGCAGCTCGCAGCTTCGCTGCGCGGACCACAGCCGAATCTCGCTCGTAAATGGCAGTGGCGGTGGCTGGAGCAACGGCCTTCTTTGCGGAAACAGCAGATGAAGCGGCAAACCTAGCTCGGCGCAACTCTTCATACTCTCGGTCTTCAGCATAAGGGTCGAACTCGATGGGCTGCGGCTTGCCGCGGATAACGACAATCCGTCGGTCTTCATTCAAGTGATGCGGGTACCAGAGGACGGGGTCCAACTCGCGCTGATGTGCCTCGCTCGTCTCCCGCAGCCCTTTCCTGCGTCGTACTCCATCAAGAATAGCCACATGAATCGGCTGCTTTCGATAGTAGGCCTCCACCATCAACGCCGATACCGCATCTGCACGGTTCAATTGCACCGGGGTGGCAGTCGCGATATTTTCTTGCGCCCAATCCGAGGCTCTGTCGATGAATGAAATTTCGTCGCCGTCCTCATCCATACCGTCGTGCCAGATGTTGACCAGGTAGGGACCACCTTCGCCTTTGAAGCACCAGTCGTACTGCGTCGTCATAGGGACACCGACCTTTTCTGCGATGTCGCGGACAAGCTGCTTCGTAACCGGTTTCAGGTCTGCCAAAGTTGCCATATCTTTATCTGCAAGTGAGGGCGCCGCGCGTCAAAATATGATTGCCGCCGCACTGGGTATTACTGGCTCACGGAGGTGGTACGCACGGCAGTCGGCTCCCCGGTCTTCCGGAACATCTCGTCCATCAGGTCTTGCACTACACCGTCGGCATTCGGGAATTGATGTAGCACGGAGTTTTTCCAATGACCAGATGCAATCAACCCGCCGGAAGGTGCTTTGTAGAAGCGAATGTCCATCGAGCGCAGGTACATAACGATGTCCCAGAACCAGCTGTCTGTGTACGACACGTTCATGTCTGCCTTGTCGCAAGCCGGCGCAAGCGCCACGGACACGCCGTGGTTTTCGAGGTTTCGCTGAATCGCCGCGTCCATGTCCGCCGACCTACCGCCATGGGCAGTGAAGCAGGCGGTAGTCATGGGGGACTTGCCCGACTGCGGTCCACCGGTAACGGACTGAGTCGTTGAGCAGCCAGACAAGGCGACGAGTGTCAGGGTGGCGAGAATCGTTTTATGCAAGTGCACTGCGTCCTCTGAGTGGTATGTCAGTGGACGCTTTATCGGCGCAAACTCAAGCAGACTTGAATATTTTAGAGTCTGGTAATTACCATCGGGTGGCCATCCTTGCGGGCGCGGTCGACGTCCTGCTTCAGGCTCGTTATCTCAGCTCATGGATGACGGCATGACCGTGCGGTGCGATGACTTATCGGCCTTTTTTTCGCTCGTGCCGCGCGTAAACCGCCGGAGAGTCCCCCAGGCACGGCCGCCGTCAGCACGTGCTCCTCCGAAGTTTTCAGCCTGGTGACCGCTACGGCAGCTTTTGCCATGCGATTTTGATTGCGATTGGCCGACTGCACTTTCGGTCAACTCACGCTGCACTGCCATGCAACCGCCTCCGACGGCATGAGCCTACATTTGAATCACCCCACAAACCCAAGCTCAGCTTTGAGGCCGGGCAGATTTTCAGGAGACGAAAAATGCAAATCAAACCGAAAGTGGAAGAAGAGGCAGTACAAATCGACGAGATTCCTTGGAAGGCATTCCCCGATTCGCTGTCGCAGGGGGGCATCCGTTGGAAGATGCTCCACGCTTCGCCTGAGATGGGTTCTTGGGCCGCTATCTTTGACTGTCCGGCAGGTTCTTCCTTCAACGCTCACTTTCACGTCGGACCTGGCGAGTATCTGCTGACCAAGGGACGCATGGATGTTCGTGGCGGCAAAGAGCAAGGCGGCGACACGGTGGTAGCGCCGGCCTACGGCTACGAGTCGGCCAATGCGCGTCACGACAAGACGTATTTCCCGGTCGATTCTGAGTTCTATATGACCTTCCTTGGTCCGCTTGCTTTCATCAATGCAGACGGCTCGCCTATCGTGAACGTCTCGTGGGACGAAGCGCAGCGCGCTTACGTCGGCTAACACTGTCTTGTCAGATAACAGCACCGCGCGATACACCTATGTCGCCGGTGGCATCCGAATTCACGAGAGGTCAAGATGCCAGATTCTTCCAAAACGAGCGAGTCCACTAACCAGGTTTTCGACCACCATCTAGGCGCGTTCGCGCGGGGGCTAGACGAATTGCTGAAGGACTATGGCGGCGACTCCGCCTTGGTCACACCGGACAAGACATATCGCGGTCTCGATGAAATCCGTGGTTTCTTCAAGGCGTTCATTGATGGCGCCACCCCGGAATTCTGGGCGGCGTTCAAGGTGACGAGCAAGAGCACGGAGGGCGAGGTTGGGTACTTGGTGTGGGAAGCGAAGCCGTGGGTCACCCTTGCGACGGATACGTTGTTCGTGAAGAACGGAAAAATTGCGGTCCAAACTTTCACTTCTTTCTCCGCCTAATCGTCGGTTGGGTCCTGGCTCGTCTCGGGCGAGCCGAATCAGAGGACAGAAGTGGAATTGGTAAAGAGACACATTCCTAGGTAGTCAGAGGAGCACACAATGGACAGGTTAAAAGGCAAAGTCGCTATCGTAACGGGTGCAAGTTCTGGATTCGGTCGCGGTATCGCCATGTCATATGCCGCCGAAGGCGCGAAGGTTGTTGTCAGCGACATTCATGAAGAGCCGAACCAAGGTGGATTCGAAGGTGACGCCAAGCTAACAACTGTAGCGGCCATCAGGAAAGCGGACGGCGAAGCGACATATGTGTCGTGCAACGTCACAAAGCAGAGCGAGGTTGCCAACCTGGTTCAGGAAGCCGTCCGCGTCTATGGCGGACTGGACGTCATCGTCAACAACGCCGGCATCTATCGCGCAGGCAAGCTCGCTCACGAGTTCGGGGTCGAGGACCTTGACGCCTGCTTCGATGTCAATGTGCGCGGCACTTGGTTCGGATGCCAAGAAGCTATCAAGGCTTTCCTGAAACAGGGGCGTGGCGGCAACATCGTCAACATCGTTTCGACTGCCGGCCTGCAGGGGCACCCGAAACAGTCGGTCTATAACATCTCGAAGGGCGCAGCGGCCAATCTGACGCGATGTCTGGCCATCGAATATGGGCACGAGAAAATTCGTGTGAATGGCATTTGCCCGACCTACGCGAAGACCTCGCTTACTAGGGCGCTTTTCGACGACAAAGACTTCGACAAGGCCTTCACGGATGTCATCCCGTTAAAGCGTTGGGGCGAGGTCGAGGATATTGCCAATCTGGCTATCTTCCTCGCGTCGGATGAGTCAAGCTACATCCACGGCGACCTCATCCGTATTGATGGTGGGGAAACGCTCTGCCGTTTCTCAGTTTAATCACTGGTTCACAGCGGCCCAAGTCGGTAGCGGGCCGCATTTTGCATTCGACGTAAAGGTGTGAAATTGCCGAAAATCATACATTCCATGATTCGAGTTCACGACTTGGACAAGTCGCTGAAGTTCTACGAAGACGCGTTGGAACTGAAAATCAGTCATCGCCTGGATTTTCCCGAGTTCTCTCTCGTCTACCTGAAGAACAGCGAGAACGACGTGGAAATCGAGCTGACTTGGAACAAGGGCCACGCCGCAGCGTACACGCACGGAGACGGCTACGGACATATCGCCGTCGCTGTGCCAAATCTCGAGGAAGAGCACGCACGCATGGCTGGAATTGGAATCAATCCGCTGCCCATCAAAGAATTCAACCGCGGAGACGAGATGCTTGCTCGTTTTTTCTTCGTGCAAGACCCTGACGGTTACAAGATTGAAGTTCTGGAGCGCGCCGGGCACTACGTATAAACGTCGCTGCCCGACGTCGGTACGCGTTGAGCGTGCTGGTTAGGCTCGAGGCGCGCCGTCAGCGGGTGTCTCCTCTATGTCTCCAGGCATGGGTTTGCCCGTCTTTAGAGGTGGGCTTTTGTGCGTGAGCGCTGCCGGCGCCGCGGACGGGTAAGCATGCATCAGCGGTAGAAGCCGCGCGTTAGCCTAAGTGTGACCGTCGAGCACGAAAATGCTGACTCTGAAAATACCGCACATCATTGGTCAGTTGGACCCGGCGTGCACGTAGAGGCACGAGCGGGAAGCGGCAACGTGTCCGGCAGAGGACCCTATTGCGGACGCGAGCGGAAAATACCATGCTTTTCACCGGCGAAGCATTGTTAGCGCCGTAGATTTTTGAGCCTACGTCTTGATTAAGACAGCAACGGTTGTCCAGCGGCTATGTTGAAACTGCCGAGCGACGAGCGTCTCCCGGCGATTCGCCGAACTTCTCTTTGAACGCTCTGCAGAAATGGCTAGTGGAATTGAAACCCCAGCGGTAGGCGATTTCGCTTATCTGAAAGCGTTGATATGCCGGGTCCGACAAAGCTCGTTTGCACGCCTGAAGCCTGCTGTGCAGAATGTATCCGGAGACGGTCGAATCGCTGCGTTGGAAAAGCATGTGCAGATAGCGCAAGGAAATCCCGCACGCCGCGGCGATGGACGCCGGTGTCAGGTTGTCTTCGTGAAGATGTTGAAGAATGTAGTCCTGCACTTTTGTGAACATTGCCGCACTCGCGTCGAAAGACGCCCCGTGTTGCTGCCCTGAGAGGGCAATACCCAGCAGTTCGAGGGTTGAGCGGCTGACCGACCCTTGAACGGTTGCGTCCAATGATGAAATTTCGTTGGACAATGCGAGGAGGTGAACCGCCAAAAGCGAGCCGACACCGGTCCGACTCTCTATTCTGCCGCCAGAAGGAACCTGTTTGCGTTCAGGCAGCCGCTCGCGCATCAGCGACCAAGGAATCATGAGGGTCACTTTGTGAAGGCGCTCCATAACTTCAAACTGAACTTCTTGGTCGCTTGTCCAGACAACCAAGTCGCCCGATGCTACTTCGACTGCGTTGTCCCCAATCTTGAATCGCTCGCGGCCGCTAGTCGTAAGCTGAACTCCGATGAAGAGTTCGTCGTCGCGACGCACGTGTCCCCGAGTTCGTCGGCCAACGCACGGGTCGCACAGCGTATCCACAATCTCGGCACCGGCAAAATCGTGACGCCGGAGATGTGCGTAGAAGGTAGCTGGAAGTCGCTGGGGGACCTGCCACTCGCGATAACTGCCGCTGAGGACCTCCTGCCAGGCATCAGTTCTATCCTCGCCCGCCACTTCGCTGCTTTTCCAGTCTGTCGAAGGTTTAAGCACCGCTTGTCTCCTGCAAGGTGCCCTGCTCATATGGGTCAAGGCACACCTTTGGAATATTTACACTACCGCGCAAGAGGACTCTTATCAAGAAGACCGTACCCTTATGGTCCTATTTGCGCAGGTATCGAGGTATTAAAACTCCGGCTAGGTGAGAAGCCGCGGGGCCCATCGCTCCGTCAACTCGCGGTATTCGCCTTGGAACAGGTCCTTCCACGCACGCATCAAGATGAACGCGGCCAACCGGTGAGGCACCGGCACGCCGAAACGCTCTACCAGAACGTCGTGAATATCAGGCTCGCCAACTCGGAGGAACGGATTCACGGAAAGTTCATGTCCGATGGTGGTAGGCAATGTCGGCCGTCCCTTCTGGCGAATCTTTGCGGCCTCCTGCTGCCAGAGCTCGACGCGTTTGTTGTTAGGGTCACATACACGCGCGAACTCGAGGTTCGAAAGCGTGTATTCATGCGCGCAATGAACCAGCGTTGCCGGGGGAAGAATCGCTAAGATGTCGAGCGACTCGAGCATTTCATCGGCGGTCCCTTCCAATAGCCGACCGCATCCGCTGGCGAAGAGCGTATCGCCGGAAAATAGATGGCCCGGAAGCCCCCCAGATGGCGGTTCATAAAAAGTGACGTGTCCATTTGTATGTCCAGGCGTCGCGATGACGCTCGCGGAGAACCGTGGCTCATCCAGTTCAATCGTGAAACCGTCGCCGACCTTACACGTCACGGATTCGATACGCTCGAGCGCCGGCCCGTAAACCGGCGCATCCTTTCTGCCGCAGCAGCGTAGCAATTCCTCGACGCCGCCGACGTGGTCGCCGTGATGGTGTGTGATTAGCACCGCTGTCACAATGAGTTTGCGTGCGCGCGCGTAGTCAACGACAGCCCCAGCTACTCCCGGGTCGACGACAACGGCGAAGGTGCCGTCCGTTATCACCCAGGCGTAGTTGTCCGTGTTGAAGGGCACCGGGACATACTCGAGGCTGTTGGCCATAGTCGTTTGCAGGTTCGCGCGGCACATCAGGTCAGTGCGAAGTTCTGTCATCTAGGTTAGGCACTCCAACGTACCTCGGCCCGGCGTTCAGAGTTTGACCCACAGTGCAGCAGCAGTTGATGAGCAGTGCACCGCTTTCCTCTAGGGCAGTTATCGGGGTTTTCCCTCCCGAAATTGCCTTGACACGTTCTCCTGCCAGACCGATTATTTGCCCAATAACAGAGCAATTGTTCATTTATTGTGGTCGGAAAACGCGTTTGCCAGCGGCGAGAGCGCAGATGGCACTCGTTAGCGCCGTGAAGTAGGTGACTCGGCCGACTTCAATTGGGATGTTGCATCACCGCTCAGAACGCGAAGACCTTTCCAGATAGATTGCTTTCGTAACAAGTGCCTGAAGCGCCCAATAGGAGGATGGAGATGGCTGGAGAACTGCAAGGCAAGGTCGCCGTGGTCACTGGCGCTGCTTCAGGCATCGGGCTGGCCAGCACAAAGGCATTATTGGCTGCCGGTGCCCGCGTGGTGCTAGTGGACCGCGATGAAGCCGCGCTGGTGACAATTTGCGGCGAACACGGCGATGCCGCGATTCCGCTGGTTGTAGATTTGCTGGACCCGACAGCCTGTTCGTCGCTCGTGCCTAGAATCCTGGACACAGCGGCGCATATTGACATCTTTCATGCGAACGCCGGCACCTATGTGGGCGGCGAACTGGTGGATGCGGAGACAACAGCAATCGACCGGATGCTGAATCTCAACGTCAACGTCGTGATGAAAAACGTCCATGATGTGTTGCCTCACATGATAAGCCGGGGGACCGGCGATATTGTGGTGACCAGTTCGCTGGCGGCGCATTTCCCGACGCCGTGGGAGCCGGTCTATGCGTCGTCCAAATGGGCGATTAACTGTTTTGTGCAAACGGTGCGGCGTCAAGTCTTCAAACATGGAATACGAGTTGGCTCCGTCTCGCCCGGACCAGTCGCCAGTGCGCTGCTTGCCGACTGGCCGGAGGAGAAATTGAAAGAGGCCAAAGAATCGGGAAGCCTGCTTGAGGCTAGCGAAGTCGCGGAGGTCATCATGTTTATGCTGACGCGGCAACGTGGTATGACCATCCGCGACGTGGTCTTGATGCCAACCAACTTCGACCTCTAAAAGTAAAGACAAGACACAGCTTGAGTTAAGCAATGTTCCTTGGCATTGACCTTGGCACGACGGAATTGAAGGCCCTTCTGCTGGCCGGCGACGGACATGTCGTAGGCACCGCTCGTTATCCGCTGGAAATATCGAGGCCGAAGGCCCGCTGGTCGGAACAGGACCCGGAGGATTGGTGGCGCGCTACGCAAACTGCGCTTGCAACGCTTCGTATGCGTTACCCCGGTGACTTTGGCAGCGTTCAAGCTATCGGCCTTTCAGGTCAGATGCACGGCGCTGTCCTGCTCGACGCCAATGACCGACCGCTGCGCCCCGCGATATTGTGGAACGACATGCGTAGCGTCAGCGAATGTGCTGAACTCGAGACCCGCGCGCCGAGGCTGCATGAAATCGCAGGCAATTGCGCAATGCCAGGGCTCACGGCACCAAAGCTTCTGTGGGTCGCTCGACACGAGCCGGAGCACTTCCGAAAGCTGGCGTGCGTCCTGCTGCCCAAGGACTATCTACGTCTGCGTTTGACCGGTAGAAAGCTCACGGACCCGTCCGATGCGTCAGGAACTCTGTGGCTCGATGTCGGCCAGCGCGACTGGTCAGATGAGCTTCTGCAAGCGTGCGACATGACGCGGATGCAGGTCCCACCGATTCAAGAAGGGAGCCGAGCAGCCGGCGTTATGCGTCGCAGTATTGCCGACGAACTTGGACTGCCCGTAGATGTAATTGTCGCGGCTGGCGGGGGCGACACCGCCACGAGCGCGCTGGGCGTCGGTGCGGCGGAATCGGGAGATGGTTTTCTGTCTCTCGGTACGTCCGGTGTGCTGTCAGTTGTTACCGAGCAGTTCCGGCCGAGCGCGCACTTGGGGATACATGCGCTCTGCCACGCGATTCCAAACCGGTGGCACCGAACGAGCGTCGTGTTGTCTGCGGCTAGCTGCATGCGGTGGCTATGCAACCTCACTTCTGCCGATGAAGTATGTTTGCTTGCTGAGGTCGAGAGTGTCAGTGCGAAACGCCGCGCCGCTGCGCCATTGTTCTTGCCATATCTTTCCGGTGAACGAACACCCCACAACGACCCGTATGCCCAAGGCGTCCTTTTTGGGCTTGTTGATTCGACCGACCGCGCCACGCTTGCCTATTCGGTTCTTGAGGGCGTTACGTTTGCGTTGTCGGACGGCCTGGATGCCCTGCGTGAGGATGGCACCCGCGAAACTTCGCTGAGTCTTATCGGCGGCGGTGCGCGTAGTGCGTTCTGGGCGCAGTTGATTGCTGACGCGATGGGAGTACCAATAAGCCGGCCGCCCGATGCGCAAGGCATCGCGGCGCTCGGAGCCGCACGTCTCGGCTGGTTAGCAGCTGGCGGTGACTTCTCGGTCGTTGTCCGTAAGCCATCGGTATCGCAGGAATTCTCTCCTGACGACAAGCAGCGTTCAATCCTTCTGGGACGGTTGGCGTCGTTCCGAGCGCTGTACCGGGAACTGCGGCCACTTTTCCCAACGTGAATATAGCCAATGTCCAGCGGGTGAATCGCCTTAGCCGGTTCGGACGACGGGAAACAGGACACAGGCGGCCGGTCGGGCGGGGACGGGAATCCGCTGTAGCTGCATACCGAGAGAACGGAAGAGCCGCCCCACGTTCAATCGGCGTTCCGTTCCCAGCATGCGCCAAAGCAAGCCGGAGCCGTGCTCCGAGAAGCGGCCATTCGGACGCCCGCTCACGATGTTTGGAGATGATTTCGCACTCGAGACACTATCGACCCGCAGCCCGCATTGTCACCTGCTCGGGACCGTCACAATGCTGGGCAAGGAGGCCCGCCACCACGCGCAGCACTTCGGGATGATGGACCATGCCTAGATGGCTTACGTCTTCGACCTCGATGTTGCGGTGGTTCGTTGACTCGGTCGACACGCATGCTTCCCACGCAACAATTCCGTCCGTTTTCGAGTAGACCGAAGCGCATGGGACAGGCAAACCGACATCGGAGTGGCGCGTTGAAACCTGGCCCATTGGAACGATGCCGCTGCTCAGCATGTTCAGCAGCCATCCGGCGTGTGTGGCGTCCGAGTTGTCGGCCACAGGTGTGGCCAGCGTGATGACCTGGCGCACCAGTTCTGGATATTTCGCCGCTAGCCCACGGGCATAGATGCCTCCATAGCTCCAGCCGACGAGAGAGACCGAGCTTCGATGCAACGCATGTATCTGCTTCAGATGGTCACCGAGGCGTACGAGCATCAGGTCATGGTCGGCGCTTGGTCCGAAATTGAAGCCCTGTTGCCAATCGTGGACTTCGTATCCCGCCTGACGCAGACGATTGCGCAGGTCCGACGTCGCGGCCCCGCTGACACACAGCCCGGGGAACACGAGCACCGGATGACCGTCGCCCGGCGGCAGTGGGACAGCCAGCGGAGCCATGCCGGCAATGTAGTCGGCTGCTGCGCGAAGCGGTTCAAGAGCGAGAAGCGTTGCTGACGGCGGTGTGAGTTCAATGCTTTTCATTGCATCTCCAAGAGCGCATGTAAGTGCGACATCTCAGTATGCACTGAAATTGCTGCGTCGCAGCATGCATATGAAGGGTCAAAAGCCTGAGAACCACCTTGCTGCAGTAATCGTCGTGCTGTGCCTTAATGGAGAGGGAATGAGGGCGAGGCATGGGAAATGATTGCCAAAATAAGAAATTGACTTCATTGAAATTGCGGCTAAGATGGAACCTTAATTGCTGCAGTGCAATACGTGAACGGGCGACGTCCGGCCCTACTTTTTTGGAGTCGAATATGACCACCCTCATCCCCGAACAAACAATTGCCGCGACGAAAACAAGCCTCGACACAGCTTTCGGTCTGGCGAGCAAAGTTTTTGAAGGATTCGAAAAGCTCGTCGAACTCAATTCGCAGACGGTCAAGACGACGCTTGCTGAGGCGCAAGGATTCGCGGCGAAGTCCCTTACAGGCAAGGCCCCGCAAGCAGCGTTTGCAGTTGAGGAAGACCAGCTGCGCGCCGGTTTTCAGAAGAG
Source organism: Paraburkholderia sp. RL17-383-BIF-A (assembly GCF_046028015.1). NCBI lineage: Bacteria > Pseudomonadati > Pseudomonadota > Betaproteobacteria > Burkholderiales > Burkholderiaceae > Paraburkholderia > Paraburkholderia sp. RL17-383-BIF-A. The sequence goes on along the minus strand of NZ_JARESR010000014.1, from coordinate 43,666 downwards.
TCAGGCCTATTGGACCCACGTGAAGGAAATCGTGTCGAGCATCCAGGCTGAATTCGAGGCGGTGGGCAAATCGGTCATCAAACAACCTTCATTTGACGCGAAGGCGTGGTTCGACAACATGTCGAAAAATGCATTGCCAGGCGGCGAAGCGTTTTTGGCGGTCTGGAAGTCAGGTCTCGGTGCGGCGAACCAGTCTGCTGGCGCGGCGTATGCAACTGCCACGAAGGCGACTAAAAAGACTGTCGAAGCCACGGTGAGCGAAGCGTAGTAGCCGCTTACGCCCGGAGACCCTAACACTGGCGCGAAAAGGCTTCGATGAGCTATAACAATGAAGCTCCGGGTCGAGTAGTAGGGGAAGGAGTCCCAGTCGAAAGACCGGGACTCTTAAAATGAAACGCGGCATAGAAGCCTGCGTGTTCGAAGTCTTAGCGCATAAGCCTGACGGTCCGGACAACCAAAGAAACGGCTGACTGCAGTCATCGCGACTCGTAGGCCGTTACCTCTTCGGGAGATTCGTAGATGTACGTTGCGACGTTTCGCCGGTGCAGTGCATCACCTAGTTTCATTCGGAGAAAGCTGCTCGTGGTGTACCGTGTTACATCCGAGTAAAAGCGCGAGACGAGACCAGTCACCATGTCCGAATATGCGTCGATGACCTCCGGAGCTATCGAGAAGTTGTCATAGTTAACGATAGCGTGAGGTCTCACCTTGAGGCCGGACAGTGCCAATTCAACCTCAGCGCGAATAGCTTCCACGTCCTCTTCAGTCGCGACCTTGTGTCCCTCGAAGTTGATGAACAGCATATTTTTGTCCGCGTCGTAGCTGAAGCGCTCACGAAGTCTCAGTCGCAGAAGCACGCTTCGCAGGCCCATCGGCTTGCTTTCGAAAATGCGGGCGTCCATGAGGCGCGGCGGCGACTCTATGATGGGCGCGAAGCCCATCTGTGAAATGATGTCCCTCTGCAAGTCGACCCCTGGCGCAATTTCCACGAGTTCAAGGCCGCCCGGACTCAGGGAAAAGACGCAGCGTTCCGTAATGTAGAGAACAGGCTGGTGGCGTTGATTCGCGTAGCGACCGCCGAACGTGCGATGCTCCACCTCGTCCACGAACTTCCGACAGACGCTGTCCCGATGAATCGTCAACCGACCGTCTTTGATACTCACATCGAGGTTGCCGGCGTTAAACGTGCCGAGAAAGACCACCTTCTTCGCGCTTTGAGAAATATTGATGAAGCCGCCTGCACCTGCCAGCTTTGGGCCGAACTTGCTCACATTAATGTTGCCTTCGCGGTCAACCTGAGCCAGTCCGAGGAATGCAATGTCCAAGCCGCCGCCGTCATAGAAGTCGAATTGGTACGGCTGGTCAATGATGGCGTCAGTATTGGTCGCCGCGCCAAAATTCAGCCCCCCTGCAGGTATCCCGCCGATGACGCCAGGCTCCGTCGTCATTGTGAAAAGGTCGCATACCTTCTCCTCGTTGGCGACGCTTGCTATGCCTTCCGGCATCCCAATCCCAAGATTCACCACGCTGTTGGCCATCAGTTCGAACGAGGCTCGTCGTGCAATGACTTTCCGCTCCGTCAAAGCCATTGGGGGAATCGAACCGGCCGAAATGCGAAGCTCGCTTGCAAAGCCAGAACTGTAGGGTTCGGCAAAGGTCTGCCAGTGGTTTTCAGGCTTCGCAACTACAACACAATCGACCAGAATGCCGGGTATCTTGACCTGTCGAGGATTCAACGTGCCCGACTCTGCAATTCGCTCTACCTGTACTATCACGATGCCGCCGGAGTTACGCGCAGCCATAGCGATTGACAGCGACTCGAGGGTGAGCGCTTCCTTCTCCATCGTTACGTTCCCGTTTGCGTCGGCCGTAGTGCCGCGCACGATAGCGACATCGATGGGGAATGTCTTGTACAGAAGGCAGTCAGCGCCATTGACAGATATGAGGCTTACCAAATCTTCTATCGTTTTGTCGTTAAGCTTGCCGCCACCGTTTCGGGGGTCTACGAATGTACCGAGCCCGACTATCGACAGGTGGCCAGGTCGATGCGCCGCGATGTCGCGAAACAGCTGTGAAATTACACCTTGCGGAAGGTTGTAGGCTTCGATATGCCCCTCGACAGCCAAGCGTTGAAGCTTCGGCACAAGCCCCCAATGGCCACCGATGACTCGCCGAACGAGTCCTTGATGGGCAAAGTGGTTCAATCCCTTCAGGGCGCCGTCGCCCTGTCCGCCAGCATAAACAAGCGTCAGGTTTCGCGGGGCATCGTTCTCAAGACTGCCGGCGTCAAGAAAAAGTTGTTCAAGCGCAACCGCAATTTCCTCTGCAAAACCGATTCCGACGAACCCGCCAGTTGCCACCGTGTTGCCTGGGCGAATCAGTCTGACAGCATCTTGAGCGGTGACAATTTTTCCTCGTCCAACGCTTTGCATCGACGCCGGAAATGGATGTTGAAATCCTGCATTCATATTTGCCTCCAGACCGCACCGGTGAGGAGGCCTCCGGCGCTATGTTTTTGTTCAGCCATATTGCGTGCCCCGACCGGGCCCCGCGATGCTGCTCTTACTGCATGAACCACCCGTGGCTTACGACAAACGACTGGCCAGTCAGGGCCGCTGTCGGAAACGCTGCAAGGAACAGCGTCATCTGAGCGATGTCTTCAACGGTGGTAAATACTCCATCAACCGTGCCGCCTAGCATGACGTTCCGGATTACATCTTCTTCGCTCATCCGAAGTTCTCGTGCCTGCTCTGGAATCTGTTTGTCGACCAGAGGCGTGCGGACGAACCCGGGACAGACCACGTGCGAACGGACGTTGTGAGCCGCGCCTTCCTTGGCCAAGGTCCGCGATAGGCCAAGAAGGGCATGTTTGGCGCTGACGTATGCGGACTTCAGTGGTGAGGCGAGATGCGAATGGACAGACCCCATGTAGATGACGACACCGCCACGATTGTCTTTGTACATGTGACGTAGTGCGGCCTTGGTTGTCAGAAACGCACCGTCCACGTGAATGGCCTGCATCTTTCGCCAGTCAGAATATGAGAAGTCGACAATGGGACTGACTATCTGAATGCCGGCATTCGATACCAGAATGTCCAAAGCCCCAAACTCCTCCACAATTGCGTCGACGCCAGCATTTACTGCCTCCTCTGAGGTAACGTCCATGAGCACTCCGGTGGCGCGGCCGCCAAGCTCACGAATCTGCGCAGCAACCGCATTGGCCCCGTCGGCATTCAGGTCTGCGATGCCAACTGCTGCACCCGACCGAGCCATCTCGAGTGCAATCTCCCTTCCTAACCCGCTTGCGGCGCCTGTCACAAGTGCAACTTTGCCGGACAAATCAGCACTGAGCTTCGTCATCTCAACTCTCCATGCATGCAAATATGGGCAACGACCGGACAGCGAGGTCAGATGCCCTTGGTCATTTAGCTCATTCGTACGAGTACACGCCTCGTCGGGCTTTTTTGCCCAACCGTCCCGCTGCGACCAGTTCGCGTAGAGTGGGCGCCGCTCGGTACTTTCCGTCACCGAAATCCTTCAGCAAGACATCCATGACGGCTAGGCACACGTCGAGGCCAATAAGGTCCGCCAGCGCGAGGGGGCCGATTGGATGATTTGCGCCGAGCTTCATACCTTGGTCGATTTCTTCAGCCGACGCGACTCCCTCGCCGAGCAGGAAAAATGCCTCGTTTACCATCGGAATGAGCAGCCGGTTTACGACGAAGCCTGGGGAGTTGCGAACTACGATGGGTGTCTTCCCAAGCTCCGCGACGAAGCTCGCACCCCGGGCGCTTGTGGCGTCATCCGTGGCGACGCCGCGAACCACCTCAACAAGAGGCATGAGCGGAACCGGATTGAAAAAGTGAATGCCGATGAACCGGGCGGGGTCAGGAACATCGGCCGCAAGGAGCGTGACGGAAAGTGAAGACGTGTTCGTCGCAATGATTGATTCGGGACCGGCTATTTCAGCCAGCTTACGAAGGATGCTGCGCTTCAATTCAAATGCCTCAGTCGCAGCCTCGATAAGCAGGTCTGCGCCCGCGAGGTCCGCGTAATCGGTCGAGAATTGAATCCGACCGATTGCGTCCTTCGCGTCGCTATCGGACACGGCCCCCTTCTTCACCATCCGGCTTAAACTATCTGTAATCGAAGCCTTCGCTCGTTCGAGCGATTGCGGCTGAACGTCGACTGCGATTACGCGCTTTCTGTTCAAGGCGGCGACCTGCGCAATGCCACTGCCCATGGTTCCGGTTCCGACAATCCCTACCAACTCGTTGTTTGCCATTTCAACCTCTCTTCAATGCCGGGAGTCCGGACGTTTAATCCCATAGGTCAGCCAAAAGTCCACGCTTCTTGCGATGCGCATCCGAACTCGCAGGTGTACGGCGCTGCCAAATTCAACCCTTCGCGTCTACCAGCACCGCCATCAGTAGCGCGTCTTCAGTGCCACGATTCACCCAGGCATGATTTGTCCCGCGTTGCACGACCACATCGAAGGGCTTCAGGTCATGCTCTGTCTTGTCGAGTACGAGCGTAATCTGCCCGGACAGCAAGATGATGTAATCCGTCGTTGAGCTTTTGTGCATGCCAGGGTCGCGACTCGTATCGGGCTGTGCGTGCGGTGCGTGCATCCTTTCAAAGAGGTCACGCCACGCCTTTCGCTTTTCCTCAAGGCTCAGATGCGCCAACTGTGATTGAGGCGGAATTTGAAAGTACCGAAAGACGGTGCCACCAGGAACCGGCTCGAGGCTCTCCGAGGCTGCGCCGGCATCGTCGGTTGCGCGGTGGTTATGCGGCGCGGGGTCGGTGGTCCATAGTTCAGTCAAAGTGCCAATGACGTTGGTCGCCGTGCCATCGAGCAAAGCGTACGAACGACCCTCTTCATCGTTGTGGGTAACAATACGGCGAACGGGAACTAGCATGTCTGTCTCCTGGTTTTAGTATTCCGAGCACTTCAGTTCGACGGCGCTATGAAGCGCGCCTTTCGCGCATGGCAACTACGGCCGCAAGCACGACTAGGCCATAGACCACTCCTCTCGAGGCGACGGGTAACGATGAGCCGGAAAGCAGCGTCGAAAGCGCAGTCAACATCAACGCTCCACCCATCATGCCGATGTAGTTACCGCGTCCACCGGTCATCAACGTCCCGCCGACCACAACGACAGCGATAGATGTCAGCAGGTACGGGTCCCCCATATCGTTAAATGCCTGACCGGTAAAACCACTCAGCATCACGCCAACGAGCGCACTGCAGACTCCACTGAGCGCATATGTCAGGATAAGGATTTTGGTAACGGGGACGCCTGAGAATTTTGCGGATACAGGATTGCTGCCGACTGCGAATAGTCGGCGTCCATAGACGGTGCGGTGCAGAAGAAATATGGCGAATGCGGCGAACGCAATCAGGAAGTAGACGACCGGGGTCACGCCCAATAGCTGTCCGGTCATCAGCCAGCGGATGCTTGGGGGGGCAAAGCCTGTCGGCGCTCCGTTGTCGTAGACCAGCGCGACTCCCTGCAAGATTCCGTTCATGGCGAGAGTCATGATGAGCGGGGAAATCCGCAGTACAGCGACACCAAATCCGTTTATCGCACCTATTACTGCGCCAAGCAACAAGACCCCTGGTACGCCCCAAAGCGCCGCAACGTCGGAGCCATTGGTCACGCCTGTGAGTACGACACCCGCCAGCGTAATCGTGAAGGGAACGGACAAGTCAAGGCCGCCGCTTAAAACGACTGCCCCTTGGCCGAGTGCGAGAATTGCCAGGAAGGATGAAAGCACTAGCAGCGATTTCAGATAACCGGCGATTCCAACATTGGCGCTGAACAGAATAAACGTTACCGCGAGCAGCACAACGAGCCCCACATATGACGGCAAACACAGCCTTAAGGTTTCGCGGTTATGGCGAAGGCGCTCGCGCAAGCTAAGCGCGGGCAGGTCATCTTTCATCGACGTTGTGCTGTCGGAAGCCGAGTCACGGCGAGCCGCCGGGGTCGCCGGTGCTGAGCCTTTAGAGGACGCGCCGCGTCGAGCTGCGGGAAGGTGCAAAAGCCTGGACCACCGCAATCCGGTTGAGGTTCCCAGCACAGCCAGAATCAGAATGCCACCTTCGACGATGGTGCTGTAGTAGGTCGAGACGTTCAGAACGAGCAGCATGTTCGCAATGAGCGTTACGGAGAATGCACCGACGACGGTTCCGAAACAGCCACCGCGACCTCCTCCCAACGGGGTCCCGCCAAGAACAACAGCGACGAAGATTGGCAAAAGCATCCCTGCACCGACGAGCGGGTCGCCGCCGCCGGTCTGGGCGGAGAAGAATACGCCGGCCGCCCCGTAGAAGCATCCACCCAGAACATAGGTCCAGAACTTGGCGCTACGGGTCGGAAGAGCCTTGAGATGCGCAGCGCCTTCATCACTGCCGATGGCGTACATCATCGTGCCGAACCGTGACTTCTTCACCACGTACCAGACGACTAACGCAACGCCGATGACAACCAGCGGCATCGGGATGTGGCCGTTTGCAACGTCGCTAGTCAATGCAGTGGTGAAGTCCGGGGGTACTGTTCCACCAGGTTGCTTCAGGATGAGTAGTGTCACTCCCTGCGTGATGAACATCGTTGCCAGCGTAACCACAACTGGCTGAAGCCGAACGTAGGCCACAAAAAAACCATTGACCGCACCGACACAACCTCCGGCGGCAATAGCGAGCAATGCCCACAGAACCATCGACCCAGCCGAGGTACCCACCTGCGTCACGAATAGACAATTTGCAAGTGAGAGCACCGCGCCGGCCGACAGGTCCAGACCACCGCTTACGATTATCGCAGTCTCCCCCATGGCAGCCAGCGCGAGGCTGACCGTCCCGGACGCGGTCGAGCTGAGGTCGCTGTAGCCGAAGGGTTGTGCGAGGCTCAAATCGAGCGCGCCGAAGACCACCGCTAAGACAGCAAGCGCGACCAGCAATCCGCGAATCGGTGCGAGCCGAATGCGAGGGGACTTGTGGTGCGGATGGGGATGAAGTGTCGTGGTTGTCACGATGCCTCCTTCTCATAACTTTCGTTGGCAGCCGGCCCTGACCCGCCGAGCATTGCCGTCGTGATGGCATGCTCGTTCGTTGAACGGCCATCGAGCTCAGCGACGACGCGACCTGCGTACATAACGAGAATCCGGTCGCATAGGTTCGCCACTTCCGGAATTTCAGTGGAATGCAGCAGAACTGCACCGCCCGATGCAAGGTAGTCGTGCATGACCTGGTAGATTTCGAGCTTTGCGCCGACGTCCACGCCTCGCGTCGGGTCGAATAGCAGAAGCACGCGACTATCGGCGAGCAGCCATTTTGCGATGACGAACTTTTGCTGGTTACCGCCGCTGAAGGCCGACGCAGGCTCATACAACGCGCGAAGGTTCCCGCTCACGCGTCGCAACGCGGCCGCCACGGCCGCCTCCTCCTTTTGTCTGTCAATCTTGCCCCGTCGGGCGAAACGCTCGATTGTCGGCAGCGACACGTTTGCACGGCCAGAAAGATTCAGCGCGAGTCCTTCCGTCTTGCGCTCCTCCGGGACTAGGCTAAGACCAACACCAGCGGATATTGCATCTTGCGGCGACCTGACCGTCACCTCTTGTCCGTCAACCGCCAACATCCCTGAATCCATCGGCGCCAGACCGAACAGCGACTTGAACAGTTCAAGCTGTCCCATGCCCTGCAGCGCCACCACCCCGAGGCATTCACCCGGGTGGATGTCGAACGAGACGTCGTGCAACCGGCTTCCCGAACGCAAATTACTGACGGCCAGTCGAGGCACAGTTCGTCCCTCAATGGGCGCCGCTCTCGGCGGAAACGCCGCACCCAACGTACGTCCCATGATGAGGCGAAACACTTCGTCATTGCCTATTTCATGCGCGTCGAATGACCCAACGCATGCGCCGTTTCGGAGTATGGACATGCTCGTACAGAACGCTCTGACTTCCGGCATCCGGTGGGTGATAAGTGCGACTGTGATACCTCGTCGCGAGCATTCGGCGATTTGCCGACCCAGCCAGTCGACATCCGAACTTGTCAGGGCAGAGGTCGGTTCATCCAGTAGCAGTACCTTCGGAGCCTTCGAGATTGCACAAACGATTTCGAGCTTTTGCCGCACGCTCAGGTCAAGCTCCTGAATCTGCTGCGTCGGGTCCACATCCGTCATGTCGAACTCGGCGAGGATTTGCTCCGCCCGCTCGTCGGCCAGGCGCTTGCTACGCAGCCCAAAGCGAGTCGGCTCGTTAGGTAGCAGGAGATTCTGGGCAACCGTCAGGTAAGGGACCTGCGACAGTTCCTGGAATGCGGTAGCAACCCCCGCGTTCTGGGCGATGCGAGGTCCACCCAGCTGAACCTCCTGTCCCAGAAGACGGACCTTTCCTTCGTCAGGCTGAGTAATGCCGCTCAGCACCTTGATAAGCGTGGACTTGCCGGCACCGTTTTCGCCGAGGATGGCGTGAACCGCTCCCTGCCGCACGGAAAAGGTGACGCTGTTCAGGGCAACTGTCGCCCCAAAGCGCTTCGTGACGCCATCTACGGCAAATGCTTCTGCGTTTGCGTTCATCTCTAACTCCCTCAGCTTGGCGGGGGCAACTAGGCTTGCAGCGCGACTGCGTCCATGCCTGTTATTTCGATTCAGGCTCGCGGTTAAGCGCGGCATGGAGGCCAATTTCTGGGGTGTCCGGGCTGAAGATGTTTGCGAACCAGCCGGGAGGAACGAGCGAGGGGTCAAAGGTGTTGCAACCGTCCTTCATCTCAACCCACGAGCCGGTCTTGCAGAGCTTCACCGTCTCGGGAGTGACTTCGACTAGCGGCATGACTGTCGTCTTGGGAACGGATTCGCCGGCAAGTACCTTCAGCGCCAGCTTGAGCGCCAGAGCGCCAGCGGCAGGATGGCTTTCGATGGAGATTCCAGGCCCGCCCATCGCGGTGTAATCAGGTTTTGCGTTAGGTACGATGCCCGTTTTAAGCATCGCGACACGCATACCGTTTGTGCCTTCCGTTCCGCATGGAACGAGTTTGTCCGCCGGAGTGCCTGCCTCACGTTGCATAGACCATGACACGTAGCATGCTGCACCGCCCCAAACGCCACTTACGTCGGACCATTTGCGCGTTGACATTGTCTCGGTCAGCGCCTTGCGAGCGACGGCGGCTGACCACATGCCGTTCGGTTCGCCGACTATCTTGATGTCGGGATATTTTTTGAAGACGGCATGCGCTGCATCATTGCGCTCGGTGTCGACGGTAGTTCCAGGTACGCCTGTGATGAAGACAAGGTTGCCCTTGTGGTTCATCTTGGTGGCCACCCATTCAGCGCTGTCTGTCGCGAGTTTCTTCTGGTCGGTGAAAACGTTATAGGCGCAAGGTTCCGTGACTCGCGAGTCATACGCAAAGACGACGACCTTCTTCGCGCAAGCAGCACGAATCGCGGGGTTTAGAGCCGTTGGCGAAATCGGATAGACGATGATGATGTTCGCGCCGGCTTGAACCATCGCGTTGATTTGCTGGATTTGGCGCTGTACGTCCGTCCCGGAAATCTGGGTCTTCAGTTCCACCTTGTCGCTATGCGCCTTGGCCATGGCTTCGACCATGTTTTGGGCTTCCGTTTGCCAGTCGTTCCCTGAGTAGCTCATGCTCAGGTAGGCCTTGTATTTGTCCGCCGCATGCGCGAGGCTGGGCCCGGCAAGCGCGGCTGCAAGGAAAAGTGTTGCCGTTGACGCAAGCGCCGACAATCGTAGGAATCGCATGTCTGTCTCCTGTGTATTTTGCTTTTCGAATCGCGCACAGGAACTACAGGTTCCTCTTGGTGGCGAATCACTCCGGGTAGATTGACGGAGTGATTCGATGGTAAGGATGAGCCCCCAGCAGAACGAGGTCATTCGGGGACGTGAAAATGTCTATATGGGACACGGATTACGCCGAAGTCGCCCGGCGCCTTACCTATCAAGCGTTTCCAGCCGGTATCGGTGATTTCACCTAGGTAGTGGAGAGGCGTCTGGCGACGAATTGGACCGCTTAGCCTAAGAGGATGCCGTGCCGATTCATCGCGGGCGCGATACTGCCAGAATCAGGCCCGGAATTCTCCTGGCGCCTTGCCAGTCCAGCGCTTAAACGCCCTGCGAAAGTTTGCGGTTTCAGTAAAACCAACCAAAACGGCAATGTCGTCCGTACTCATCTTGGTCGTGCGCAGATACTCGGTGGCAAGCGAGCAGCGCACGTCTTCAGTTATCTCCGCAAATGTCAGCCCCTCGGTCTCCAGATGCCGCCGGAGAGTACGAGGTGCCATGTGCAGTTCTCCCGCAATGGCCTCCATCGTCGGGAAGTGTCCTGGAGTACGCATCAGCAGCTGATAAACCTCTCCGGCCGTTCCGCTCGATGTCTTCGCACGGCCAATGAGGCGGTCGCATGTATCCTGAAGCAGGGTTGACGTGAGTTTGTGTGCCAACTGGGGCTTTTGGTCCAGCAGGGTCTGCGGATAGAAAAGCTCGTAGGCACCCTGTTCAAAGAAGCAGGGACATCCGAGATACTCCTCATAGAGCGAGACGTGCGCCGGCGCCGGATGCGCGAAGTGAGCCTTCATCGCCGTGCAGTCTCTGCCGGCGACATCCTTCAGATGAGTAACGTGTTGGGCAAACTGCTGTTCAATCAGGAATTCTTTCAGTTCTCTGGATGGCCCCGAAATGAACGCGTCAGGGAATACCCACACCGCAGCATCTGGGTCCTCGCGCCATTCGATTGTTAGCGTTGGCGTCGCCAGCTTGTGATATTTCACCCCTAGATTGAAGAAGTCCCGGATGGTTACACTGCACATCAGCGCATAGCCGTACATCCCGTACGCGGACAGATGCATCCGAAGCCCAACCTTAAACGGGGTGGCTGGGTCTGTCGAAAGCCGCACTGCGTTCTGACATACGCTCAAATACTGCCGAACCGAAGTCTGCGCATCCGGGTTGTGGATGTCAGTTACTTCAAGCCCGCTTCCGCGTAGGCACTCCTCTACGGAGAAACCCTGCTCAGCGAGCGCCTCGACAAGCATCTCAATCTTGTATGGCGCGTAGATGCACTCATTGAGCAGCGGCAACCTCGCTGACATGTCCCTCTCCGGTGTCCCATTTGAACATAATGTTGTCCCAAACGGACCTTATCGCGCAAGCCCCGTCTATCTAGTATCGGTTCCACAAGCGCAGCCTCATCCGTAGCGCTGCGAGACTAGACTGGAGACAACCGTGCAGAGAAATTTGAATGTTGTGGTCATCGGCGCCGGCCTTATGGGTCACGGCATCGCTCAGGTCTTCGCCGCCGCCGGGCATCATGCGACGATTACCGACACAAATAACGACATCCTTCAGGCCGCCCCTCGCCACATTACCCACAACCTCGAGCAGATGGGTGTCGAGCACGCGTCAGTGCTCAACAATATCCGGCTGGAAGGCAGCCTCGAAAATGCGGTCTCGGACGCAGACCTCGTTATTGAAGCAGCTCCAGAGCGAATTGAACTCAAACAGCAACTTTTCCTCGCAGTGTCGAAGGCGGCCCCCTCCACCGCCATTCTGGCAAGCAACACCTCTGTCATCCCGATTACTGAAATCGGACAACTGCTCGACGAGCAGGCCCGCAACCGACTCGTCGGAACGCACTGGTGGAACCCGCCGCATCTAGTACCACTCGTGGAAGTAGTAAAGACAGAATTCACCTCCGATGCTGTGTTTGATGTGACCTTCGACATCTTGGCCAGCGTCGGCAAGTGTCCCGTCAAAGTCTACAAGGACGTACCCGGGTTCATTGGGAATCGGCTTCAGCATGCCCTTTGGCGAGAAGCTATTTCGCTCGTGTATAGGGGCGTTTGCGACGCGGAAACCATCGACACGGTTGTCAAGCAGAGTTTCGGAATGCGGCTTCCAGTTCTAGGGCCGATGGAAAACGCAGACCTGGTCGGACTCGAACTGGCACGCAACGTCCATCGAATAATCTTTCCAGACCTCGACTGCACAAAAGAGCCGTCCCCGCTTCTCGAAGACCTTCTAGCGAAGGGCCACCTTGGCATGCGCAGCGGCAAGGGCCTGCGCGAGTGGACGCCCGAGGGCGCAGACGAAGTCAAGCGCCTGCTCGCACTCCATCTCATCGCCGCTATTGATAGCTGAACCGCGTACACCTTAAGCATTCTTCAGGAGCACCATCGTGAGCAAGCCCAACCGCAAGGTCATTATCTCCTGCGCCATCACCGGCGCGATGCATACGCCGACGATGTCGGAATATCTGCCGCTGTCACCGAAGCAAATCGCGGAACAGTCCATCGAAGCCGCAGAAGCCGGTGCAGCCGTGCTGCACCTTCACGCACGCGACCCGGCCGACGGAAGGCCGTCGCCAGACCCCGCAATATTCGAGCAGTTCATTCCGCAGATTGCTGAGGCAACCGATGCCGTTATCAACATCACTACCGGCGGCAGCACGCGCATGACTCTCGAGGAGCGGCTGGCTTATCCAATGAAGTTGAAGCCAGAGATGTGTTCTTTGAATATGGGGTCGATGAATTTCTCAATTCACCCAATCGCACGAAAGATTACTGAGTGGAAGCACGAGTGGGAAAAGCCCTTTGTAGAAGGCATGGAAGACCTTATCTTCCGCAACACTTTCAAAGACATCAAATACATCCTGCAAACGCTAGGCGATGAAGGTACGCGCTTTGAACTCGAATGCTACGACGTCGGTCATCTGTACAACCTCGCGTACTTTGTCGACGAGGGTTTAATCAAACCACCGTTTTTCATCCAGTCAATCTACGGCATTCTCGGAGGCATGGGCCCGGACCCGGAAAACCTCGCGATGATGCGGACCGTCGCGGACCGTCTCTTCGGAAGAGGCGTCTATGAATTCTCGATTCTTGGCGCGGGGCGGCACCAGATGTCGTTGCTCACGATGGGCGCCATCATGGGAGGCAACGTTCGAGTCGGGCTGGAAGACAGTATCTATCTGGGAAAAGGCGTCAAGGCTAAGTCTAACGCCGAGCAGGTCAGAAAGATTCGACGCATTCTCGAAGAGCTGTCTTTGGAGATTGCAACGCCAGCGGAAGCGCGGGAAATCCTGAAGCTCAAGGGCCGTGACAAGGTGTCGTTCTGACCTTGCGAATCAAATTCATCTTCGGTCTCGGTGCGCGTGAGTTGTCGTTGCCACAGCCACGTCACCAAGGGGCCAAATTTTATAGCAACTCGCCCTGCTCGCCGGAAGACATACGTCTCGTGTGCCTATCCCTGCAGCGATGAAGGAACGCGAGACACAAAGGTATGGAGACATCATGGCCCGCACATCACATCTACCAGTCGATATGCCAACCGGCGGAAATCTGCTCAGTATGAGCGAGGACGCGGTTTATCGAAAGATTTCTCTCCGGATAATGCCGTTACTCTTCGTATCGTATCTTCTGGCATTCCTCGACCGCATCAATGTCGGATACGCACAGCTTCAAATGAAGACTGACCTGGGCTTTTCCGATTCGGTCTATGGCTTCGGCGCGGGCATCTTCTTTCTGAGCTACCTGTTGTTCGAGGTTCCTAGCAATCTGCTGCTCGAGCGTATCGGAGCCCGGCTTACGCTGTTGCGCATCATGTTCCTGTGGGGTGTGACTTCCGCGGCCACCATGTTCGTAGTCACTCCAACACAGTTCTACATCGTGCGCTTCTTGCTCGGGCTTTTCGAAGCGGGTTTTTTCCCGGGAATTATTCTTTACTTGACGTACTGGTATCCCAGCACACGACGCGGCGCAGTGACGGGGCAGTTTATGTTCGCGATACCGGTCGCCGGAATCATCGGCGGTCCAATTTCCGGATGGATTATGGGGTCAATGACGGGCGTCGGCGGATTGAATGGATGGCAGTGGATGTTCCTCCTGGAGGGCCTCCCGACAGCGGCACTCGGTATCGTGTGCTACTTCGCATTGAAGAATAAGCCGTCAGAGGCAGGCTGGCTGAACGATTCAGAGAAGGTTCTGGTACAGCGTGTTCTGGAGTCTGACGCGGCCGGCTCTGCGCCGACGCATGCCAGCGTGGCGACTGAGTTTCGTCGTGCTGTGACCGACCCGCGGGTCTGGATTCTGGCGTTCATCTACTTTGCCACTGCTTGCGCCAACTACACGTTCACCTTCTGGCTTCCGACAATGATAAAAAGTCTGGGCGTCAGCGACATCAGCCGGATTGGCTGGTATTCGGCGATTCCGTATGTGTTCGCCGCAGCAGGTGTGCTTTTCATCACCCGTAGCTCTGACCGGTTCAAGGAACGCCGTTGGCACGTAGGCGGTGCGCTCGTCGTTGCAGCAATTGCCCTCGCGTTCACAACGCAGCTCCATGCCTCGCTGGTGGCAAGTCTGGTTGTGCTGAGCTTTGTCGCCTTCTTCCAGTTCGGCGCGGGCATAGCATTCTGGGCTATTCCGCCGACCTATCTCAGCAAGGAAGCCGCTGCCGTCGGCATCGGCCTTGTCAGTTCGATTGGTGTCATCGGCGGGTTCGTGAGCCCGACGCTTCTTGGTTTCATCAAGTCTCACACCGGCAGCCTCTCAAACGGCATCTATGTCATCGCCGCGATAATGGTGGCAGGCGGTCTCACGATACTTTTAGCGCTACCGAAAAGCGCTGTTCGAGTTGGAGCGAACGTCCAGGATTGAACTGCCATTCAAGGAGTGACTTTGGGCGCGTCCGAAACAAGACGGACGCGCGATTCTTTTGACGATAGTAGAGGCAGTTTTCGTCAAGTGCCTCGAAGTCGAGGCGCACTTGCTGCAAAAAATAACTAGCAGCATTCCGTTACTACAATCCACAGAACCCGCCGACAATAAGGGCATGGGCGGACCACTAAATCTTGACCTGCGCGCGAGCCGAACTGCTCACATACGTTGAGGCCGGCGATGCCGACTAGCCGGCTGTCCGTAACGCGTCCACTACGATAGTCAGCGCCTTCGAGTATTCACGGCGATTGGGATAAAAGATGTGCAGTCCGGGGAAAGTTGGATACCAATCTGGCAGCACCCACAGCAAGCGACCTGCGGCGACATGTGGTTCCGCGAGGTCCTCTGGCACGAATGCCATGCCGGCCCCGTCGATTGCTGCGTTCAACATCTGATAGGCACAGTTAAACGTGAGTTGTCCATCGACCCGCACCTGGATGTTTCGAGCGCCTTTCCTGCGCGTGTCTCATGCGCAAGCGTCACATTCTAGCCCGGCGCTCGCTCGAACTGGCATACCCACCCGCTCGGTCAAACACTCATCGTGACGGCAGGCTGCGGTTGTCGCCGCAGCGTCGTAGCGTTTCAGCTCTTCGAGAATGACCGCGCGGTTGAAGTGCAATAGCGCGTCATCGAGGGAGTGCTCCAGCGCCCCGTCAAAGACGGATACCGTCGCCACGCTTTCATGTCCTCAATGGTCACCACTCTGACCGGGGATTTCGCCCGCGGTAACCGCCAGTTCCAGAAGCGGCTTCGATTTTGCCCTTACGAGGACTTCGCCATCGGGCATGACATGCCATACCAGCCGCGTACCTGGCGTCAAGCCCAGTGCTTTTCTGACTCCGGCAGGCACGGTGGTGCGGCCTCTGGTTGTCAGTCGCGAATCAGCAATGAATTTCCCCTTGGATGCTCGGGTGTGCACCAGTCAGTTTCCGTGTCGACGCTCCTTGCGTTGCGCTCGACGCTGGCGCAGTCAGCGAACGCCCTAAGGCGAACCGCTGTCGGTCAACGCTGTATCGAGGAGCGACCAACGATGTTTTAGCGCGGCGGTTTCTCAGCGGTTGTGCGCGCTACCCATCGGTCGCAGCTATTAGAAGTTGTCGCGTGCGCTTCATTACCCAAGCCACCTCCGCCTGCGAAAAGTCCCATTCGCCAGCGTCGACCTTCAATCTCACGCCTTTCTCGGCGCGAGTCAACGCCACGTCCGGCGGCAGACCCGAGCTAGCAATTTTTCGCGACGCATACGCGGATAGCTGGCTAGCTAGGTCCTCGCACGCGTCATAGCGTACCCACAGTTGCTCCTCCGAGAGACCGCTTTGATAACGCCCGTAGACTTCGCGAACGAGAACTTTAGGTTGAACCCCAGTTACAGAACCTGGGTCTGGCTCCCTCGGAAAATCATCGGGCACACGTCGGGGAGTCATATCTTCCTCTTGACTGTTGGGGGTCGTTTCCGTCGCGCATTCACAAAGAGGCGTCAAGCAGCTTGAGGGTACGTTGGCGAACAAGAGCTTGTCCTCTTCGACAGCGGTTTTGATTTTGCTCCATGCCGAGTCGAAGTCGGATGAAGCAGCAAAGACGCACCACTTACCTGTCGTAGGTCCGGAGAAAATAATTCCGCAGCTAGGGGATTTCCGCATCTGCCAGCTTCGACTGAAGTCTTCGGCTGGCCTGTCGGACGTCCTTGATAGCAGCTCTTCGATGCGCGATTGTTCATCCATTGATTGTCGCTTGCGACGAAAGTGCGGAGGGCCCGGAGTCTACGCTCACGACTTCGACCCCTGTGTATGCTGCTTTGCCTGAGAAAGATATGCCGGGGGCACTACCTGCGTTAGCCACACACCGTTGTCTGAACACGTGAATGTGTACCCGTCGGCACGCATCTGGGCGGCATCCACGACCAGTACCAGTGGAGGGCCGTGTCGAGCACCGACCTGTTTTGCCATATCCACATCCGTGCTCAAATGAACCGCGTGTCTAGTTTGAGCCGTCAACCCTTCAACGGCGATACTTTTCCAGTTACTCCAAGCAGTGCCGTGGTAGAGGACGGCCGGTGGTTCCATTTCCGCATATCCGAGATTCACCTCGACAGAGTGACCTTGGGCAGCGCGTATTCGCTTGCAATCCGATGAAATCGTGAACCGTTGTTTATCGCTCGTAGCGACCACAGCCACAATGAATTCTCTGGTCACGGTCGGCAGCGTCCTCAGCCGCTTTGATGCACCGGGGCTTCGCGCAGTACGTTCGATAGCGCGTATTAACACATCAATAGAGACCCACCCATGCTTATCGAGTTGGACACCAACCAACAGGGGCTCGTGACGCAAAATTTTCGATAGGAATTTGCTCACCGCAATATACTCGGCTGGAACGTGCATATCGGTATTCGGCATCGTCACCATGAAGAATTATTCGTCTCAGCGTCTCTCGCGGCGCTTTGTACCGCACAGCGCCGGTATTCGATTCAAGCAGCTAGCTACGCACGCAGATACCACTCACTAGGGCCGTAAATCCTGTTCCGTGTATCAATGTCACGCTTGTAGTCGAGTTCCTTCACGAAGCCCAGCGACTGCAGCACTTCGCGGGCGCGCATGAGGTCCTGCCTATCCGCCCAGTCACGCATGTAGACGCAGATGACGTGCCCAATGCGACCCATGCTGCGCAGAGCGGTGGACGCTTTGGCACACGTTAACTGGTCGCTCTCGATAGCGCCGCTAGTTTTGCTCCACACCTCGTCCACTTCGGCAGCGCCTACAAAGATGCACCATTTGCCTGTCGCATCAGTAGACGCGGAGCCGTCGTAGCTCGGGGACGTTTTGTAGTGCCAGTTGCAACTCAAGTCCTCAGAAGGCTTGCCCGATTTCCTTGACAACCGCTCTTCCACACCAATTCCTTCCTTCATTGAAGCCTCCTCGCGCCTTGCGCTTTTCCGTATCAATCAGCTTTGGCGAGCCTCGCGCGACATTGTTCTAGTTCTTTGCTGAGCTCATGTATCCGCGACTGCATGCCCACCGCTTGTTTCAGCAGCTGCCCGACTTCATGCCAATAGGCATATCCTAAGTCTCCGCCCTCCAAGCCCAGCTCACGGAACTTACGAAGCGCAATCTCGAGGTCGATATGGTTGTCAAAGCGCATCTTTTCCCCTTGGACTTCATGCTCCGCAGCTGGCAGTCGTCGGAACAGGACTCCTTCATTGATGTATCTCTTTTTGATGCGCAGCACGACCAAGGTAAGGACGGCGCCGGCCGCAGTCAAGACCAGCAGTCCGTAATTGTTGAGGGAGAAGGTCAAGAGCGCTTTCATGGTCAACAGACTTATGAACTGAGGTCTTGTTCCGTCGGAAACAGCCGAGCGTATTGCTCCACGAAGCTCTTAGCGTCCTCCACTACCGGTCCGACATCTCCAGCCGATAGCCTCTGAAGCGGCGTAGCACCGTTCAAGGACGCGATTGGGGTCGTGAAAAAGTCGAACATTGTCCACGAGTGGGTCTTGCCAAGAGCACGTATGACCCTTCTGAAGTCGTCGCGAAAAATCGTGGTCGAGAGAAAAAACGCTGGGTAGTAGGCTTCGGGACCAAAGAAGACTGGAAATAGTCTCTGCGATTCGACAAGCTTAGCCAGCTTCTTTTCTGTGAGGCCAGCCGAGATGCAGAAGTCGTGCTTCCGAAGCACTTTCCCTTGGAGCACAAGCGGATAACGCTTCGTGTTGGCATCACGGTACCTGGGGGAAGGCTTTTTCTCTGGCGCCCGTTCCGATTCAGGTTTCACACGCTTGCGAAGTCTATCTTCCTCCTCGCTAAGCGCAGGGAAGTCGATGCCATAGACCATAGCTTGGCCAACGGCCTTGCAAAGATGATTCTTGAACATGCGGCCAAGCGCCGCGTCAGGAATTTCGAGCAGCGTTTCGGCGACTCTCGGGTCAAATAGGATGGCGGCAATCGCAGCGCGATGGATGATATGTTCCACCCATTCGTTTTGGGGCGACGTTTCGGGCTTTGTCGCGCGCGTAGAACGCGGCATGTTCATTCCTTTACCTAAGTGAGGCTAAAACCTTTCGTCGCCGATTCAGCGATACGCAAATTTGCTGAGAGCTCTCACCTGTTTTCGAAGCTCATCACGCTTACCAACCGTGGTCTCTTAACACGATTACCGGACGCTATAGGCAAACACGGTCTCGCCTCCCCGTCGTTAGTTGAATACCAATACCTCACGACGTCAGCATCTTTGGCCTGAACCTCCTGCCACAACCCACTTACTCGACAGAGCGTAACGGAAGCGTCAGCTTCATTGCGAGCCAACAGGTGAACCGAAAAGCTGACATCGCCAAGTTGCAGTACCAGTTGAATCAGCGCCTCGGCACCGTCCACCACCCAACCATCCGCGCTCGCGCAGTCCACACCGCGAGAGGAGGCTACGACGAAGAAGTTCGGCGTGAGGTCCGTCCATCCAACGCAGCGCCACGCAAGAAGTGGCTGCATGAGCCTCTTCTTTATGGGATGTGGCTCTTCCCAACTACTGTCAGTAAATAGCATCAGAACGACCAAGGGAAATTCAGATTAGAACTAAAACAACGCAAAACGTTGTATACCAACATATCACGTTGTTACATCAAATGCTAGAAGAAGGGAATATGCGCGTTGACCAACGACACTGAATGTTGAGTAGTGACAGCGACTCCAGACCACACACTGAATAATCGACTCGGGCCTAGGCTCGCTCGAATTCGCATCGAACGGGGATATTCACAGGAGTATCTGGCTCGGCGACTAGACGTTCATGTGGAGACCATCAGTCGATTCGAACGTGGCACTGCTCTCCCAACTCTGCCCCGTTTGTTCGAGCTAGCTGAAGCATTGGCGGTGCCTGTGGCGGAGCTCTTGCAAGGCGAGTCAGCGCGACCAGTCGATGTGGGGCTAGAATTCGCGGCGCGCCTCGAGCGACTTTCGCCTGAAGACCAAACCTTCATGAAGAAGTGGTTCGAGGAAATGTGCGACCACCTTGGCAAGGCGCGCCGCCCGCGCAAGAAAGCAAGCTAGAACGGGTGTGGTTGGAGACCGGCGACAGGCTAGCTGCAGAACTGCCGAATTGAATCAAGCGTCCAAAGCAATTTGTAAGATTTGTAATTTCGCTAGCCGCGGTAGGATTTGAAAGGTAATTGACATATAAATGCCACAAACCCACCCAACGCTACCCGTACAAAAAGAGGCCAAAAAGCCCCCGGCCACATATGTGTTCGACTGGGCCTGGGCCGACGCCTACAAGCGCAACGGTCTGCCGTATTACCCGAAGCTGCTGTGCGCGGTGCCGTTCACGCCCGTGCAAGGCAACCGGTTGTTATCGGCGGATACGCATGCGCTCAAGCATCTGGCGGCCACGCTGATGGCGTTCGCGGAGCAGGCCGACGTGTCGTCGCTGCATGTGCTGTTTCCGACGGAAACGGAAGCCGACGCGCTCACCGACATGGGCATGATGCAACGCGAAGGCGTGCAATTTCACTGGCTGAACGACGGCTATCGCGACTTCGACGATTTCCTCTCCACGCTCGAACAGAAGAAGCGCAAGAACATTCGCGCCGAGCGGCGCAAAGTGCAGGAGGCCGGCGTGACGATGCGCCGGATTCGCGGCGAAGACATTCAGGACGCGGACTGGCGTTTCTTCAGCAAGTGTTATCGGCAGACGTATCGCGAGCACTTTTCGAGTCCGTATCTGAACCTCGATTTCTTCCGCATGATCGGCGCGTCGATGCCGGAGAATCTGCTGCTCGTGATCGCCGAATACGAAGGCAAGCCGATCGCGAGTTCACTCGTGGTGTATCAGCGCGACGCGAAAACCGGCGGCACGCTGTATGGCCGCTATTGGGGCGCGCTCGAACACGTGCCGTGCCTGCACTTCGAAACCGCGTACTACCAACCGCTCGAATTCTGCATCGAGGAAAAACTCGGCGCGTTTGAAGGGGGCGCGCAGGGCGAACACAAGATGGCGCGCGGCTTCCTGCCCACGGTGACGCGCTCGGCGCACTGGCTCGCGCACCCTGCTTTCGCGGATGCGGTCGGCCACTTTCTCGACAACGAAAAGAACAGCATCCACGCGTATGTGGATGAGCTGCGCGAACACAATCCGTTCAAAGGCTGAAGCGCGTTTATGGCGTGGTTTCTTTATCTGCTCGAATGCTCGGACGGCAGCGTCTATACCGGCATCGCCGTCGATGTGCAGGCGCGCTTCGATAAACACGTCAGCGGCGAAGGCGCGCGTTATACGCGTTCGCGCAAGCCGTTGCGGGTGCTGGCGTCGTTTGAATTGACGGACCGGTCGAGCGCGTCGCGCGCCGAGTATTGGGTCAAGCGGCTCACGGCATCGGAGAAACGGGCGTTGGCGGCAGGATTGCGCACGCTTGAGTCTGTGATGCCGTTGCCGGAGCCTGAAGTGGTTGTTGATGAGGGAACGGAACAGGCAACCGGCGCGTCCTGAACGAAGGCCGTTCGGCTTCGTTCAGGCTCGCTACCCCCTCGCCTCCCGCATCCGCTCATTCAGCAGCCGATGCATCAGCGCAAGCTCGCCCACCGCATCCGCTTCCAGCGAAGTCAGCCCATCCCGCGCCGGCAGCGCGTGACGCACCGGCCGCAAGGTCCGATCCAATGCGGCGTCGATATCCGCGCTCACGGTCGCGATCCACGCGTCGAGTTCGTCGTGCGTGTCGCGCCGGTTGGTACTCAGACGCAGTTGCGTCGCGGTGCCGGCCATTCTTCGCAACACGCTCAGCACCGTCAGCGTCACCGTATCGGCCATCGAGTCCTCGAGTTTCTCAAGGCGCATCCGGCCGATCGCTTCTTCCGCGTTATTGCTGCCCAGACCCGCGGCCCGGCGCAAGCGCTCCATTTCCTTCTCGCTGCGGCGAGGCGACGCCAGCGCGGCTCGCAGATACGCGAGATTGGCGCGCACCGCTTCGCCCAGATACGCGCGGTAGTCGATCTTTTCGCGCGTCGGCCATAGATAGAACGTGGCCAGCAGCGCCAATACACAGCCCAGCACGTTGTTGCCGAGCCGCGTGATCGCATAGACGAATTCGCTGGCGCCCGGCGTCGCGAAGTCGGCCACCAGCACGAAGGTCGGCGTGAGAAACAGCACGAAGAGACTGTAGCTCACGGGACGCAGCGCCATGGTCGCCATCACCAGCGGAAACACCGCGAGGGAAATGCCGAGCGGCGAATGGATCGCGTAGCCGATCGCCGCCGCCAGCACGCCGCCGACGATGCTGCCCGCCGCCCGCTCGATACTGCGCGGCCAGGTCGCGGCAATCGAAGGCTGCAAGATCAGCAGCGTCGCCATGGTCGCCCAGTAGCCGAACGGCAGCCCGAGCGCGCGAATCACGAGAAAGCCGGCGGTGGTCGTCACGCCGACGCGGGCCGCATGCCGCAAGCCGACGGATTCGACCGACAGGTTCGCCTTGAACGTAGCCCAAATGCGCGTGAAGAGGCGCGTCGCGCTGTCGCGCCAACCTTCGGGCTGCGCATACACCGGCGCGAAGTCGACCAGTTCGAAATCGGACTTCAGCGACACCGGTTCCGACAACGCGGTTTCGAGCCGCTTCGCAAAGCGCCGCAAACGCAATTGCAAAGCAGTGAGACGCTCCCACTGCGCATCGTTGACGGCTGCGCCGATGTCGCGCAGCAAGTCGCCCATCACGGCCAGCAGCCGCGCCGCGCGTTTCGCGCGCCATGCGTTATCCGGCGCTCGCTCACAGGCGCCGGACACGGCGATCAGGTAAGCGAACAACGCTTCGCCGTCGGTCAGCAAGCCGAGCAGCGTGTCGTAGGTTTCGCGGCCGCCCGTTCTCGACGCCGGCACCCGCGCCAGCACTTTGCGCGAGCGTTCGAGCGCGGCTCGGGCATCGGCGCGAAATTTCGCCGCATGCGTGGCCCATTCGCCGCGAGCCGCGCGCCGTTCGAGCAGCCGCGCGCTATCCAGCGCGATATCGGCCAGACGCAGATACACGGCGCGCAGCGTCGAGCGGCTCGTACCGAACGGATGAATGCGCCAGACCGTCAGACTCAGCGCGACAGCGAACAGGCAGCCGACCAGGTAGATACCGAGAAACGCCATACCTTGCCGCACATCGTGCATCGGCCGATCGACCATCACGACGCAGGCGGTCGCCACGAGAATCGTCACCTGCGATGTAGCCGCGCCCCAGATCCTGCCGAACGCGCCAAGGCTCGTGAACAGCAACACCGCGAGCGCGGCGACCACCGTTCCCTCTGCGGACGCGAAAGAGGTCAAGCCACCGCACACCGTGGACAGCACCGCGAAGCCCATCATCGATGCAAAGCGGGCGCGGTTGGAGCCGGCGGCATCGGCGAGACAGGTCCAGAAGGCGCCGATGGCGGCCCACGCGAACATCGGTTCATGCAGCACATTGCCCAGCGCGAGCATGGCCGTGGATGCGCAAGCCGCTCTCAAGCCTTCCGACAGACTGGCCTCGCTCGTGGAAAACGACACCATCCAGACCGGCCGCTTGCGATAGATCGCGCTCGCGACGGCATACAGCCAGTTCGACCAGCGCAGCGAAGACGACGACGGGTTGGACTTGCGATTCAGCATCCGGACGGTGGGCTCAGAAGAACAGGGATTGGCGCCGCATCAGCGCATTGAGAAAGGCCGGCGAAACAACGTGAGCGCATCGGCTGCCCCATGATAAGGGTTTACCCCTAATTATAAAAATGCATTCGGTTCATCCAATCGATGCGCTACGTCTATGCTCCCTTCTGAAGACTATGTAACGCGCCGGCCTCCCGCTTCGACTTGCAAATGAAAAAACCGCGCGGCCCTTGCAGGCTCGCGCGGTTTTTTTGTCCACCAAACGTGACGCAGCTTACTTCTTGTAGTTCGCCGCGCCTTCGGTGATTTCCTTGTGCGCGGCTTCGATATCCGCCCAGCCTTCGACCTTCACCCACTTGCCCTTCTCGAGCGCCTTGTATTGCTCGAAGAAGTGCTTGATCTGATCTTTCAGGTACGCCGGAACGTCGTCGATCGACTTCAGGCTTGCGGTCATCGGGCAGACCTTGTCGTGCGGGACGGCGACCAGCTTCGCGTCCACGCCGGATTCGTCGGTCATTTGCAGCATGCCGAGTGCGCGGGCACGCACCACGGAGCCAGCCAGCAGCGGGAACGGCGTGATCACCAGCACGTCGACCGGGTCGCCGTCGCCCGACAGCGTTTGCGGAATGTAGCCGTAGTTAGCTGGATAGCGCATGCCCGTGCTGATGAAACGATCGACGTGGAGCAGGCCCGTTTCCTTGTCGGCTTCGTACTTCACCGGATCGCTTTGCGCCGGGATTTCGATGATGACGTTGAAATCTTGCGGAAGGTCTTTGCCTGCGGGGACGTTATTGAAGCTCATGAGCGCTCTCTGGTCGGGATGGAATTCGGAACACGGCGTGCGGCGCGCTTGCTCGAACGGGATGCAACGTAAAACTCGCCTCGAGCAGCGGCGCTGCGGCCGGACAGTGCTGAATACGCCATTATAGCCAATCACCTAATGGCATCCCTCGGAACATCGGGGCGATAATCGTCGGGCGTCTCTCGATTGTGCCTCTCGTTTGTGAACACCACGTCACCGCCGCGCGGTGCTCGTGACACCTCAAGGAGCCTGCATGGAAGAAGCCCGGCATTTCATCGGCGGCGAATGGTCCGCCGCATCAGGCGGCGAGACGATCGCCGTACTCGATCCCTCTGACGGCCAACCCTTTACCCAACTCGCACGCGGCACCGCGGCGGATATCGACGCTGCCGTGCACGCCGCGCGCCGCGCGTTCGAAGGCCCTTGGGGCCAAGCCAGCGCCGCCGAACGCGGCCGCATTCTGTACCGGCTTTCCATGCTGGTCGCCGCGCGCCAGGAGGAACTCGCCCAACTCGAAGCTCGCGACACCGGCAAGCCGCTCAAGCAGGCGCGCGGCGATTCCGCCGCCCTCGCCCGCTATTTCGAGTTTTACGCCGGCGCGGCGGACAAGCTGCACGGCGAAACGCTGCCTTACCAGACCGGCTATACGGTACTGACCATCCGCGAGCCGCATGGCGTGACCGGCCATATCGTGCCGTGGAATTACCCCATGCAGATTTTCGGGCGTAGCGTGGGCGCGGCGCTCGCCGCCGGCAACGCCTGCGTCGTCAAGCCGGCCGAAGATGCGTGCCTTTCCGTGCTGCGCGTCGCCGAACTGGCCGCCGAGGCCGGTTTGCCGGCCGGCGCGCTGAATATCGTCACCGGCTACGGCCATGAAGCGGGCGCGGCGCTCGCGCGTCATCCGGGCATCGATCACATTTCGTTCACCGGCTCGCCGGATACCGGCAAGCTCGTCACGCAAATGGCCGCCGAGAATCACGTGCCGGTCACGCTGGAGCTCGGCGGCAAATCGCCGCAAATCGTTTTCGCCGATGCGGACCTCGACGCCGCGTTGCCCGTGCTGGTGTCGGCGATCGTGCAAAACGCCGGGCAGACCTGTTCGGCGGGTAGCCGCGTGCTGATCGACCGAGCCATTTACGAGCCCTTGCTCGACCGGCTGAGCAGCGCGTTTCACGCGTTGCGCGTCGGCCCTTCGCAGGCCGACCTCGACTGCGGACCGCTGATCAGCGCGAAACAGCAGCGGCGCGTGTGGGATTTCCTCAACGATGCGCAACACGACGGCATCGCCATGGCGGCGCACGGCGAGGTGATTCCCGAAGCGCCGGAAGCCGGCTTCTATCAGGCGCCCACGCTGTTGCGCGACGTGCCCGCGAGCCACCGCCTCGCGCGCGACGAAGTATTCGGACCGGTGCTGGCCGCTATGTCCTTCAGCGACGAAGACGAAGCTTTGAATCTCGCCAACGGCACGCCATTCGGTTTGGTCGCCGGTATCTGGACGCGCGACGGCGCACGGCAGATGCGGCTCGCGCGCCGCCTACGCTCCGGCCAGGTGTTCATCAACAACTATGGCGCGGGCGGCGGCGTGGAATTGCCGTTCGGCGGCGTCAAGCATTCGGGCCACGGACGCGAAAAAGGCTTCGAAGCGCTCTATGGGTTCACCGTGCTGAAGACCATTGCCATCCGGCACGGTTAGCGGGCGCGGCACGCACTGGCATCACCATCCACAACGAACAACGGAGACATCATGCGGTTGACAGGTAAAACAGCCATCGTCACAGGTGGCGGCTCGGGTTTCGGTGAAGGCATTGCGAAGACCTACGCGCGCGAAGGCGCGAACGTGGTGGTCAACGATCTGAACGGCCCGGCCGCCGAGCGCGTGGCGAGCGAAATCGCGCTGGCCGGCGGCAAGGCGATCGCAGTGGCGGGCAACGTCGCCCAGCGCGAGGACTGGCAGACGCTGCGCGCGGCCGCGCTCGAAGACTTCGGCAGCGTGCAGATCGTCGTCAACAACGCCGGCACCACGCATCGCAACAAGCCGGTGATGGAAGTCACGGAAGCCGAATTCGACCGCGTCTACGCGGTGAACGTGAAAAGCATCTACTGGAGCGTGCAGGAATTCGTGCCGTATTTCCGCGAGCAAGGCGGCGGCTGCTTCATCAATATTGCGTCCACGGCGGGTGTGCGGCCGCGCCCTGGGCTCGTCTGGTACAACGGCAGCAAAGGCGCGGTGATTATCGCGAGCAAGTCGCTGGCGGTCGAGCTGGGTCCGGACCGGATTCGGGTGAACTGCGTGAATCCGGTGATCGGCGAGACGGCGCTGCTGTCCGAATTCATGGGCGTGGAAGATACGCCGGAAAATCGCCAGCGCTTTCTCGCCGGCATTCCGCTCGGGCGTTTCTCGACGCCGCAGGATATTGCCAACGCCGCGCTTTATCTGGCCTCGGACGAGGCGGAGTTCATCACCGGCGTGTGTCTCGAAGTGGACGGCGGGCGCTGCGTGTAGCGCCGCGTCGGACCATTCCAGCGAGGGCGGCCGCTGCACCGCCCTCGCGGCAGTCAGTGTTTTCCCCCGGTATCGATTCGTCGTGCAAAGCACTGAGCGCGGATAGAATCGATCGACGGCGGTACTTCAATTCCACAAGAAAAGAGGAGACACCATGGCTAGTCCCGCAAATCCGCTCCACCATCCCGGCGCGGGTGCGCCACCTTCCACTTTCGAAGAGGCCACCTACCGCAAGGTCACCTGGCGGCTCGCGCCGCTTCTGATGCTCTGTTACGTGGTCGCGTATCTGGATCGCGTCAACGTCGGTTTCGCCAAGCTGCAAATGACCAGCGATCTTGGGCTGAGCGATGCGGTGTACGGATTCGGCGCGGGAATTTTCTTTGTCGGCTATTTCATCTTCGAGATTCCGAGCAATGTGATTTTGCATAAGGTCGGCGCACGGGTGTGGATTGCGCGGATCATGGTGTCGTGGGGCGTGATCTCCATGCTGACCATGTTCGTGACTACGCCGACGATGTTTTATGTGATGCGCTTTCTGCTTGGTCTGGCTGAAGCGGGGTTCTTTCCCGGGATCATTCTTTATCTGACGTACTGGTATCCGTCGCATCGGCGTGGTCGCATGACGACGTGGTTCATGACGGCGATTGCGTTGTCGGGTGTGATCGGCGGCCCGGTGTCGGGTTATATCCTGAAGACCTTTAACGGCTTGAACGGCTGGCATGGCTGGCAGTGGCTGTTTCTGCTCGAAGGCATTCCTTCGGTGATCGTCGGGATCATGGTGTTCGCCATGCTGGACGATCGGATCTCGAAGGCGAAGTGGCTGACCAAGGAAGAGCAGCAGTTGCTCGAGCGGCATGTGTCCGCGGAGGAAGCGACCAAGCATGACATGCCGATTCGTCAGGTGCTCACGAGTGGGCGGGTGTTGATGCTCAGTCTGACGTACTTCTCGTTTGTGATGGGGTTGTATGGGGTGAGCTTCTGGTTGCCGACGATTATTAAGGCGACTGGGGTGACGGATGCTTTCATGATTGGGTTGCTGTCGGCGATTCCGTTCGCGGGGGCTGTGGTGGCGATGGTGTTTGTGTCGCGTAGTGCGGATAGGAAGCGGGAGCGGCGGTGGCATATTGCGCTGCCGGCGTTTGCGGGGGCGATTGGGTTGGTGCTTTCGGTCGTGTGGACGCATAACACTGTGTTGGCGATGGCTTCGCTTACGCTTGCGACGATGGGGATTCTTACTACCTTGCCGTTGTTTTGGAGTTTGCCTACGGCGATTTTGGCGGGGACTGGGGCGGCTGCTGGGATCGCGATGATTAATTCGATTGGGAATCTGGCGGGGTTTTTGAGTCCGTATGCGGTGGGGTGGTTGAAGCAGGCTACGGCTGCGAATGATTCGGGGATGTATATGTTGGCGGCGTTTATGGTGCTGGGTGGGTTGCTGGCTATTAGTGTGCCGGCGAAGATGGTTAATAAGTGAGGCTTTGAGAGGCGGGGCTTGGCGGTAATTTCCTGTTGAGGCTTTCCGTGGGTGTGCGAAGGAGCAATCACTTTGCCACCGAATACGTCGGCTTCGACGGATGTTGGCCGACTGCGCCGAGGGCGGGAGCCGGCCATCTTTTGCCGGTCGAGAATGGCAGATTCGGAGCGGCCGATAAACTCGCGGTGGACCGGTGTTGGCGTGGAATTGAAATGACAACGCGTTCCCTTCGAATCTCGAAAAATCTTCACACGAGTTGGCTGGTCGAGTGCGCCAGTGATGCAACCCAAACGTCGTACTGGCAGGAGCGCCTGCTGGGTTCAGGACCGAATAAAGCAAATGACGATCGAACAATCTAAAACGCAGTTGATCTCGCTCGTCGGCAATGCCGACCTAAAAGTCATCGCGCTGACAGGCGCTTGGGGCACCGGCAAAACCCACCTCTGGAACGAGATTCGCAAGGAGTCGCAGGACCCAATTGTCGAAGGCGCGCGCTACGTGTCCCTCTTTGGCGTGAAAGACATCAATCAGCTCAAGCTCAAGGTGGTCCAAAGCGCGCTCCCAGTAGGCGGAGACAGCAGTTCGTTGACAGAAGGTCTGATGAAGACTTGGAAGGTCAGCGTCGACGCCTTGAAGAAGGTCCACGAAGGGTTTTCGGCGCTCGACGAGCTTGCGCTGGTAGCAGTTCCTGTCGCCTTGCGCAACCGATTCGTAGTCGTCGACGATATCGAGCGCAAGCACGCCTCGTTGTCGGTTGACGAGGTCCTAGGCTTCGTTGACGAATACTCTCAGAATTTTGGTACGCGATTCCTCTTGATTCTCAACTCGGATCAGTTCTCCGCAACTACCGACAGCGCGCTCTGGGCGGCGTTCCGAGAGAAGGTGGTCGAAGAAGAACTTCGTTTCACGCCGACACCTGGGGAGGCGTTTGACATCGCGGTTCCGAACTTGGATAGCCCTTACCGCGCGACGGCCAGGACTGCGGTGGACGCCTGCGGGATCACCAATATTCGGGTCATCCGTCAGGCTTACCGTCTTGTGGTTCGGCTCCTCGGTGCGACTGGGGACATGCCTCTCGCGATACAGGCACGAACTGTTCCATCGATTGTGCTCATTTCTGCTCTTGCAAACAAAGCCATCAAGGACGGGCCGACTCTGGAGTATGTTGCAGGCTACAACCGCGGTTCTGGCGACTTTATGAGGCGCTACCTCGGGCAGGAAGGCGATGCGTTCAAGGAGAAAGCCGAGGACTCAACGCCAGCCGCATGGAAAGTTCTGCTGTCAAAGTTAGGAATCAATTCTTCGGACGAATTTGAAGAACTGGTTGTCGCCTTTGTTTGCGACGGAAGGCACGACGCGCAGGCGATTGAGGCCATCGTCCAAGGCTACCAGGACAACGAGAATCGCACCGAATCTAGAAATCTCGCGCAAGCATTCTTTGAACGTTGCTATTG
The DNA here is from genome assembly GCF_046028015.1 of Paraburkholderia sp. RL17-383-BIF-A. Lineage (NCBI taxonomy): Bacteria > Pseudomonadati > Pseudomonadota > Betaproteobacteria > Burkholderiales > Burkholderiaceae > Paraburkholderia > Paraburkholderia sp. RL17-383-BIF-A. The sequence goes on along the minus strand of NZ_JARESR010000014.1, from coordinate 14,110 downwards.
GGACGTCACAGACTGCGACGACGATCTCGTAGCTGATGCGGTCAAGCTCATCGCCAGAGTCGCCGACCTTGACGCCTACACTGTCACGGCGCTCGGAAAACAGATGGCCGACCTGCCTGGCGGTGCCAAACTTGAAGAAGATTTGATTGATGGTTGGTTGGCTCACTTCGCGACCATCGCCGACAACACCGAATTCGGTGAATCACCGTTCCGTCGGCCGCTACACCCAAAACTTAAGGCGGCAGTCGACAATGCGCGCGATGCTCGAATTCACAGTGCGACCGTCGTCGATGCCATCAAGTATCTTCTTGAGAACAGCGGTTGGGGCCATCGGGAAGAAGCGGCGATGAGAGCCGCTACGATCGACGATTTCGAGACTGCGATGCGGACGATGAAAGGTCGTGATTTCAAGCTTTTCGTACTTAAAGGTTTGGACATTCTCGAGCAGAACCAAATGTACGAGAACCACTTCGGCCAGGCTGGGATGAATTTCTTGGAAGCATGCCGGCGCATCGTCAGAGCCGAGAAAGAGAACCGTTTCGGACGGTTGTTGCGGACGTTGTTCGCAGAGAGCAAAGTACCGGAGCTTTTGGTCGAGGGCGGAATTGAATCCAAGCCCTAGGTATCGACAGCGGTCGACTGCAATGCAGCGGCACGAGGGCGACTGTCCGCAGATCTTTAATCGCCATCCAACCTCCATCGAGAGCACGGGCCTGCGGTGACATCGCCTTCGTTACTCGACTGTACGAGCGTCAGCTTCTGGGCGCCCAAACCAGTACTACCGATGTCGGGTATGGGTCGATCAGAGCCTGTCGTCGCCGGGCTCAGTTCGGCCACAATCGGCCGTTCAGTATTGGTGAATACATTGTTGACAAACTCGTGTGCTGTCTACCGTAAATGTGGCTGCAATGGAAAACAAGACATCTGAATCTAAAAAATCAGCAAGCGCGCAGATGCTGGACGCGATAAGCAGCTTCATCGCGAGGCTTAACGCCGTCCCCGGTTGGCGGGAGGCACGAGTTTCGAACTTGGTAGCCGCGATGGACCTCGACGGCATTTTTTCGGAGCCGAGCGGCAAGGAGAAGCCGATTGCACTGCCCCCTGAATTGGACCTGCAACATGCCGTTGTCATTCGTTACCTCGAATTGTGCGACCTCGTGCTCTCCATAAAGACCTGTGAGTATTACTTCCGCCGCTTTCCGTTCAATGGCTCACCCGTTACTCGGCATGAACACCTAAGCAACGTCTGCGAGTTGTACTTCAGTCGTATTTATCAGTTCAAGGAGCGCCTGAAGCATTTAGTCGACGCTGTCGACGTCTTGGTGCCCAAACATGGTATTCAATTCGGTCCATTCATCAAACGATTCGCCAAGGAATTCGATCAAGAAATTCGGGAGCGCAACCAGATTCACCACTTTGAAAAATTTGCGGATCTCGGTATCGAACGCGTCTTTCTGACCGGGATGCACGACTTGGTGTTCCCGAATGGAGGGTGGAAAGCAGAACAACGTGCGTATTACAGGAAGGTCGCGAAAGAATGGGCCCAGCGTGTTCGTAGCCGAGGAGCGCGATTGGATGAGTTCCTTGAGGCGGTCGCCGAGGCGCTTCTGCGAGGCTGCCCGTTCCTCGCCGATCGTAACGCTATCTAGCGCTCCGAATGGCTGCTGACTTGCTGAGCAACGCCTATTTCGTCCATCTTGTCGCACGAGCTCTTCGAGCAACTTCACCGATGGATAGAGGTAGCGTTACGACCTGCCGCTTTTAGTTGAGTGCAACATCAGACCCGACAAATTCCACCGAATCTAGGCTTTCTAAACGTGGCCTCGACATCGTAATTGCGACATCCTTCCCCTTTCCTTTGACGTCGAATTCCGTACTCCACGTCAATCCAACGCTCACAAAGGGCAATCGATATTGGACGAGCCGCAGAGAGGCTTCCGTTGGGATGGTTGGTCCGAGACCGAACAATCCATTGCGAGGAAGAACTTGGGCAACGGGCGGCATCGGAATGGCTTCCCCCGGAGTAGCGTCGTCCGATTGGATAGCACTTGGGAAAATTTGATCAATACCCGTCAAACCGTGCCCAACGGTAATTAAATCTTGATCAGTGAGCAGCCCCTCAGGATACGGTCCAGAAGGGACAAGCCGCTGCGCCACTCTATAGACCGAATATCGGCATGTAAAGTACAACCGACGCATGTCTTTTCTTACGAAACTTGGCTGCGAGAATTTTTGCGGACGGAGCGTCACATTGAACAAGCCGGGAATTGCCTTTGAAAAATGCTCGGGAAAATTGGCATTCGACAAGCGCCAAACATTATCCCAAAACTCACCAGCGCCAATCAGTACTTCGTTTGCCCGCGCCGGCAATTTTTCCGCGATTTCAGTAGGAATGTCAGACGCTAAAAAGTTCAGTTCCGCACTGAGTTCATCAGTGTTCTTCAGCACCTTCCAATTATGGCGGATTCGCTGATTGACATGCTCGCTCAACACGGCGTCGTCGGTGACGAGAACGATTGAGTCAGTGCCGTGCGCCGGCAGATCACCCCATATTTGAATGAACGTCTCAGCTACCATTGCATCCTTGAAACCCTTCTCTTTGTCTTCATTCGGATCGAAGGGCGGCAGTCTGGAGCCCGCGGCATCCATCAGGGTATTCCAGTCCACAAACGATGCCTCACACTTTCGCTCTTGCACGTTGAGCCGCTTCATCTCAGCCTCCGCGAGTTGGCTGATGCGCCCGTGTAACTCTTGGGTGTCGCCCACCCAAGTCTCACCAAAAAGCGCCGGCATGTTTCGCGCCAAGGCGGCTATCTGCTTCACCTTTTTCCGCATCGCGTACTCGCGTTCCAAACGAACCATTCGAGGAATGATCCACATCAAGTCAAGGTGCGCGTGTGCGGGATCCTCAATGAGCCTCGCGGCCTCAGGTGCAAAAAACTGGTCTTCGTGATTAGGATTATAGATAGCGTTCGTATCGAACACGATATACAGCTTTGCCATCGGTGTTGCTCCCGGTTGACGTGATATTTCGTTGGAAGCTCTCGAACCACTCGTAACGGTATCACCCCATGTCGATTCCTCGGATATTGATTAGGTTTATCCCTGTTACGATAACTGCAAAGACAAAAGAGGATCAATCCAAATGCCCAGCCATTGCTACTGGTCGGTATGTTTTTTTCATCTGTCCAAGGATGTGCCGAAGTTTTTCGGCTTCGCGGAATACCTCGCTGCCGTGGCACTGATGGCGTTGGCTTGGACCATCGCTGACGTGCGCTATAAGTTTCGGGTCGCAACCGCACCGATTCCGCTTCAAATTACAACATATTCGGTTGTCGGGGCTGTTGGATTGCTCACGTTGGTGACCGACTTATGGCGAGCCAAGCAATGGCTGGTCCCTGAGGGCTGGCTTTCATCCGCAGGTTGGCAGGCGCTACTGGGCCTTATTTTCCTCGCCAACTTTATGGTGTGGGTGTGGTATGCGTTTATAAAGCCGCCCACCTATTCCAGGTGGAATGCATTCCGATTTGCCCGCGAGGTATACCGTGCGGTTTTGCGAAGCTCGCCAACGGAGCTTCCGGAGGTCGCCGACGAGTTGGCGCGCTCAGCGCGCGCGATCGTGAAGCACGCTTGGCTTCGCCATGAGGCACAGACCGCTTCCCAAATGGCTCCTCGATACCAGCAGAAGCCCAGCAGGGAGTTCTTAGCGCGAGATTGTGCTCACGAAATTCTGTTGATTATTGCCGATAAGCGGTTTTGTCGACATGTCGTCGTTTCCGCCCCAGTCATCGCAACGGAATTGTTTGACGAAGTACGCGCGCAGAATCGTCATCACATTGCGCTTGGCACCTTCGCAAAAAACTTCACCGCGGCGGCCATCGCAAACAAAGACTCGTTCGCATTTCATGAGACCAACGGGTACTACACCGGGTTCTTTGGCCATCAGAAGCCCATCACGAGAGCCATCTACGAAGACTACCCTTTGGTAACTTCGCTTCGGGAAGTCTTCAATATGGATTTCGAAGAACAGCGTCGCTGGGATTCCGCTCAGTGGGAAGCGTTCTGCCGACTGAATTTAGTAACTATCGAAAGCGCGATCAGTAGCGGAGTAGGTTCAAGTTATGATCCAATAATAGGTGGTGCTTTCAATCACGTCGAGCGTTCCGTTAATTCGCTGTACAAGCTTAACGGTAAGCCAACGGACGCTTGGGATGACGATGAGCTCCGCAAGCTCCGAATCGCAGTGACCTTTGTCATGGATGTCGTGAAGATCTTAAACAAGCATTTCGACAAGACGTTTATCGTGCCGAGACGGGCCAAGAGCGATCATAGCAAGGACGTATGTGACATGATTGCGGGGCTAATGTTCGAGCTGATATCCAGTGCGTCGGCCATTAAAGAACCGCGGGAATTGTGCTGGCTTGTTCAACGGAACTATGTCTGGAACGAGTTTTTTGGGAAATTTGAAGCAGATGGACCGGCTGTTGAGATGGTTCGATTTAAACTCCGCCGCTTACTGCTCAAAGAAATTACCGGACACTGGAACTATCAAAGCAGCCGTATTTTGGGGTTGATGTTAAACGTGATGGGCTTGATAGTGCACGGAAATGAATTCACTGCTCCGACTAACTCATTACATCGGGCAGTCATTCGATGGACAGTCAAGAATTATGCTCGCCTTGCGACCCAGATGCCGACAGTATCCGAAAATGTCTTGGTTGATCGGATGACCTATGATCCCGAAGGGCCAAGCCTCATTTTTACGCGAGAGCCACTGCTCGACCACCGGGTGTCGCCTAACGTTCTCAAGCTGAGACCGTTCATCGAAGATGTATAGGCGGCGAGGTTACCCTAGAATTTCCAATCGTGTGAATGATTATTGGCTAAACGGATTCTGTTTTCTCAAACACCGCTATCGCGTTGTATACGTTTCTTCTCTTATCATCACGCGCGCGAGTGAGGCAAGGTCGATCCACCGCGCACTCAAAAATGCGGATACGTTCGAACCACCGGCAGGTACCTGAAAGCGGCTTCGGCCATTGCGCTGGCTGTCAATTTGGAGTGGCGTGGCAGCGCTCGTACCTCGTAAGCGACCGTTCGGCGCATGGTAAGGGTATCGACCGGTCAGGGTTGACTTCAGCTCTCCTCGCTCCTAAATGCCGGGGACCTCGCTTGGCAGGGATCGAGTGAAGCACCACAAGTCACTAAGGCCCGTGGCCTTCGATGAACTTGAAGTTGATACTTGAAGCATCGTCAGATCCCCCGCCCCGCTCCCCCTTATCCCTTCAGCCAATCCCACCATTTAACCGCAAGACTAAATCCGAGACAGCCCCACTCCCTTATAATTATCAAGTCGTCGGGAAACACCCAGCGACCAGGTTTGACAGCCTGTGGCATAAACCGCACACCCGCCCAGGCGGGTCGTGCGACTACCTCTGCACGTCTATATTTCAATGGGCGGGCCTTGGTAGGGGAGCCGCAAGGCTCGCCGGTTTGTTTATGCCCCGGTCTGTCAACCCTACTTCGTGCCCGCTCACCCCTCCTCCAAAGAAGCGTGTCCGGGCGATCCACCCCACCAACAAGGAGATCGCACCATGACCAGGCCCGTCAAAAATCAACCGGCTTCGCGTCCGCCCGTCGACGCCCTCCAGTACGAAAAGCTTGCCCTTTCCGCGTTCGACTTATGCGACCGGCAGCTGGGTCAACTGGACACGTTGATCACACTGGCGTCATCGATAGTTAGAAATCCTGCGATTACCCACGACGAAAGAAAGCGTCGTCAGACGCTGCTCGAATTGCTGGTGGACACGGCCGAGCAGTATCAGCAGGATCTCGAATACGACCGCGAGTTGTTCCAGGTGATTGCACTCGACGCGAAGGGCGTCGCGCGCAGCCGCCTCACGGCGCAGCATGCGACGAACTTGCTGACTAAAGCGTCGCAGCGAGCAGAGGCGTCCATCGAAGCAACGAAAGCGTCGCCCCGCAAAAAGCCCTCCACGAAAAGCGTGATCGAGTCGCCGTCCGCGACCGTGCAACAGCCGTCCACCGCGCCGCACTAAGACCGTACCGAGCGATCAAATCGAGCCTCGCCTAACAGGCAACCGCCGGCACAAAAACAAATGGCCGCAGCATCCGCTGCGGCCATCAACCCATCAACTCACGAACTAAAAAACCAGCCGTCTCAAGCCCTCAAAGCAGCGCACCAAGAACAGATACGCCGCCCCAAAAACCCTCAAACAATATTCATCGCCAACGCACTCTCGCGATAATGCTGGCTCGCCTTCTCCGTATCGCCGAGCTGTTCATGCAAACGCGCCAACGCGCGATGCGAGCGAATCTTCAGCGTCTCGTTGTCCGCGAGTTTCAGCGCGCGTTCGAGGAACGATTGCGCCTTACCCCACAGTTGCTGATGCAGGCACAAGCGGCCCAGCGCGAACATCAGGTCCGCATCTTCCGGACGATCCTTCTGCCACGCTTCGGCCTTCTGAATCAGCGGCAACGCGTCGCCGCCCGCCGTATCCGGATAGCGGCGCAGCAAACGCGCGTCCCAGTTTTGCGCCAGCGCTTCCTCGACGATCTTGCGCGCTTCCTGCGGACGGTTCAGCGCCACCAGCAACTCGGCGGCGAGATCCGCGAGACGCGGCGAATGGCGTTCGGTGGCCGACAGCGAATTCCACAACTCCAGCAGCGCGTCGGCATTGTGGCGCCGGTCACGCAACAGGTTTTCCGCCGCGATCTGACGCAAGCGCACCGCCACGGCCGGATGAATCGCTTCGCGTTTTTCCAGCGTCTTGACGAGCTTGAGCACCTCGCCCCAGTTCTTCAACTGCTGTTGCGCGCGCAACGTGATCTGCTGCGCGTGAATCCGCCGCGCGCCCTGCGACTGCATTTCGGTCAGCGCGGTCAGCGCGCCGTCCGCGTCGCGGCCATCCGCGCGCATGTCGGCGGTGGCCATCAGGCGAGCGTCCTGCCAGTCGGCTTCGTTGATCTGCGCGAGCCATTCGTCGCGCCGCGCATATTCATGCATGCGATGCGCGGCAGTAGCCGCGATCAAACCGGCCGCGCCCTTGTTGTCGCCATTCGCGAGCGCGTCTTTGGCCGCCTTTTCAGCGCGCGAAAAACGCCCGGCATACAGGTTGCCGATCGCATCACGCAGCGCGGCATGCGCTTTCGCGACACGCGAACGCGCGCGATACGCGGCCACGCGTTGCGGCATGCGCCAGATATTGCGGAAGATGCGCAGCAGCGCATACAGCAGGATGAACAGCACGACCAGTCCGACCACGAACAGATTCAACGACATGTCCACGCGGTACGGCGGATAGATCAGCAGCACCTGCCCCATATCGAAGCGTCCCACCACCGCCAGCACCACGGCAATGGCGAACAGCAATGCAAGCCATAGAAGTCCCCGGATCGCCATGATTAACCTCGGCTCCGGTATTGATTGACGGCCTGCAAACTGTTGCTCAGATTTGGCAGTTCAACCGCGGCCGAGCCCGCCTGCACCTGCTTGACGAGATCGCTCACGGTCTGGGTTTTCTTCGACGAATTGTCGAAGTAGCGCGTCAGCGCATTCTGCGCGGCGAGCAGGTCGGACTTCAGCGTGGTCTCGTTGCGCGAGAGCAAGGCAAGACGCGCGGACAGCAAGCGCAGCTTGAGATTCTCGCGCACGAAGTAGCCCTGATCGGGCGTGACCAGCATCGCGTCGGCATTGTCGATACGGCGCACCTGCACGAGGCTCGTCAACTGCTGGCCGATGCCGGTGCTCACCTCGCGCCACCACACCTTCCAGCGCGGCTCGCCGGTGGCCGCGGCCACCTTGGCCGTATCGGCCCACGTTGCGGCTTGCGGCGTGGCATGAGGGATCGGGGCTTCGCCGGAGAGCGGCAGGTCGTCCACGTGGTCGATCGCGTTGTCGAGCTTGATGGCCAGACCCGTGAGGTCGGTGGACGGCGCGACCTTCAGCTTGTCGATGTCCTGCGCGATCGCCTTGCGCACGGCGACCGCTTGCGGGCTGTCCGACGCGGCGAGTCGCGTGTCGGCGCTTTGCAGCGCGAACAGCGCGAGCTGCGTGTTGCCGGTGAGCTGCAACTGCTGGCTGGCGGCCGAGAGCATCTGGCCGACTTCGGCGAGCGTCCAGTCGTCGCGATTGCGCGCGAGATCCGCGTACTGTTGTTGCAGCGCCTGCTGCGCGCTTTGCGCATCGGCGAGCTTGCCTTCCAGTTGCGCGACCTGCGAGTCCGATTGATGCACGGTGGCGAGCGCCTGGTCCGTCTTGATGCGCAGTTCGTTGGTCTGCGTGTCGTTGGCCTGCTGGCGCTGCACGAGTTGCTGCTCGGTGCGCTCCACCTTGCGATTGAGCGCATAGCCGCCCACGCCCGCGGCACAAGCAATGATCACGACGACAAACCACAGCAGCGGTCCGCTCGCGCTAGAACGCTTTTGCGCTTCGTAGGGCGTGAAGGGTGGATTCGGCGGCAACGCAGTGGTCGCGGCAGGCTGGGGTGAAGCGTTCGTGGATGCGTTCGTTTCAGTCATGCGTGATTTAGCCGGTGAATGAGCCGGGTTGGACGGTACCGGTTGAACTACGGTCGGGACGGCGGCAAGCAGGGTGCGGACAATGCGCTCATCGCCCGCGCCGGACACCGTAATGCTATCAAAACCCAATGCCCGCGCGGTCTGCGCAATTCGCGGATGCGGCGTGACAAGCGTGGCGCGTTTGAGCTGCACGATTTCGTCGACGGTGAGGTGGTCTTGCGCCAGTTCGTGCAGATTGCGCACGCCTTCGGAACTGGTGAGCAGCCACGCGTGCGGTTCGCCCGCGAGCAGTTCGTGCACGCGCGCCCAGCCGCCTATCGACGGTTCCGGCACGAGGCGCCGGTACGCCGCGACGGTCTCGACTTCGGCGCCGGCTTCACGCAGACGCTCGGCGAGCCACTCGCGGCCGCCGTCGCCGCGCACGATCAGCACGCGCTTGCCTTCCAGGTTCGTTGCGCCGAGCGCCAGATCGATCGCCGCGAAGAGGCCTTCGGAATCGAAACGCGCGGCTTCTTCATCCGCGCCGGAGGGCGGGCTGATCACGTTGTACGCCGGCGCGCTCACGCCGTGGCGCGCCAGCGCCTGCACGCTGCCGGGACCGACCACGCCGATCGGCAGCGCATGCGGCCAGATCGTGTCGCTGTGGGCGAAGGCGTGATCGACGGCATTCGGCGACACGAACACGACGAGCGCATAACGTTCGAGCGAACTCAGCGCCGCGCGCAATGGAGCGTCGTCCGTGACGGGTGCGACGTCGATCAATGGAAAATCGAGCGTGGCGAGGCCGACTTCGGCGAGCCGTGCGATCAGTTCGTTCGACTGACCGGCCGGTCGTGTAATCACGACCGTGAACGCCGCCTTGTCGACGGCTGGGGATGCGTTGCCGGGAGTATCGGCCGCCATCACTCGCCGGTCACCGCGCTGTCCGCCGCAGCGGCGCCGCCGGCGGTGCCGAGTGCGCGAACGATGTCCATCGCGCCTTGCTGCGCGAGCGCGTCCGCGACTTCCTGGCCGAGCGCGAGCGCATGCTCGACGGTAGGCGCGGGCGCCGAAGCGTGCGCGCTCAACACGCGCTGGCCGTCCGGCGTCGCGACGATGCCGCGCAGATGCAGTGCGCCATCGTGCCAGGTGGCATACGCGGCGAGCGGCACTTCGCAACTGCCGCCGAGCGCGCGCGAAACCATGCGCTCCGCTTCAACGGCAGCCGCCGTATGTTCGTGATGCAGCGGCGCGAGCCATGCCGCGAGGTCCGCACGGTCGGCGCGAATCTCGATGCCAAGCGCGCCCTGCCCCGCTGCGGGCAAGCTGTCTTCGGGATCGAGCAACGCGCGGATGCGCTCGCCGAGACCCAGACGCTTCAAACCAGCCGCCGCCAGAATGATCGCCGCGTAATCGCCGCGATCGAGTTTGGCGAGGCGCGTGTCCAGATTGCCGCGCAATGGCCGCACTACGAGATGCGGATAGCGCATGCGCAGCATGGCTTCGCGACGCAGGCTGGAGGTGCCGACCACGGCGCCTTCCGGCAACGCGGCAAGCGAGTCGTACGTGTTGGAGACCAACGCGTCGCGCGGATCTTCGCGCTCCATGATGGTGGACAACGCGAAGCCCTCGGGCAATGCCATCGGCACGTCTTTGAGCGAATGCACGGCGAGGTCGGCGCGGCCGTCGGCCAACGCGGCTTCCAGTTCCTTGACGAAGAGGCCCTTACCACCAACCTTCGACAAAGTGCGATCGAGAATTTGATCGCCACGTGTTGTCATTCCGAGGATTTTTACGTCACAAGATGGATATAATTTGTGCAGCGCACATCGCACATGCTCCGCTTGCCACATGGCCAGGCGGCTCTCTCGCGACGCAATCACAAGCGTGTGGGGTGGCGTGGAAAACGTCTCGGTGTTCATTAGCTTGCTGATCGAATGACGGGATGTAATAACAATCAATGTTAGCACGCGCTCTCGCGTCTCAAGACGCAGTGGAGCGCCGTGCTGAAGCGGTATCGATGGAGGAGACGGGCTTCGCGCGGCGCGCGCCGGCCCAGACCCCGCCTGTTCAAGCACGGTCGTTCGCGCACCGTGCTCCGGCATGCGGGATGATGCAATGCGGCGCAACGTGCCGCAAGCGCTTCACATGGGCGTCGTGCAAACGCTCGGCAGCATGAAGGCGCGCAGTTCCTCTCAGGCGTATCGCCATCGGCGCAGACCGCTTCTTGCTGTTCACTTGCTGTTCACGTTGCAGTTCATAGTGCAGTTCCGCAGTAGCAGTTCATCACTCAACAGACCCTGGCTTCCCTGAGGAAACCCATCGTGACGTCTTCCGGACCGGCGCGCCCTGCCCGCCGCAACACTGCATCGCCCAACGCTCGAGCGGCCGACGCCGCCGCGGCGCCCACCGCTTCTGCCGCCGCTTCTGCTTCCGCCAGTCAGCCCGCTCCGGCCAAACGCGCCGGCAAAGCCGCGCAGGCTGCCAACGCCGCCAAAGCCGGCAAGCCCGCCAAAACGTCCACGCCCGTCAAGACGGACAAGGCTGTGAAGGCTGTCAAAACGGATAAGACGGCGAACAAGACGACGCAGGCCGCCTCCAAGGCCCCGGCGCAGAAATCGGCCAAGGCCGGCTCCACGAAGGTCAAGATCGTCGCCGCACCGAAGGCCGATAAGGCCGATAAAGCCGCGCAAGCGCCCACGCTGCAAGCCGTGACGGAGCAGACCGCCGCGCCTGCGTCGAAAGGCAATGGCCGCACGCGCGAGGACAAGGACCATCCGCTGTTCCAGGACATCCGTTATCTGGGACGCCTGCTCGGCGACGTGCTGCGCGAGCAGGAAGGCGACGCGGTGTTCGACGTCGTCGAAACGATCCGTCAGACGGCCGTGCGCTTTCGCCGCGAAGACGACAGCGCCGCCGCACAGACGCTCGACAAGAAGCTGCGCTCGCTGAGCCCGGAGCAAACGGTCAGCGTGGTGCGCGCCTTCAGCTATTTCTCGCATCTCGCGAACATTGCTGAAGACCGCCACCGCAATCGCCGTCACCGGATTCACGAGCTGGCCGGCTCGACCTCGCAGCCGGGCACGATCGCCCACTCGCTCGAGCGCCTCGTCGAAGCGGGCGCGGCCGCCACGCCGGTCCTGCAAGAGTTCTTCAACAACGCGCTGATCGTGCCGGTGCTCACCGCGCACCCGACCGAAGTGCAGCGCAAGAGCATTCTCGACGCGCAGCACGACGTCGCGCGCCTGCTCGCCGAACGCGACCAGCAACTGACCGACCGCGAACGCGCGCACAACGAAGCGATGCTGCGCGCCCGCGTCACGTCGCTGTGGCAAACGCGCATGCTGCGCGATTCGCGTCTCTCCGTGGCCGACGAAATCGAAAACGCGCTGTCGTACTACCGCGCCACCTTCCTCGAAGAAATCCCGGCGCTCTACGCCGATATCGAAGAAGCGCTCGCCGAGCACGGCCTCGAAGCGCGCCTGCCGCCGTTCTTCCAGATGGGCAGCTGGATCGGCGGCGACCGCGACGGCAATCCGAACGTCACGGCCGAAACGCTCGAAAACGCGATCACCCGCCAGGCCGCGGTGATATTCGAGCACTACATGGAACAGGTGCACAAGCTGGGCGCCGAGTTGTCGGTGTCGAACCTGCTGGCCGGCGCCAGCGACGCCCTGAAGGAACTCGCGGAAATCTCGCCCGACCAGTCGCCGCATCGCACAGACGAGCCGTATCGCCGCGCGTTGATCGGCATGTACACGCGCCTCGCGGCAAGCGCGCGCGTGCGTCTCGGCGAAGGCAGCGTGCCGGTGCGCAGCGCGGGCCGCGGCGCGGCGCCGATTCGCGCCAAGCCCTACGCGGACTCCTCCGAATTCGTGCGCGACCTGCACGTGCTGATCGATTCGCTCGCCGAGCATCACGGCGCGCCGCTCGCCGCCCCGCGTCTGTCGCCGCTCGCGCGCGCCGCCGAGGTGTTCGGCTTCCATCTGGCGAGCATCGACTTGCGTCAGAGCTCCGACGTTCACGAGGCGGTGATCACCGAGCTGCTGCGTCGCGCGGGCGTCGAAGAAAACTATGCGGGGCTCTCCGAAGCGGACAAGCTCACCGTGCTGCTCTCGGAACTGGCGCAGCCGCGTCCGTTGCGTCTGCCGTTCGCGGAGTACTCGGACCTCGTGAAGAGCGAGCTCGGCGTGCTCGAAGAAGCCCGCCGCACGCGCGAGAAATTCGGCGCGCGCGCGGTGCGCAACTACATCATTTCGCACACGGAAACCGTCAGCGATCTGGTTGAAGTGATGCTGCTGCAAAAGGAAACCGGCCTCTTGCGCGGTTGCCTCGGCAATGCGAACGATCCGGCTCAGGCGGCCCTGATGGTGATCCCGCTGTTCGAGACGATCCCCGACTTGCGCAACGCGCCGCACATCATGCGCGATCTGATCGCGCTGCCGGGTGTCGATGCGCTGATCGAACATCAAGGCAACGAGCAGGAAGTGATGCTCGGTTACTCGGACAGCAACAAGGACGGCGGCTTCCTCACGTCGAACTGGGAGTTGTACCGCGCCGAACTCGCGCTGGTGTCGCTCTTCAACGAGCGCGGCGTGACACTGCGTCTGTTCCATGGACGCGGAGGCACCGTCGGCCGTGGCGGCGGCCCGACCTATCAGGCGATTCTGTCGCAGCCGCCGGGCACCGTCGACGGTCAGATCCGTTTGACCGAGCAAGGCGAAGTGATTGCCAGCAAGTTCGGCAATCCGGAGATCGGCCGCCGCAATCTGGAGACGGTGGTCGCCGCGACGCTCGAAGCGTCGTTGCTGCCGCACGGCATCGCGCCGGCGCAACTGCCCGCATTCGAAGAAACGATGCAGCAGTTGTCCGATACGGCGATGGCCTCGTATCGCGCGCTGGTCTATGAAACGCCCGGCTTCAAGGAGTATTTCTTCGAGTCGACGCCGATCGCGGAGATTGCCGAATTGAATATCGGCAGCCGTCCCGCTTCGCGCAAACTGCAGGATCCAAAGCAACGCAAGATCGAAGATCTGCGCGCGATTCCGTGGGGTTTCTCGTGGGGCCAATGCCGTTTGCTGCTGACCGGCTGGTACGGATTCGGCAGCGCGGTGGCCGCGTATCTAGACGGCGCGCCGAGCGACGCCGAACGCACGCGCCGTCTCTCGCTGCTGCGGAAAATGCACAAGACGTGGCCGTTCTTCTCGACCCTGCTGTCGAACATGGACATGGTGCTGGCGAAGACCGACCTCGCGGTCGCCTCGCGCTACGCCGCGCTCGTGTCCGACAAGAAGCTGCGCAAGCATGTGTTCGAGCGGATCGTCGCGGAATGGGAGCGCACGTCGAAGGTGTTGTCGGAGATCACGGGCAAGAGCGAACGGCTTGCCGAGAACCCGCTGCTCGCGCGTTCGATCAAGAACCGCTTCCCGTATCTCGATCCGCTGAATCACTTGCAGGTCGAGTTGCTCAAGCGTCACCGCGGGGGCGACACCAACGCCCGCGTGCGGCGCGGGATTCATTTGAGCATCAACGGGATTGCGGCGGGCCTGCGCAATACGGGCTAAGCGCGCAGGCCGTTAAGGGCAGGCAA
>NZ_JARESR010000013.1:0-183639 GCF_046028015.1 Paraburkholderia sp. RL17-383-BIF-A | reverse complement strand
TTGCATCGCACGCAAGGCCGTTTTGCGCTGTGCACGATGTGTATCGGCGTTGGCCAGGGTATTGCGATCGCGATTGAACGGGTCTGAGGTCAATATGCGAGACTTCCAAAATCCTCGGATTGGCATAGTGGGTTCCGGGGCTATGGGGCAAGGTATCGCTCAGATTGCCGCAGTTGCCGGCCTGAAAGTCAGATTGATGGATATGGACCCGGCTGCATCGTCACGGGCCATCCGCGATTCTGGAGGCTTCATTGGACAACGTATCGTCGCCTCTGTCGTCAACACCGCCTGCGAGATTGCCCAGCAAAGAATCGCCACACCGCACGATATCGACGCTGCGGTTCGCCTGGGCCTTGGCTACCCGTTAGGTCCCCTCGCCTTCGGCGACACCGTTGGCGCAAAGCGGATCTTTGCAGTGTTGAAGGGTCTGATGGATGTATATGGCGATCCGCGTTACCGCCCTGGCGTGTGGCTGGCGCGTCGCGCCGCCTTGGCCATTCTGTTGAATGTTCCCGACTGAGAGAACGGAAACAGCTCGCCGACCGATCGCCATGCAGTTCGGAGCGGTCTCGTGACCGCTCCTGTTGGAATCCCTTTGCTATGGGTTCGTCACGCTGTCAGCTCTTCCGCAGGACAGGCGCCGGTTGCTGCAGTCCACGCCCAAATTGCTCCAGACGGGCTGGAGCTGACTACACGCCATTACGACCAGCAAGGGCAAGGGCCACCCTTCAACAAGTCCGCCAGCCTCTATTACTGCCGGGCCCGAGTCTTACGGGTAACGATTGCGCTTTGCTCTACACACGCCCCCAAACTGGTTGGATCGTGGCGGATCTAGGTGCAAACGTTCGCTGCATATATAAATCATAAATTTCATTTCGACAATCGCACCCTACTCGTTCTGACACAAAACCCCATTTCAGGGGCCCCCGATGTCTTGTCAACAGCCTAGAAGCGGACACCTAGGACGAAGATTCACGATTACCCTATCAGCGTCAATCCCGATCAAAATTCCATTCATGCATCACGCGATTCGCCTATAAAATGCACACAGAATGCGATGCCAGTGCGACTGTGCGCTCGAAATTCTTAGCATTCGGTCGACGTTAAAACTAGCGCGACATACACCGGAGACAAACGCAATGTCGACCTCACCGTTATCGAATGCCGAGATAAAGGCTGCCGAGTCTCAGAACAGCAGCGCGCGAATCTTGTTCGCGAGCTTTATCGGAACCGCCATTGAATTCTACGATTTCTACGTATACGCGACGGCGGCCGCTCTAGTCATTGGGCCAGTATTTTTCCCGCACGGTTCAGCAACAGCTCAGGCGCTGTCCGCATTCGTGACGTTCGGGATCGCTTTTATCGCCCGCCCCATCGGATCATTTCTATTCGGTCACTTCGGCGACCGCATCGGTCGAAAGTCGACGTTGGTTGTTTCGCTTGTGGTGATGGGAATCTCGACCACATTGATCGGCCTTCTTCCTGGCTACAACTCGATCGGCAGCGTCGCGCCCATCCTGTTGTGCGTGCTTCGCTTTGGTCAAGGAATAGGCTTGGGCGGCGAATGGGGCGGAGCCTCATTGCTCGCCACTGAAAATGCCCCGACTGGTAAGCGAGGCTGGTATGGAATGTTCCCCGCACTTGGACCTTCGATCGGATTCCTCGCATCAAACGGACTTTTTTTCGCACTCTCCTTTACTCTTACCGATGTCCAGTTCAAGAGCTGGGGCTGGCGGGTGCCGTTCCTTGTAAGCGCAGTACTGGTTGTGCTGGGTCTATATGTGCGTCTCAAGATTGCGGAGACACCTGCTTTCCGGGCTGCGATCGAGAAGCGTGAGCGCGTGAAAGTCCCAGTGGCAGAATTGCTCTCGCGCCACTGGTTGCCCACCATTCTCGGCGCGCTTGCCATGGTCCCGTGCTACACGTTGTTCTATAACGCGACAACATTTTCCCTTTCTTACGGAGTGTCGGTTCTACATATTCCACGGCAGACTTTCCTTGGGCTTCTCTGTATCGCGGTGGCTTTCATGGCTCTGGCAACACCGCTTTCGGCGTGGGCCTCAGACCGTCTTGGAAGAAAGCCGGTGATGATTGCTGGCATCCTCGCTGCAATTGCTTCCGGGTTCCTGATGAATCCTCTGCTTGGAAGCGGTTCGACCGGTCTTATCCTGTTGTTCCTCGTAATCCAGCTGTTTTTGATGGGAACGACGTTCGCGCCAATGGGCGCCTTGCTACCGGAGTTGTTTCCAACAAATGTTCGCTATACCGGCGCTGGGGTGTCATATAACCTCGGGGGGATTCTGGGCGCATCCGTGGCTCCTTACATCGCCCAACTTCTGGCCGCGCAAGGCGGTCTCTCGTGGGTAGGCTTCTACGTATCGATTGCGTCGGCAGTCGGACTTGTCGGCATGCTTGCGATGAAGGAGACAAGGAACATTTCGCTTTCCTGATATAGCGACCAGCGGAGACGAAATTAGGATGCCAAGCGCAGATTCGACTGCACTTGAGTAACTTCCGGTTAGGAGTCGATTCAATCAAACACTTAAATCATTGTAGTTTGGCATCCTATTTAATTGGATAGATCGACAGACCGCTTAATGATATGGTTTATGGAGACAGGGATGACAATCAGAGACTGTGAGCAACCTGGCCTGACAGCGAGAGAACTTGAGGGTATTTCGATGGTGTCATGCCTGGCGGCGGCGTCGATAATACTATCGAGCTGTGGCGGTCACGTTGACAACAATTCCAACAACAATTCAACGATCACGCCTACAACCAGCGCACAGGTGCCGTGTGAAACACTTACCAATGTCGCGATCCCCGCTGGTATTGTGCAAAGTGCGCAGTCGATAGCAACCGGGAGTTACACCCCGCCTGGCCAGAACACCCCTATCACAGGGCTTCCGGCTTTCTGCCGCGTGACAGCACTGATGCAACCGACGCCAGATTCGCATATCAACGTGGAAATCTGGCTACCACAGGCCGGCTGGAACAGCCGATTCCTAGCCACAGGTAACGGCGGTGGTGCCGGTTCTATTGCATACAGCACAGGAATCGCCATGGGGCTTCAGCGCGGCTTCGCGTCGGCAAATACTGACTTGGGGACGTCCCCTAATATCAACAATATGGTGGGACATCCGGAACGTTGGAATGATTTCGGATACCGCGCAAATCACGAAATGACGATCGCCGCGAAGGCAATTGTGAGTGCATACTACAAGACCGGTCCCAAAACATCTTATTTTTCAGGGTGCTCCACTGGCGGACAGCAGGCGCTTTCCATAGCTCAACGATACCCCAACGACTACAACGGCATTATCGCCGGTGCGCCCGCATTCAATCGTACGCACCTGAACGCGATGTTCTCCTGGAACCTCAAGGCTCTGAACGCGCCAGGCGCCAAAGTCAGTCAGGGGAAACTGGACATGGTGACAAGGAGCGTCGTTGCGGCGTGTGCTGGAAAAGATGGCGGCGCACCGACCGACGGCTTCCTCACGGATCCGCGACAGTGCAACTTTAACCCGGACACACTGCCGAAATGTTCAAACAGCGATGACGACACATGCCTCACGGCCGCACAACTGACGGCGCTAAAGGCGACCTATGCAGGGCCGACTAACCCCTCGACAGGCGAACGGATTTTTTCTGGTATGCCATTTGGCACAGAGAACCTGCCGTTATCGCTTGTGAATCAGGGGGACGCTACAACATGGCCTGCTCAACAGCTCTATGACCTCGTCTGGACCTTCGGTACAGGTTACGATTATCTGTCGTTTGATTTTGATCACAACATGGACACGGTCGACGCATTGCTTGCACCGCCATTGAACGCGAACAGCGCTGATCTGAATGAGTTCAAGTCCAACGGTGGAAAGCTGATCATGTACGGCGGTAGTGCGGACCCGGGAGTTCCCTTTCCGTCCGAGATTGAATACTACGAACGCGTTGTGCGGGATCAGGGCGGCGATCTGGCCGGCACACAAGGGTTTTTCCGGTACTACGTAGCGCCAGGTATGGGACACTGCGCTTCAGTCGGCGGGGGACCGGGCGTAGGCGAGTTTGGGCAGTCTTACGCAACCTATCTTCCGCCTGACAAAACACATGACGTTCTATTACAGCTCGTCGATTGGGTTGAAAACAAGACGCCGCCTGGGCCGCTAGTCGCGAGTAAGTACAGTACGGGAGTAAATCCCCAGCCGGTGATGCAGCGCCCCCTTTGCGCCTATCCGCAACTGCCTGTCTACCAAGGCGGAGATGCAAACCAGGCGAGCAGCTTTGTGTGCAAGGACGCGCAGCGTGGGGGAGTGCAGACGCCTGCTCCCCGCTATCTGAACTAACTGTTAAAAATTGGACACTTCCTCCCGCGTGGCTGAATATTGCGCGCGGGACGGACATACTGCCAAAAGGGAACCTTCCTGCGGCGGGGGCTGACAGCGGATATTTGCATGGGCGAAGGGACCGAGCGGCAACGGGCCCTTCTCACTCGAACCTACCCTGGCACGCCCTGGTAACCTGATTCAACATCGTCGAGGAGTGAAGCCGCGACAATATTGGCGGGCGAAATCCGACATCGACTTCCACCCATCGCGTCTCTTCAGGCAGTTCACACTCCGCTTTCGACGGGCTTGTCCAAGGAAGCGACCTCCCCTTCATTCGCGAGCAGCGCGCGCTTGCGGACGTATCGCATGATACTCGTGGCGCCATAACGGGAGCCGCCCATTGCCGACTTCTTGAACGCGGTTTTCTCACCGTCGAACATCTTCGGTGTCGTCGCTAAAACACATGACCGGCACGATCGGGCCAAATGTTTCCTCCGTCATCAGCGTCATCGTGTAGTCGACGTTAGTCACGATAGTCGGATCGATCCACACCGCGCCGTTCACGCGCTCGCTCCTGCCGCCGAGCACGATCGATGCACCCTTTTTCACCGCATCATCCAATTGGCCGTCGATGATGGCCGCCTGTCTGTCGAAAATCATCGGGCCGTAATGGCCGCCGTCGCCCGCGGCATTGCTGCGCTTGAGTGCGGCCGCCTGCGCGCGGAATTCCTCGACGAGCGAGTCATACAGCGAGTCGTGTGCATAGACACGTTCGATTGCATAGCAGACTTGCCCTGAGTTGGACGATGGCATCCAACTGGTCGGGTGCGCGCCCCTGGCGGCACAGTCAAGCCGAGTGCCGCGAGATCCTTTGCAATCTGAAGACCGATTCCTCGATTCGCCCCGGTTAAGAGAGCAACGGGTTTGTTCTGCATGGCAATCTCCTTTTCGTTACACACTCGCGCGCGTGCAAGCCTCGTTCTATCCGTCCCGCCGGGTCAGCGAACTTCAGCCGCCCATGCCTCGGCATCCGCACCGGCCGGGATGCGCATTGGGGATGACGGGTCCGTCGCGGCGCGCCACACGGCTTCGGCGACGTCCGCTGCCCGGATGATGGGCGAAGACGCGTCCTGCAACCCCGCGACAACTCTGCCGGCGAGATCCGCGTATGACACGTGGTCGAAACCGTGTATGCGGGTTCGCGCGTTCTCGCCGAACCGGGTGTCGGGCGCGCGGCCTGGCAGTACCAGCCGGACCCGCACGCCGAACGGCTCGACTTCGAGCGCCGTGGACTCTGTAAATGCGTTAACCGCAGCCTTGCTCGCGCTATAAGCCGCGATTAGGGGCAGCGCCTTCAGCGTGACGCTCGACGTGACATTCACGACAACCCCAGCCTGACGCTGCCGGAACTGGCGCAGCACCGCTTGCGTCAATGCGATCGTGCCGAAGGTGTTGGTCTCGAAAATGTCGCGCACTGTCGCCATCGGGATCAGTTCCGCGGGAGAAGCCGCGCCAAAGCCCGCATTGTTGACGAGCACGTCGATCGGGCCAGCCGCCACGACAGCTTTGCGGATGCTTTCCGGATCTGTGACGTCGAGCGCCAGCACGCGCAAGCGATCTGAACGCGGCAGCACGTCAGCGCGTGGCGTGCGCATCGTGGCCACGACTTGCCAGTCACGGGTCAGAAAATAACGGGCGATTTCGAGGCCGAATCCGGAAGAGCAACCGGTGATCAGGACAGTTTTCATGAGAACTCCTGGGTGAGGTGGTTTGCGTATCCCCTTACGATAGACCGCCGGGACCGTACTCACTACAATCTAGAATCCGAATTTCATTTGCAAGAGTCCGACGATGATCGATCCATTGGCCGAAGTAGTGACGCTGCTGCAGCCGGGCGCGCGTTTTTCCAAGCTGGTTCTGGGTGCGGGTTCATGGCGCGTGCGCCGCTCGGATAGCGGTCAGCCGCTCTACTACGTGATCCTCGAGGGCGCGTGCCGCATGCAGATCGACGGACGCGAGCCCATCGAGCTCGTCGCGGGAGATTTCGTGCTGATTCCCGCGGCCTATGACGTCGCGATGTCCAGCCTCGTGCCGCCACCATTGGGAGTTGAAACGCTCGCGCCGATCGCGCTGGGCAACAATGAATTCGGAATCGGCGAGCCGGACGGCTCGGTGGATTTGCGTATGATGGTCGGCCACTGCAGCTTCGGTTCACCCGACACATCGCTGCTGGTCTCTCTGCTACCGCAAATCGTGCACGTCCGCGGCGTAGAGCGGCTCGCCACCCTTGTGCAACTGGTACGCGAAGAGTCACGTGCGCAGCGGCCTGCGCGTGAGGTCGTGCTGTCACGATTGCTGGAAGTGCTGCTCATCGAGGCGCTGCGGTCCGCGGCGGAAACGACTGCGTCGCCGGGGCTGGTTCGCGGGTTATCCGATGCCCGCCTCGCGGCCGCGATCCGCGTGATGCACGAACACCCTACCCGCGCGTGGACGGTTGCTGAACTCGCGAAGGAAGCCGCCCTGTCGCGCTCCACCTTCTTTGAACGCTTCAACCGCAGGGTCGGGATGGCGCCCATGGAATATTTGCTCACCTGGCGCATGGCGCTCGCGAAGGACTTGCTACGCCGCAATGAAGGCCGTGTCGCCGAAGTGGCACAGCGCGTTGGCTACAGCTCCGCCAGCACCTTCAGCGTCGCCTTCACGCGGCACGTCGGGCGGCCGCCTGCACAATACGCGCGCGAGGAGCAGGTGGCCACCGACGACACGTAAGCCATCTGAATGTCTGAGCGAGGGGATAAACGAGTGACGCTTCCTGGCCGGGCCTCCGGGCCTGGGCCCACGGCGACCAGCCCTCGTCGACCCACAGGGGACGATCGGCGACACGCCGCATCCAGGTCGGCTTTTAAGCTATAACGGACGGTCGCCTGCGCCCTAGGAAGCACCGACGCTCCGTTTGGTTTGTCTTGAGCCAAGCGTCTTGAAGACGCACCGACTCATATAGCCAGGCTGCCACTGCCTTACGCGTATTGATTATTCGACGGTGTACACCTCTTTCCATCGAGGTGCACCCACAGTGCCTGCGAGACGCACAGGTTCTCGCGTCTATCTCTCCGGGGCTACTGTTGCTCGAAATCTCAAAGCATCAACGAGAACAGTAAATGCCGGACTCGGATGGCGCCGGCTCGGATAGTAGAGGTGATAACCGGACATCGGCATCGACCAGTCGGCGAGGACACGCACGAGTTTCCCGGCCGCGACATAGTCGCTCACGACGTCTTCCGGCAAGTATGCAAGGCCGAGCCCGGCCAGGGCGCTGTCCAACTGAAGCGTGATTGTGTTGAACGACAACTCGCTTCCAGGCCGTACTTTCAGCTCGTTCCCTTTGTTAACGAATGGCCACGACCAGACGCCGCCAGAAGTCGGAAGCCGTAGGGAAATGCATCGATGCTCCGTCAGATCGTCCGGATTCGTGGGTGTGCCATACCGTTCAAGATACGTGGGTGCGCCGACCACGCACTGTTCAAAGTCTGGGCCAATGCGCACGGCGACCATGTCTTGCGCTACCTGCATGCCAAGACGAATCCCTGCATCAAACCGTTCTGCAACGATGTCAGCCAGGCTGTAATCGTTGATGACCTCCACGCTGATATCGGGGTAGTCAGGCAGCAGCCTCGCCAACGTCGGCACCAGAATTTTCTGCGAAGCGTGCTCGACGGATGTGATCCGCAGACTCCCGGCTGGTTTGTCCCGCAGCGCGTTCAGATCGGCAAGGCCAGAGGCAATACCTTCGAAGTGAGGCGAGATCGATCTGAGCAGCCGTTCGCCTGCCTCGGTCGTGGAAACGCTGCGAGTCGTGCGCGTCAGAAGTCGGACGCCCAACCTCTCTTCGAGAGACGTAATCTTCGCGCTTAATGCAGGCTGCGAGATGCCCAGTTGCGCAGCCGCCCGCGTAAAGCTCTTATTTGTGGCGACTGACAGGAACGCGGCAAGGTCGTCCAGGCTCTCCTTCATATTCATAACCCCTTCCTATAACGGCAAGAGGATTGTGCCATCTAATCGTATGAGTTTCCCGGTGCTAGATTGGCAGTATGCACCCAGCGGACCGTCACACCCGCACACATCACGAGGCATAACCATGCTTGTTAGCGACGAAACTGCTGGATTGCTGGCCCAAACAACGCATCGTCACACTCTCCAAAGCGACAGCCGTCGCACATTCGTAAGGCGTTCAATTGCGCTGGGCGCCGTCGCTGCGGCCGAACTCACCCTTGGTATCGGCAAGTCGTATCCCCATGGCAAACCCAATACTCAACCCGTAAAAGGACAAGGTATGAAACAACGCTCATTAGGCGGATTGCAGGTCTCGGAAATCGGCGCTGGCTGCATGACTTTCGCTGGTAACTACAATGCCCCCGTTCCGAAAGACGAAGCTGTGAAGACGATCCGGACGGCTTTCGAGCATGGCGTCACATTCTTCGATACCGCCGAGGTCTATGGACCGTACCTGAGCGAGGAGTTCGTCGGTGAAGCGATTGCGCCGTTTCGTGACAAGGTGCAGATCGCCACGAAATTCGGCTTCGCTATTGACGGAACGATTGCGCTGAACAGCCGCCCAGAGCACATCCGCAAAGTTGTTGAGGAGTCTTTGAAACGCCTGCGAACCGATCGCATCGATCTTTATTACCAGCACCGCGTCGATCCAGCCGTCCCGATCGAGGATGTCGCCGGAGCGATGAAGGACCTGATCACCCAAGGAAAGGTGCTGCATTTCGGGCTTTCCGAAGCTAGTGTGAAAACAATCCGTCGCGCGCATGCCGTGCAACCAGTTACCGCGGTGCAGACGGAATACTCGCTGTGGACCCGCAATGTCGAACTCAATGGCGTACTGGCCACATGCAACGAACTGGGAATCGGCTTCGTGCCGTGGTCACCGGTGGGCCAGGGGTTCCTGACGGGCGCCTTCGACACCAACACGAAGTTCGACGAAAAGAACGACTTCCGTGCTGGATTCCCTCGGTTTTCGAAGGAATTCCTGAAGCTGAACATGCCCATCGTCGAGTGGCTCAAAGAGTACGCAGCCGCTAAAGGGGCGACACCGGCGCAGGTGTCGCTGGCCTGGCTGCTCGCGAAAGGACCCAATATCGTTCCGATTCCGGGGACGCGCACAGAGTCACATCTACTCGAAAACCTCGGTGCCCAGCGCCTTCAATTTACGGTCACTGACATTCAGGAAATCGACACGAAGCTTTCGAAATACCCTGTCTTCGGCGACCGTATGGGCAAAGAACACATGAGCCAGATCGACTATACGGTTTGATTTCAAAACGCGGTGGTGGTCAACGTTCCGCCACCGTGTTCCCGAGCCACCAGAACCTAAAGTAAAGTTACGTGAAATACAGCAAGCTTTTTGAGCCAGTAGTGCTGGCGCCTGGCCTGACCGTACGCAATCGAGTAGCGATGGCCCCAATGACAACCTGGGCTAGCAACGACGATGGCACCGTCTCCGACGAGGAGGATGCCTATTACCGCCTTCGGGTAAAGGACATCGGTTTGGTCATCACCGGCTGCACGCATGTGCAGGAAAATGGGGTTGGCTTCAATGGGGAATTTGCCGCGTACGCGGATCGCTTCATTCCAAGTCTGAAAAAACTAGCGAAGGCCGCTAAAAGCGGCGGTGCCCATGCGATCCTGCAGATTTTTCACGCTGGCGTGAAGACGTTGCCGACGCTCGTCAGCGACGTAGTAGCAGCAAGCGACGTTGAAGGTGACGCAGGCCCGTTTGCTTCAGCCCTCGTACCGCGGGAGCTTCAGGAAGAGGAAATCCTGGAGGTTATTGAGGCGTTCGCTGCCGCCACGCGACGCGCTATCGCTGCCGGCTTCGATGGCATTGAGCTTCATGGCGCACACGGCTTTTTGATCCAGAACTTCTTCTCCCCCCATTCGAATCGACGCGTTGACCGATGGGGCGGTTCGCTAGAAAACCGTATGCGGTTCCCACTCGCAGTTGTGGCGGCTGTGAAGCGAACCATCGCAGATCATGCCGATCGTCCCTTCGCGCTTGGTTATCGGATATCAGTAGAAGAAACCGTAGACGGAGGACTGGCCATCAGTGATTCCCTCCAGTTGGTCACGTGCCTGATCGATACAGGAGCGACTTATATCCACGCTTCGCTCGGCTGTGCGCTGGATCAAATACCCGCCACCGGCAGTTACGACAGGCCAATCGTTCACATCCTGCAGGATCACATAAACGGCCGTGTCCCACTGATTGCGGCAGGCGGCATCAGGACACCGGAGCAGGCCGAAGCCGGGATAAAGATGGGGCTCGCGCTTGCTGCCGTAGGTCAGGGCCTCGTAATCAACCCAGACTGGATGGTGCAGGCGCGTGAGGGTCGTGATGAAACCATCCGCCTTTCAGTTTGCGCTAACGATGTTCCGCGCGTTGGGATCCCGCAAAAGCTATGGGCTGTCATCGATGCAACGCCAGGTTGGTTCAGCATATCCGAGAATTCGCCGGAACTATCCGAGGAAGCTTGACGGTGGTGAAACGCATGCCAAAGAGCTTCGCTGCCGCCTTACAGGTTGCCCTGCGGTCCATGCCTTTGAGATCAATGAAGCGCCATCAGCAATGCCAGCCTGTGTCCGCTTGAAGCGTCGCTACGGACGTTCAAGCGGACAGATGGTTCGAGAGCTGACCGTCGCATATTGGCCGATCCCGGAAGTTCATCCCCCGGTCCACGGTTGAGCGCCCCGACTCAGCTGCGAACTTCCGTAACCGACCCACAAGAGCCCCTCGGCCCGGCATTGTCTCAATGACCGTTTCCAAGATACAACGGCCGTTCGCTCATAGGGTAGGTTGGCTGGTACTCGGCCGTTATAGCTCATCCGCGCCGCGTCGTATCCCGCGCTCAGCGAATGACCGCTACGAGCGAGGCCGGAGTCGACCCTATAGATGGTCCGGCGTTCGCTGTTCGCTGTCGTGCTGTCACTTGAGCGTGACCGTTACCACGAAGCGGACACGCAGTTTGCCGAAACCGGCAAGCCGTGCATGGGTGCCGTTCGACGACGTTTTTTTAGCGAGACTTATAGTCAGCATGCGCCAGATCGTCTTCGCCTTGTGACCGGTCCTATCTTTTCAGTTTGTCGACAAGCCGGCCCGTGACTTCGATCTCGTCGCCAGTTGCTTTTTCAGAGCAGCCACAACATCGGTCTGCGGTTGCTGGTCGCCTACCGTGGCCACCGGATGAATGCCGTTCTTGTCAACCACGTAGGCGCGCGCGCTCACATAGCCGCCGCTGCCCACTGATCGCATCTTGACGATCAAGGATGTTGGCGCACTTGGCCCCAGGTTGGCCAGAAACGCGTCTTCAACTGTCCCATCGCGCTCGTGCAGGAGGCCGAACCTGTAAAAGGTCGTGTCATCGCCGGGTTGGACATTTCCTGATGAGTAGATACGCACGGTATAACTGCCGAGTGAGCAGGCTTCCAGATCGCCAGTGGCTACCACGGCGGTTTGTTTCTCGGGCAAAGCGACCTTTTTCAGGAATTTGCAGTCGCCGGAGGCGAAGGCCGGGGCGGCGGAGAGCGAGGCACAGAACAGAGCAACGCTGGCGGAACGTTTCATGGACGGAGTCGACCTTTGCTACCACCTGATAAGGGGGTGCCTCTTTTGGCAGATGGCGACCTGACAGAGTACCCTCAATGTCTCGTTGTATTGGTCAGAGCGGAACCCATGCCGCACGACGAGCCCTCACGACACGATACAGTAGCGGCGATATGGATGAATACAGTTGCAACTGCACAACCACAACACTCCTGCTGACGGTCGATTCATGGTGCGTGAGCGGTGCTCAGCTGGATCAAAGGTAAAACTGACGCACAGAGCGTCGGGCTGCAGCAGTTGATCGCACGACGCGCGCGCAACTACCTGCGTTCCGCTGCCAACAAGAATTCGCGCGTCATCCGGGCGCTGCTATCGAGAGGGCGGGAACGAATCCGGCCCAGGCGATATCGTATTGACGACGGCGCCGCGCCCGAAGGGTTTTAAGCTTTTCGTCTGAATTTGCCATATTGGGTCATCTGTCGATGACTGGCGGGAACCAGCGGCTTCGGCCGCTAACTCGCCATAGGGCCAAGGTCCGATGTTCCCCTCTCAGGGTTGCTACTAGACTTGGATCTAGAAAGTTCAATCAGCTGGGGTCTGTAATGTGCCGTCGTTTTTTTCATGGTGCGCTTACCTGCGCCGTGCTCATGAGCCCAGCGTTGCGGGCGCAAGCCCCCCCCGCATGCGGACGCTGACAATCACTGGCAATTCGCCCTGACCCCTTACCTCTGGCTAGCCAATGCGAGCGGGTCGTTGCGATTCTCGTTGCCGGATGGCGGGGAGGCCGATGCGTCGACCGGTCCGTACAACTACCTGCAGCACCTGCGATTCGCCGCGATGCTGCAAGGCGAAGCGCGCAAGGGCGACTGGAGTATTTTCGTCGACGCGATCTACCTGAATTTTGGACGCCACTCCACTACTGTACAGACGAGGGGTAGCGGAAATCTGGAACGCGAATCAGAAGGTAGCGGCGAAACGAGTTTCAAGGGCACACTGATCCAGTTGGGCGGCGGCCGCACGATCGCGGTACTTCCGCGAGCGACCTTCGATGCGATTGCGGGCGTGCGTTATCTTGGTGTGAGCAGTTCGCTCGACGCTTCGGTCAATGCAAGTCTCGGGGGATCTGGAGCGGGTTTCAATCCCACATTCCATATGTCGCAACGGCAGGATATCTATGACGGCTTTGTCGGCGTGCGCGCTCGCGTGTCGCTGACTGGCGACGGCCGCTGGTACCTGCCGTTCTACCTCGACGTGGGCACCGGCACCTAGGACGTCACCTGGCAAGCGATAGCGGGCGTTGGTTACGCAATGAAGTGGGGCGACATAACTCTGTCGTATCGCTATCTCGCGCTCTACGGCTCGGGTGACCAGCTCGTGCAGACGCTGCGACTGAATGGCCCGGCGCTGAGTGCGACGTTCCGGTTCTAGCGCAAAGCACAGTTTCGAGTCCTTCGCTTTAACGCCTTACACACAGCCGTCCGGGTTCGTCATCGTCGGACTTTAATCGTCTGCATACGGCTGGCTAGCCTGCACGAGTTCTTCGGGGTCCGTCAAGATCCGACGGACGTAGGACCAAAGTCCAATGGCGAGAACGCAGTATTGCATCTAGAGTGCGAAAGTAATTGCTTTCTCTGAGACAACTCGTGCATGGGACGACTCGCGGCGCAAAAGCAGCCCGGCGGCCTTGTGCATCGGTTAACTCCGGTTGATGCCCACCGAGCTGGCGGTCGAGAGCGGCAGGCGCGAAACGCAAGGCCGAACTAAATTGGCAGCCAGCACCTAGTACGGTTTGCCTTGCGAAAGACTAACCCTTGGAAAAGGCAGAGGAAGCAATGACAAGGGCATATGTTCGGATGCTCACCGTGCGGCCGCTGAGGGAGCCCTTTGTCCACTTCCTGATATTGGGCGCCGTGCTGTTCGGCGTCTTCGCGCTGCTGCAGTCAAAGCGCGTGGCGTCGGATGATTCGCGCCAAGTAATTCTTATGCGGGGCGACATCGATCACCTGCGGCTGGGTTTTACAGCGCAATGGCGCCGGTCCCCGAGCGCGGCTGAGATGCAGGCGCTGCTCAACGACCGCATCAATGAAGAGGTCCTTTACCGTGAAGGCCTCGCGCTCGGATTGGACCGGGACGATACAGTCATACGGCGCCGCCTTGCGCAGAAAACCCAGTTCCTGTTGCAAGATGTCGCCGCACTGCGCGAACCGACCGCCGAGGACCTGGCGAGATATCGAAGCCAGAATGCTCATCGCTATTCGCAAGGTCCCCGCTGGACCTTCGAGCACGTCTACTTCAGCACAGCAGGCCGTCATGAGCGCGCCGAACTGGACGCCAGGGAGGCCTTGTCGCGGCTGCGCGATGCTCCAGGCGACATCCGAGCGAAAAACCTCGGCGATCCCTCGCTACTCGACCTGCGCCAGACCGCACGGAGCCAGACGCAGTTGCGCGATCTTTTCGGTCCGGAGTTCGCGAGCGCTGTCACCACCGCGTCGGCGCTATCGGTAGGGACTTGGGCCGGTCCGTTTCGATCGAGCTACGGTTGGCATCTGGTGCGACTGGAAGCTTGCAGCGAGCCGCCGGGCGAAGACGCCGCCGACCTCGACCGCCGCTTGCGAACCGACTGGGCCGAAGAACAGCAGCGTGAGCTCAATGCGCAAGCCATGGCCCGGTTGCGCGCCCGCTACAGTGTCGTCGTGAACGACACACCGAAGCCATGAAGCCGGACGGCCTGCTGTCGTCGTGGGCAATCCGATTGTTACTCGCGGCGGCTGTGTGTGCGCACGCGATGCCGATTTTGGCGCACGAAGTGCGTCCGGCCTATCTCGAGATCACGGAGTCGACACCTTCACGCTTTGCGGTACTCCTCAAGCTCCCACAGGTGGGCGAGCAGGTGCTCGGGCTTGCTCCGGTCTGGCCGGATCGCTGCATCGATGCTTCGACGCCCAGCCGTGAGCTACTGGGCCATTTCGCGATCGACCGCCGGCTAGTGGATTGTCGAGGCGGCCTTGCCGGTCAACGTATCGAAATTGATGGTCTGGCTACTACGATGACCGACGTGCTGGTGCGCATCCAGTTTCTCGACGGCCGGGTGCAGACCGAATTGCTTAAACCGACCCGGCCGGCTCTGGTCGTGGCTGACCGCACGTCAGCCTGGGACGTGGCGGCCAGCTATTTCGCGCTTGGCGTCGAGCACATTCTGACAGGTGTCGATCACCTGCTGTTCGTGTTGGGACTGGTGCTCATCGTCAAGGGCGGCGTGAGGCTGGTGAAGACGGTAACTGCATTCACGGTCGCCCATTCGATCACACTCGCGCTCGCCACGCTCGGCATCGTGCACGTGCCCCAGGCACCGGTGGAGGCCGTCATCGCGCTGTCGATCGTATTCGTAGCCAACGAAATCGCGCAGCGCCACCGGCGGGGTGCAGCCGTCGCCTCAAGCCCCGGTTTCACCGCCCGGCGGCCCTGGCTGGTGGCGTTCGTCTTCGGTTTGCTGCATGGTCTAGGCTTTGCTGGCGCACTGGCCGAGGTTGGGCTACCGCAGGTTGACATCCCACTTGCGCTGCTGACCTTCAACGTTGGTGTGGAGGCTGGGCAGTTGAGCTTTATCGCAGCCGTGCTCGCCGTAATGGCGCTTACCCGCCGGATGCGCTGGACAGCGCTGCATTGGTTGGCCCCGCTGCCGTCCTATGCCATCGGCACGCTGGCCATGTTCTGGGTCATCCAGCGGGTGGCAATGTTCTGACGCATGCATGCATGACGAGCAACACGATAGCTGGAGAGCACCATGAGCATGCGTAAGCTTGGCGCAACTGCCGCGATGGTCGCCTTCGCCACTCTGTCGCCAGGGTGGAGCGCGGCAGCCGCTGACCCGTCGGCTACTGACGTCGGCACCCTCGATCATGAAGCCGCAGAGAAAGCCTTTCCCAATGCCCCGTACTCGCCCTACGCGGGCCGCAGCTTTCCGACGCGTCCATTCTTCGGCGATACCCATTTGCATACATCGTATTCGATGGACGCCGGCGCTTTCGGCGCTCGTCTCGGGCCGAAAGAGGCCTACCGCTTTGCGAAGGGCGAAGAGGTCACCGCTTCCAGCGGGCAGCGCGCGAAGCTATCGCGTCCGCTCGACTTCCTCGTCGTAACCGATCACTCCGACAACATGGGCTTCTTCCCCGACTTGCTCGCCGGCAAGCCGGAAATGCTGGCCGATCCGACCGGACGCCGGTGGTACGACATGGTGCAGGAGGGAAAGGGCGGCGACGCTGCAATGGAGATCATCGTCGCTTTCTCGCAGGGAAAGTTTCCGCCAGCGCTGCTGTACAGCCCTGGCAGCACACCCTACCGCTCGGCTTGGCGCGAGACGATCAAGGCGGCGGAAGAGGCGAATGACCCGGGCCGCTTCACCGCATTCATTGGCTACGAATGGACCTCCAACACGGGCGGCAACAACCTGCACCGCAACGTGATATTTCGCGATGATGGCCGGCGCGCCAGCATGGTTGAACCTTTCACTGTCCTTCCTCCGCTCGGTAGCGACAACCCGCGCGATCTGTGGAAATGGATGGCGGCCTACGAGCAGAAGACCGGCGGTAATGTGCTGGCCATTGCTCACAACGGCAACCTGAGTAATGGACGCATGTTCCCCGTCATCGAGTCGTTCGGCGGCAAGCCGATCGATCGCGCTTACGCGGAGACGCGGGCGCGCTGGGAGCGGCTTTATGAAGCGACTCAGATCAAGGGCGATGGTGAAACCCATCCTTTCCTGTCTCCCAACGACGAGTTTGCCAATTTCGAACGCTGGGACAAGGGCAACCTCGATTCCAGCGAACTCAAGAAGCCGGAGATGCTGCAGTACGAATACGCACGTTCGGCCTTAAAGACCGGCCTGAAGCTCGAACAAAAGCTGGGTGTGAATCCGTACAAGTTCGGCATGGTCGGCTCGACCGATGCCCATACCGGACTTACGGCCGTGGAGGAAGACAACTTCTTCGGCAAGACCTCGAGCTCCGAACCAGGCAAGGACCGCGCGATGCACCCTTTCATGAAGACCGACAAGGCTGTCATCATGGGCTGGGAGCAGAGTTCGTCGGGCTATGCGGCGGTGTGGGCCAACGAGAACACCCGCGAATCGATCTTCGACGCCATGCAGCGCAAGGAGGTTTACGCGACCACGGGTCCTCGCATGGTGGTGCGCTTTTTCGGAGGCTTCGATTTCGATGCCCTGGACGCGAGGACCCGCATGCCGGCCGCGATCGGCTACCACAAGGGCGTGCCGATGGGCGGCGACCTGCGCGACGCGCCGAAGGGCAAGGCGCCGACCTTCATGGTAGCGGCGCTGAAGGATCCGATTGGCGCCAATCTCGACCGCATCCAGATTGTGAAGGGTTGGCTGGACCGGCAGGGCGAATTGCAGGAGAAGGTCTACGACGTCGTGTGGTCGGACAAGCGAACCCCTGGTGCCGACGGCAAGCTGCCGGCCGTGGGCAACACCGTCGACGTGCCCAACGCTACCTACAGCAACTCCATCGGCGATCCAGAACTCATCACGGTTTGGCGTGATCCGGATTTCGACGCCGGCTTGCGAGCCTTCTACTATGCCCGCGTGATCGAAATCCCGACACCGCGCTGGACCGCCTATGACGCGAAGTACTTCAAGGTCAGGATGCCGCCCGAAGTACCAATGACTATCCAGGAGCGCGCCTACACATCGCCGATCTGGTACACGCCGCGGTCCTGAAGAGCTGGCTCGCTTACTTTCAGGAGTGGCTCGCCCTCGGCGTGATAGCGGCGGAAGCAAACCCGAAGCCGACGCACATAAGATCCGAGCGCCGGGGAACCGATAGAAGTGAATGCTGTATGAAGCGATCCGGAGGACACGTGATTCGATTACCGACGCCACCATGGCTGGTACTTGCGTTGTTGCTCCTGCTCGGCGGCTGCGCTAGCCGTCCGATCAACCCGCCGATTACCCACGCCGATCCGAATACCGGCTACCGATTCGTCACGCGCCCGCAGTATTCGACGGCCGACGAAAACCTGGTGGTGCTTGCCTTTTCGGGCGGCGGCACACGCGCTGCCGCGTTCTCGTACGGCGTCCTCGAGTTTCTACGGAATACCCAGGTCGTCGGACCTAAAGGCAAGTCACGCCTGCTTGATCATGTCGGCGTAATCACTGGCGTGTCGGGCGGCAGCTTTACCGCGCTCGCCTACGGGCTCTACGGTGACAAGCTCTTCGACGACTACGAACAGCGCTTTCTCAAACGCGACGTGCAGGGGGCGATCACTTCACGCACTTTAAACCCGACCTACTGGCCGTCACTGTGGTCAAGCGGCTGGGGTCGTTCGGAACTGGCGGCCGATCTATACGACGAGATCCTGTTCAACGGCGCGACGTTTGGCGATCTTGATCGCGGGAAAGGCCCGTTCATCATCGCATCGGCCACTGACATTTCCACCGGGGCCCGTCTGCCTTTTACCCAGGCCACCTTCGACGTGCTCTGCTCGGATCTGAGTGCGATACGCCTTTCCCGTGCCGCGGCCGCATCGTCGGCAGTACCGGTGGTGCTCTCGCCCATTACGCTGAACAATTACGGCGGCACGTGCGGCTACGCGCCACCCGCCTGGATCAAGCCGTTTGTCGACTCCGTCGACCCGCCGCGGCCAGCGGCACGCGCGACCCGCCATTTGAAGGAGGAGGCGGAGTTCGGGGATGGCGTCAACCGGCCATACATCCATGTCGTGGACGGCGGCGTTTCGGACAACGTCGGCATGCGGAGCGTGCTGGATTCGCTGGAGATCATGGAAGCGCTGCAGTCAGTCGGTCAGTCCACGCCACTCGATCATATCCGCAGGATCATCGTTTTTGTCGTCAACTCGGTATCTACGCCCAAGACCGTATGGGACACGTCTGAATCCCCGCCGGGCACGCTGCAGATACTGGTGAAAGCGGCGGGCGTTCCGATCGACCACTATTCCTACGAGGCGACTGAACTGTTGAGGGACAAGCAGGCACAGTGGCAATCCATGCGCCGGATCCGCGAGGCGCCTGTCTATGCCACCAACAAGGATATGGCCATAGCAAAGGCATTGCGTACCCCGGACACGACGATCTATGCCATCGACGTGTCGTTCGCCCAGTTGACGGACCAGACAGAACTGGATTACCTGAATGAGCAGCCCACGTCGTTCTCCCTGTCGGCCGAGGCCGTCGACCGCCTGCGCGCCGCTGCGGGGAAGATCATCATGGCGTCGCCCGAATTCCAGCGGCTGCTGCAGGACGTTGGGGGCAAAATCGTGAGTGACCCGACGCGCACCGGGGCGGCAGCAACGGTACCCGCCGCGAAGTAGCGCTCGCTGGAACGCCCCGTGCGCTTGTTGTAGCCGCTCCCCTCGACCGGGCTGCGGCTTCTGGGTCCTCGCCGGTCGGACCGGAATGCATTTGTTAGAAGGAGTCAGTTCATGCGATTAACCATTGAAGCGTGGCGCTGTGCAGCCAGGGGCTTATGCATCGCGGCGACGGTACTGACCGCCGCGCCTGCCGCCTACTCCGCCCCCGCGCAGAAAGAACCAGCGGCGCGTGCCGCGGTAGCCGAGCCCGAGACCGCTGCGCAAACCCAGGCACGTGCGATTCTGATGAAAATGGCGGAGTTCCTTGGCGGGACGCCTAGCTTTCGCGTCGGTGTGCGCAGCGGGTACGATGCCGTGCAGCCGTCCGGGCAGAAGATCGAATTCGGCGAATACCGCACCGTTACGTTGAGCCGGCCCGATCGCATGCGCGTGGAAAGCGAGCGCAGCGATGGCGCAAAAACGCTCGTTGTGCTCACCGGGAAAGAGATCGTTCTCGTCGACCTCGCGAGCAAAGTCTATGCAACGACGCCGCAACCAGGCACGCTGGACGAGAGCATCGTGTATTTCGTCAGGGATCTCGGCATGCGCCTGCCGCTCGCGGCGCTGCTGTTGAACCGGCTGCCCGAAGAATTGCAAGCCCGGGTACGATCGGTGGACTATGTGGAGAAGACGAGTATCTACGGCACTGCGTCCTATCATCTGGCCGCGCGTACCGACACGGTGGATTTTCAGGTGTGGATATCAGATGGCGACAAGCCTCTGCTGCAGCGAATCGTACTGACTTACAAAAAGGCGGTGGGCCAGCCTCAGTTCTGGGCGGAATTTGTCGGCTGGGATCTCGCGCCCGGGCTGAACGATGCGACGTTCTCGGCTCAGATTCCCGATGGCCTGCAAAAGGTCGCGTTCGCAGCGCAGCTTCCGCGTGCGTCGCCAACGGCTCGCCAGTCGTCTGCGAAGAAGGGAGTCAAGTGATGAAAACAGGATCATGGGATGGTGCCGTCACGGCACTGGTCGCCGCAGTACTCGCGGTGGGCTCGATGAATCAAGCAGACGCACGAGGCGAAAGAGGCGGCAGTGCTCGTGGTGGTGGCGGCGATGGAGGCTTTTCCCGCGGCGGGGCGGCATCGGCTGGAGCTTTGTCCTCCGGCGGCACAACCGCAGCGCAAGGCGCTTCGCGATCTGGCGGCAACCAGCGGGCGACAGCCCAACAGGGGCAGGCCTCGCGCCAGGCTACAGCGACTTCAACTTCAAGTGCGAATCAGAGTGCGCGCCAGAGTTCGGCGAGTTCGATGCAGGCAACCTCCAGCCAGAATCAGGCGAACCGACAGCAGAGCACGAGCGGGAACCAGGCCCAGCGCCAGGCTACGTCGAGCCAGAACCAGAGCGCGCGACAGACCGCGGCGGCACAAACTAGCAGCCAAAACCAGAGCGCGCGACAGTCCACCGCCAAGGAGATGCAGAACACGCGTGCTACGAACGTGACCAATGTGCAGAACAACTACAATGGTAATTGCAACAACTGCTCCGACTCCGACTGGGACAGCGGCTCCGCGGCGGCCGGATTTGTGGCTGGGGCAATGGTGGTCGGTGCAGCCGCTGCCGCAACCACACCGCCACCCGCGCCCACTACCACCGTCGTCGTCGCTTCGCCTGCGCCCACACCCGCACCTGTCGCGCCGCCTTGCAACGTAGCCCCCGTCGCCGTTAAGGAGGCGACGTACTATAAGTGTGGCACGACCTGGTACGCGGCGGGATATGGGAGCAGCGGCGTGGTGTACACGCCAGTTCCGCCGCCGCCCGGATACTGATCGCGGTCGCCTCGCGGCACGGCCGGCGCTGACCGCAGGCCGGGACGAGGCCGACGCTCGAATGTCAGCATGAAAGCACGGACCAACGTGCCCTCCTGGGCGGGGATGCTGTCCTCGGCGGTCGGCCTTACCGGACCTCTCCGGTTATCGGCCCCGGACCACCTCAACGGGAGTGAAGCGAGTGTCAACGGTCATTACCGCCGCCGTTGTGGACACTTGATCGGCGAATCCGCTAACAGGAAAGGCATACAGGGCATCGCTAGAACTGCTAATCTGGCAAGGTTTCCTCTGCCAAAACCGTGAGTGCATCGCGCACGCCCGAGGCTGCGATTTGTGCGATAGATGTGTCGTTCGCGCAGTCGGCGGAGAAGGACGTGAAGCCAATCTGAATATCTAAATAAATCCACACAATCTTTTTCTGCAGCACACGGTGGTTGCCCGGTTGTCCCCGTCCCGGGACGGATCATCATGCGTCCCCTCGTACCAGCGCCTGTTCGGTATCAGAGGAAAGCTCGAGGTGGATCTATCACCCACAAGCCGGGAAGTCGTCCGCCGTGGCGGGAAATAGCGGCGACACGAATTTCCACGCTCAGTCAGCGATTGAACCAACGGTATTGGAGCGCGACCGCGACGGTCTGGAAATTTCTGCCGATGCGAGTCGTTAGCCCACGCGATCATGCGAGTTTGGTTGACCATTGCGCAGCAAGACGAACCGACAAGGTGATCCCATAGCGAGTACTGCTTTGCAGATCCTGGTTCTGGACTGCATTGATGCTGGTCCGGCCGCCCGTGAGATACGTAACGTCTGCGGCAATCCACAGTCCGGGCCGCCACGTGTAGCCTCCATGCCATTGGAGCACGGCCAGCGGAGACTGGCTTCGTCGCTTGCCACCAAAAAAGTCCGTATTGTCGGTGAACACCCACACCCCAGCGGCGCCTTCTACAAACCAGTTGCCGACTGGCTGGGACAATCCGAGCTCAGGTTTGAACGCCCATCGGTTCGAACCCACGTTGATGATACGGGCGGACTGATATTGGCCGGTCGGCGCCACCACGCTCAGGCTGGCACCCAGTATGGTGTTCGGGCTACGTTGGGCAAATTCCTCTGGCGTGAGCGCGGGACCACCCAACAGATTCACGGCAATCCGGAACCGTACATCGCCTAGCCCCGAACGCCAAGCCTAGCCAGGCACGCCTGCCACATTCCCCGTCAGGTTTGCATTGGCATACGGCAGCAACACCGCAATGCTGGCGAGATGTCCCGCGACGCCAAAGCTGTGAGAATAGCCTAGTGAATACGTATTGATTCGGGCTTGAAGATCGGTGATCGGCAGCGAAGGGTCCAGCGATACGTCGCCGGTCGATCGAGCATAGCCCGCCACCGCGAAGTTCGTTCCAACCGGGACGGCCGAATAGCTGCGCGGCTCCATTTCCTGCGCGGACGCAACTATGGACCACACAAGCGCTATGCCCGCCCACCAAGACTGAAAGCGCCAAATCTTTCTTTTCTTTTTGTCAAACCGCAATCCGCAGGGTGTCCGGCATGGACTGCGCAATGTGAGCCAATCGACGCTCCCGGCATTGTCATGAGTTCCTCGCGCCCGCTTGCAGAATGCGCGCGACGTACGGCGCGACCATTTTTGGCTCGATGCGCAAGCCAGATGCGCGCGTTTTGACGTCGGGGGCGGAATCCCGGCCGACCCCACACCCCGGCGGGGCAGCAACAGCGGTACCGGCAGCTTAATAGCGCCCACGCGAAGTTCCCGTGACGCTATCATTGTCATGTCAGTTGTACCTTGGCGGTGAACGGTCGGATAGTATCGAACGCCACTCGCTATAGTCCTCAAGCACCGTTTTCCACTTCGCTCCGATAGATAAGCCCACCCTTGTTCCAGGCCATGTTCTGCTTCTTCCTGGCCACCGTCTGCTCGCGCTCTTCCGATACACGAACGTGCTCAACCGTCACCTGAACCTGCCCAGGTTTCTGCCTTATCAAGCGGAGCTGTTTTCCGCCATAGACCAATCAGAATGCCAAAGCTACCGCTGACAGCGGTGGTCGAAGAGTAGCAATATCATTTAATTACATCCCTTATTATTCGCAGTCTTGACGCACGTCTTGCCGCTTGGGCTCTTGTATACGCCCTTGCCATTTTTGGTCTTGGCTTCTCCGCCCTTGCTCGACTGGGTGGTGGTTACGCCGCCCGAATCCTTCTCAGACTTCCAGGCGGTGCCCGTATTGCTGTTATAGCCGCCGGCTTTCTGCCCGTTGTCGCAGACTGTGCGCCCGGTGGCGCTTGTTCTGCACTCGGCGAATGCACTAGAAGAAAGTACTACACATGCCAGTATCACCAAGATTTTCATAGTCGTCTCCGGACATGGTCGGCACAAGACCGTTGTTTTGGTGTGTGCGTGATTGAATGGTAGTGCATCGCTAGCGTTGTCCGGGCAACTGAAAGGGAGGGACGACGGTAGCGCCGCGACTGCGAGCACCATCGGCTCGCACTCTTCGCGATAGCAATCCTCACAACGCGTGCTCCGCCGACAAGGGTCAGTCGCGGTGGTGACAGTCGGCGCAAACGGTTCGCTCCTTACCACAACGGCGACCTCACCCGTCAATGCGATCACGATGACCGATGCTGGTCTGGTGGAAGATGTGTCTCTCCCGGGAGCGAAGGTCTCGCTGACTCAAAATTTGAGTCAGCGATCGCCGCGTGCGTTTTGCGAGGCCTCGGTCGGCTGGTCAGCTGGTCAGCTGGTCAGCTGGTCAGCTGGTCAGCTTTAAGAGTAACGGCTGTTTGCGGGTGTGCAGGCGACGCTCGAGCGTCGAGGGCGACGATAGATCCGAATGTCCCTTGGTGGCCGGTTAGTAGCTCTGGCAT
This sequence comes from Paraburkholderia sp. RL17-383-BIF-A, assembly GCF_046028015.1. Lineage (NCBI taxonomy): Bacteria > Pseudomonadati > Pseudomonadota > Betaproteobacteria > Burkholderiales > Burkholderiaceae > Paraburkholderia > Paraburkholderia sp. RL17-383-BIF-A. The sequence goes on along the minus strand of NZ_JARESR010000013.1, from coordinate 159,683 downwards.
CAGCGTTGGCCGTTGAGAAAATCGAACCAGCCGTGCGCCTAAGCGCAGCCGTGATTAGGAATGCCCGAACCGGCCAGCGTCTGGTCGAAGAATGTCATGCAGGGTCGGGAATCTCATCCAGACGTACGTACGGTAGCCTGCATCGCTCATTCGAACAGTCACCTCCGGTTTCTCAGGTCTTGGTGGCAACTCTTCGCGACTTTCGTTTAGTGCAGCGGGGAGACAGCGCGCAACGAGGTCCCACACACCGCTCGCCCATCTCGGATAACTGCGCACAACAGCGCGTCCCCTACCTCACCGAGAACCGCATCTTCAGGATGACCCAGTAATCCGCGAGCGCCCCCACTCACCCGTGCGATGTCCACCGTCGCGATGATGCCCTTTCCGCTTTCCAGTCCATCGGGCAACAACTCAATGGCGACTCGAAGCATCCGCTTCTCCTTTTGATGACCCTTTCATTCGGTACAGCAGTCCTGCCACGGCATACCTGATCGAGGAGTCTGAATGCCGGGCGGGCACGGTTTCTCCGCTTGCGCTTTCGCCCATGCAACCCGAGCATTATGAGTGCCCGACTTCTGCACGCCGAAACGCGGTCTCATCGACGTGTTCTGATGCGATGGCCTTGGCGGCGGCATGGTGACGCCCCGCCAGCGCGCGATAAAGCAAAATTAAGAACGGTTAACGCGCGCATCAGGACTTTCCGGGTCGCGTTCTGTAGCCTGTCGGCTTGAGACACATAACCGCCGCACGCCCCCCAACGATCAAGGAGTCGACATGAACCTGCCCCGCCGGTCCGCTCGTGGTCGACGTGCCACTTCGGCCACCTCAACCACATTGTGCACTCACCCGTGACGCGCTTTTCGCCGACCGATGCCGCGCTGCTGTTCCTACGCGTGAGCGCCAGCGTCCTCGTGTTGCTGGTGCATGGCTTGCCGAAAGCCTTGCACTACTCGCAGGAGTTAAACGCGATCGACGATCCGCTTCACATGGGTAAGACGCTGACCTTCTGGTTCGCGCTTTTCGCCGAAGTGGCGTGCCCGCTTCTGATGATCGCCGGCATCGCGACGCGCCTCGCCGCATTGCCGCTTCTGGCTATCACGTTGATTGCACTCGGCTTCGTGCATCGCGAATGGACGCTCTTCGAAGCCCAGTTCGCATGGATGCTTCTGATCATGTTCGGAACCGTCGCCATCGGCGGGGCGGGACGTTATCGGGTCATCATGCGTCCGCGCGCACCCGCGCGCGGACAAGCCTGACGCGCGTCGCATCATTTCCCAGCCCCTACCACGCCATGCCCCAGACGACACTCATGCGCGACGCACCCGCTCCAGCACTCGACCATCTGCCGGGTGAGGACACCTGGCTCGCGTCGATCGCGGGATACGTCGATACGCTCGGCTTTATCGCTCTATTCGGCCTTTTCACGGCGCACGTTACGGGCAACTTCATCCTCATTGGCTCGGGGCTGGCGGGTGCCGGTCAGGGCCTGCTGATCAAATGGCTGGCGTTTCCCGCGTTTGTCTGCGGAATCATCGCGGCGCGCGTGCTGTACAACCTGCTGTCGCCGCGCAGTCACGGCACACGCGCGTTTGCGCTGTATGTGATGCAGGCCGTGCTGCTCGCCGGGTTCATGGCGGCTGGCGTCGTCGCAGCGCCCATCACCAGTCCGGATACGCCGATTTCAATTGCTTGCGGCCTGCTCGGCGCTGCCGCGATGGGCGTGCAGAACGCCCACGGACGCCTGACTGCGCGCTCGGTTGTCGCGAACACGGTGATGACGGGCAACGTGACTCAAGCCGTAATTGACGCCTTCGACTTGCTCACTTCTCGGCACGACACCAAGAGCCGTCAGACTGCGCGCACTCGGCTCATGCGAACCCTGCCGCCCGTAGCGGGGTTCGCGATCGGCGCCAGCGCCGGTGCTGCGGGCTTTCTGATCGCCTCTTTCTGGGCGCTGCTCTTGCCGCTCTTGGCGCTGTGCGTGCTCGCTTCGTGCGCGTGGCACGCGCGCGGCCGCTGACTCGCGTCTTCGGAGCCGCATGCGCGCAACGAACAGGCTCGCGCCAGTGCAATTCGTCGTGCGCTCGATATTTTGATTGGCGCGCGCGTGGCACCGGCCAAAGTCCCGATCACTGCCCCGGATAGTGTCCCGCCGCGATGTCCTCGAGTAACGTCGGATGAACTGGCCGTGCACTTTCGCATACTCGGAAATCGCCTGCTTTTGCGCATCCGGGGAGAATTGCTGCTGGTCGGTTGACATGCGTATGTACTGCGCCGCGGCGTGCGCGCGGGTTGGCATCGAGCAGATGGCTGAAGCGCTTTCGACGGTTGTCATCGCGCGTAACCCTCACAGCAAACCTTATTGATAGAGGCGCAATTTGCTAAGTCAAGCCGTATTGTTCGTCACGCACGCCCGCAACCAGGGTTCCGTCCAGTAGACCCTTAGGCGGCGGGGCACGGACGACGCGCTTTGCGCGAACAAATCAACTGGAGGTCCAAGGTGTTTTACTCGGCTCAAATCAAGGCGGATTATCAAAGGTTTGTGCGCACCTTCGGCGCGTTGATGGATATTGCAGAATTCACTCGGCTGTTCTTCGAGCGTGCGGAAGGTGTTAGCAGAGCCAAGGTACCTAAGGCGATGGAAGACGCTTTCAGGTCTCCGCACACTGAGGCCGAACGTGAAATCAAGGTCCTTATCGACCAGTTCAACGCTGACCAGACAACCAAACTTGAACAGGACCTGTTTTATGAAAATGTCAGCAAGGCCAGGATGGAAGGAACGCTATCCGAATCTCATGAGCGAGACGCGAACGTTGTTCTGGAGTTTCGCCCGAGCAACGGCGAGCTGATGCATGCCGCCTGTTTGTGGTCTCGATGGAGCGCCCCCGCTGAGCCAGATTTGCTCTCATTTGCGGCCATCACTGACGAGCCGCCGCCTGAAGTCGCTGCGGCCGGTCACGACCGGTGCATTATTCCTATCAAGCCGGAAAACCTGGATAACTGGCTCAATCCGGACGCGTCGAATTTGGAGGCAATGTACGCGATACTCGATGACAGGGACCGGCCGGACTACGAGCATCGACTTGCGGCGTAGTTATTAACCCGGCGAACATCGGTGGTGGCGGGGTCGGCGCGGCGGTGCGCATCTCAGTGGCCGTGGAGCAAGACCGCGACTTCGAGGTGACGTCAGAGTGAAGTCAGCCTCCGCAATCGCACAAGCGATTCGCTCACGATCTCGCCATATTCACGCTCGTCAGCGTCGGCAATCCACTGGCCGAACGCGACCCGGAAAACCGCAATGCCCGCCTCGGCGACGAGGCTCGCGTCTGCCTCCTGCACACCGCGCAAACGCAGGGCGTCGGCGAGTGCGCCTGACAGCGTCGCCAGTTTGATCAACTCCCGCTCGTGCAACTCTGGATTGGCGGCAATCACCGCATGGCGCACGCGCGCGTAAGGCCGGCGCTCGGCGGTGAAAAATTCGCCGGCGGTTGCGAGAGCCGCGGCGACCGCGTCGATAGCCGATGCGTCAGCCGGTGCTTGCGCGAGCGCTTCGACCATCGTCTGCTGCAACTGCTCGGAGCCTTTGAAAAGGACCTCTCGTTTGTCGGTGAAATAGCGAAAAAACGTACGCGGCGTCAGGCCGGCACGCTGTGCGATGGCGGCCACCGTCGTGCCCTCGAAACCGACTTCCTTGAACAGCTCAATCGCGGCGACAAGAAAGCGCTGCTCTGCGTTGGGTTCCCAGCGACCCATGATCCCTTCCAGAAACGTGTTGACACTGTGTGACATCATAGCGCTATACTGATGTCACTTAATGACATCAACGGAGCATGCCATGCGAATTCTCGTCACTGGTGCGTCGGGTTGGATTGGATCCGCGAGCGTCACGGAACTCATCGACGCCGGTCATCATGTGCTCGGCCTCGCTCGTAGCGATGAGGCTGCCGCGAAGATCGCCGCGCTCGGCGCGCAAGTGGTGCGCGGCGGCCTCGACGATCTCGACGGCCTGCGCGCCGCGGCCACGATGGCCGAAGGCATCGTGCATCTCGGCTACAACCACGACTTTTCGCAAATGGCTGCGGCGGCCCAGACCGATCGCGCGGCCATCGAAACATTCGCGGATGTGCTCAGCGGCACGGGCGGACCGCTGCTGATCGCGTCCGGCACCCTCGGCCTCGCGACGGGGCGCGTCGGTATCGAAAGCGACACGCCGCGCCCAGACGACCACCCGCGTCTCGCCAATGCAGCGTATGTGCTCGGGTTGCGGGAGCGCGGCATCCGTTCGATGGTGGTGCGCTTTGCACCCACGGTGCATGGCGCCGGTGGGGATCACGGATTCGTTGCGGTACTCGCGAGAATCGCGCGCCAACGCGGCGCGTCGGCTTATATCGGCGATGGGCAGAATCGCTGGCCCGCAGTGAATCGGCTCGACGCCGGCAAGCTGGTGCGCCTCGCGATCGACAAGGCGCCGGCCGGCTCCGCGCTGCACGCGGTCGCCGAAGAAGGCGTTACCACCCGCGAGATCGCCGGCGCGCTCGGCCGATTCCTGGACGTGCCGGTCGAGTCGATTCCCGCCGATCAGGCGCAGTCGCGATTCGAGTGGCTCAGCATGTTCTTCGGCGCCGACATCCCCGCATCGAGCGCCCACACGCGCTCGCTGCTCGGTTGGGAGCATCCAGGTCGTGCGTACCTACGAGGATGCAGGGCTTAGCGGCCTCACGCTCCGTGAACGACCAGCACTGGTGCGCCTGCTTATTGACGTGCGCAATTCGGACCGTGATTTCGACACTGTGCTTGTGCTCGACATCTCGCGATGGGGCCGATTTCAAGGCAGTCTAGCTCCGACGCTCTGAACTGACATGCAACATACGTATGAGGCCAATTCAGACCTCATTAGGTGGAGAAATTTCCTTCAAGGCGATTACATCTAACTTTAGGTGGATTGCCCTTGGGGGGCACTCGAACGCCGCGCCAATCTCCACCTAAAGCTTGCATGCAATTCGGTCTCGATCGCGGTGGCACAAGGCTTCTGCGACGAGCAATTTCATATCAAGTTTGCGTTGATCCTCTTCTTTCAACAATCTCCCCCAATCCAACATCCTCCCATCCACCAGCCCAGCAACCGCAGCTCCACTAAAGTACCCACGCTGCATAGCCGTTATCCGGGTGACGTAATCGTCATCTTGCCGGGCGTATTTTCGCGTCGCGGCAAACACGCATCTGATCCGCAGACGCACTGGCGCACCGGTTTATTTCCAAGGGGCACGATCGGCGACAAGCCGTCATACTCTGTCTTTTTTGCGGCAGACGGTTCCGACAACGCATTCGGAAGACTCCCGAGCGAAGTTTGACCGTCCGTCCCGTCTTTTCGACGGCAATTTCCGCGTAGCGCCACGCGCGGTTTATGTGGAGCGTATTTTGTAATGAGTCCACCCCCTGTCGTCCCATTCGTTCACGAAAAGGCTGATTCCGGCGCCTTCGTGGGCGCCGCGCCAGCTTTTCGCCAACTGGTCAGGATGATCGATCGGGTCGCACCAACCGATCATCCGCTGCTTGTTTTCGGGCCGACCGGCTCAGGCAAGGAGTTGGTCGCTCGCCGCGTCCATGCGCACAGCCAGCGCCAGGATCAGCCGTTCGTCGACGTCAACTGCGGCGCGATTCCAGAAAATCTCGTTGAAGCCGAATTGTTCGGGCACGTCAAAGGCGCGTTCACCGGTGCGGGCGAAACCCGTCAGGGACTTTTCCAGCAGGTCGGCAAGGGCACGCTTCTGCTCGACGAAATCGGCGAGCTGCCACTCGCACTGCAGCCGAAACTGCTGCGGGTACTCGAAACGCGAACCTTCCGCCCGATTGGTTCATCGACCAATCTGCATTTCGCGGGCCGCGTGGTTGCCGCGACTCACCGCGACCTGCGCGAACTCGCGCGCGAAGGTCTGTTCCGCGAAGACCTGTTTTACCGGCTGGCGGTTTTCGTGCTCGCCGTTCCCGGCCTCGAACAGCGCATCGAGGACATCCCGGCTCTCGTCACCCACTTCGCGGCGCAGCACACGCGTCGCCTCGAATTTTCGCCGGCGGCCATCCGCCGGCTGTCCCAGCACGCATGGCCGGGCCACATCCGGCAGTTGCGCAACCTGATCAGCCAGTTGAGCGTGCTCGCCGAGAACACGCTCATCGACGTCGATTCGCTCGAGCCGTTTCTTGCCAATGAAACGACCGGGCCGGTGTCGCGCGCAAGCCTCGCTGACATGCTGCTGCAACTCGAAGGCCGCGACAAGCTCGCAGTCGCTGAAGACCTCCTGATCGACCGCGCGCTCGAACGCACCAGCGGCAACAAAAGCGCGGCCGCCACCTTGCTGGGCGTGGGCCGGAAGACCATTGAGCGGCGTCTGAAGTCACGCGAGGAACATCATCGGGAAGCGCGCAAGTGTCTCGAGCACGCCAGCGCGCTGATCGAAGAATCGAAGTTCGCCGAAGCCATCCCGCTGTTGCGCCGTTGCCTCGACGTGCTGCAAACGCCCCAGGAACAGGAGTCCGTGCGCCGTCTTCAGTTTGACGCCTACCGGCTGCTCGGCATGAGCTTGCGTAGCGTGCACGGCTGGTTGTACGCGGAAGCCACCGCCTGCTACGCCGCCGCACTGACCATCGGCGAAGGCGTCTGTGCGCCCGCCGAACTCGCGGCGATCCAGTTCGGCATCTGGACCACGCAACTGACGACGCTTCAGCTCAAGCAGGCGCGCGCCACCGCGCAGAACATGCTGGAGCGCGCCCAGAACGGCGGCGACCGGGTCTCGCTCGACGAAGCCCACGTCGCGATGACCAACACCCTCTTCTGGCTAGGCGACAGTGAGGAAGCGCTGGCCTGTCTCGCGCGCGGCAATCTGCTCGGCGTGGGGCGAGAAGACGCCCGTACCGGTTCGCAGGGAATCGACCTCGCCAGTCTCGCACTGACTTTCGAAGGCCTCGCCGCTTATCAGATCGGCGCATTCGGGCAAGCGCGGCGCGCCATGGACATGCTGATCCTGCGCGCCTCCGAGCCCGGCGCGCACGCGTTGGCTCATGCCGTCAACCTGCAGGGCGCGGCCTGGCTCGCCTGCCTGTTCGACGACGAAAGCCGGCTCGGCGATCTCGCGAGCGAACTCGAATCGGTTTCGATCGCGAACGGTTTTGCGTTCTATCGAGGCGTCGGCCAGGTGCTTCGCGGCTGCCACCTCAGTTCGCTCGGCCACCCCGACGAAGCGGAAACCGTCATGATCGACGGCTTCGACAACCACATGCTCTGCAACGGCGGCGCGCTGTTCTATTCGTTCAAGACGTGGCAGCACGGCGAACTGCTGCTGCGCGCCGGCCGCGCGAAGGAGTGCGAGGCGCTTCTCGCCACTGCGATCGACGAAACGCTCGCCCGCCAGGAACGGGTTTATCTGGGCGAACTCCTCGTCACCCGAGCCCGCGCGCAATGGGCGCTCGGCGACGTCAACGCCGCGGAACTGGGTCTGCGCACCGCCATGTCCACCGCCCTCGCCTTCGGCTCGGTGCCCGCACGCGTGGACGCCGCGCGCTATCTCGCCGATCTGCTGCGCTCCACCGGCCGCAACGCCGAAGCCATCGACACCCTCGAGCGCGGCTTGCGCTCGTTGACGGGGGACCCGACCGCGCGCGTCATCAGCGCCATGGATCTGCTCGCCAAACTTCAGCAGGAAGCGTCTTTCAACATCGACAATAAAGGAATCTTGAATGGCCTATGAATTACGACGGGAAGATCTGGAGCCGCTGCTTCTGGGCGCGGCGTTCTTTGGCTCCGGCGGTGGCGGCACGATCGTATCGGCGCGACACCTGGCCGAGCATTTCGTAAAGGGCGACTATTACCCGACGGATACGGTCAAGGTCGTCTCGGTGGACGAGGCCACCGAAGGCGCGGCGGTCATGGTCGCCTATCTCGGCGCGCCTGAAGCCATCAATTCAGCCACCTATCCGATCGGACCGGTGACGGCCGTGCAGAACTTCCAGAAGCGGCTTGCATCGCAATCCGTGAAGCTCGCCTATGTCATGCCGCCGGAAAGCGGCGCGCTGGGCTTTACGGTCGCGGCGCTCGTGGCGGCGAAACTCGGGCTGGCGGTCATCGACGCCGACGGCGCCGGCCGCGCCGTGCCGTCGTTGCCAATGCTCACTTTCGCGGCCGCGGAGATCGATCCGCGCCCGGCGTTTCTCGTGAGCCAGGGCGGCCTGTGCGTGGAGCTCGACGTGACGCCGCGCAACGACAGCAACGGCGGACCGACCCATCAACGCGACGTGTCGGCGATCGTCGAACAGATGATGCGTCCGGTCGTGGCCGATCCCGAATTCGGTCAGTTCGGCGGCCTCGCCATGTGGGTCATGAATGCGGGCGACATCGGCCGCGCAACGCCGATTCGCGGCACGCTCAAGCGTGCGCTCGAGCTTGGCCGCACGGTGCGGGCCGGGCAGATCGGCAGCGCCCAGCAGATGATCGACTATCTCACCGAGCGTTGTGACCTTGCCGCGAGGGCGATCTCCACACCCGGCGAACTGGTATCGGCCGAAGTGGATACGAGCGGCGGCTTCGATGTCGGCAAGATTCGCATTCAGGCCGGGCAGCGTACCTACACGGTGATCTACCAGAACGAGTCGCTGCTCGCGTGGGACAGCGCATGTCCGCAGCCGATCGTGCTGGCGCCGGACAGCGTCGCGTATTTCGTCGGCGGCGAAGGTCAGTCGATCTTCAGCAATGGCGACCTCGTGAACGACGACGGTTCGCTGAACCCGGCAATCGGCAAGCGCCCCGTGACGCTGATCGCCTGGCGTGCGGAAGCGGAATTGCGCAAACCCGGCCTGATTCTCGACAGCTTCATGGAACAGCTCAACAAGCTTGGCTATCTCGGGCCGTACGTGCCGCTCGAATCGCTCCAGTCCGCACGCAAGGGGGAAGCATCGTGAGCGCCCCACTTCGCATCTGCGTGCTCGTGCCCGTCGCCACGTCGCAATACAACGACCGCATCATGAAAGCCGTCGCGCCGGTCCTGCCGCCGGACGTGCAGGTCGAGATTCGCAACATTACGCAGGGACATCCCGATATCGAGAATCGGACCAACTGGTTGCAAAACGGCATGCCGGTGGTCGAACTCGCACAGTCGATAGCGAATGACGGCTTTGACGGCATCTGGCTGACCGACTTCGACATGTGCGGTGTCGAAGCGGCACGCGAGGTGATCGACATTCCGATCATCGGCGGATTTCCGGCGTCGGCCTTCACGGCGCTCGCGCTCAGTCAGCGGTTCTCCATCGTCACGATTCTGCAAAGCACGGTCGCGATGCAGCGCGCTCATCCGCAGACTTACGGGATTCAGGACACGTTCGCCTCGATCCGGGCGATCGACTGCCCTGTCGCGCAACTGGAAAACATCGACGTGGTGGTGGTGCGCACCTTCGAAGCGGCCATGGCCGCGATCAAGGAAGACGGCGCGCAGGCGATTCTGCTCGGCTGCACGGGTTTCGTGGACGTGGCGAGCCGCGTATCCACGCTGCTTAGCGAGGCCTTGGGCGTCTACGTGCCGGTGATCGATCCGAATCAGGCGGGTTTCAGCTTCCTCGTGTCGCTGGTGCGGATGAAAGTGCGCCCCAGCCGCTTGACCTACAGCAAGGTCAGCCTTCAGTCGTAAGCGGCGCGTCTGCCCGCGCCCCTCGGGCGCGGCAATTGCGTAATCGGCCCATAGACCGCTTTATGCGATTGCCGCGCACGCCACGCTCGCCTTGAGCGCTCCTGCCCGCCTCCCCCATTTCTCCTCGATGCCGGCCGATTTCGTTCCGTGCGGACGAATTCGCCCGTTTATTCGTTGCGAATCCCTGATTGGACGAAATCGTCCAATTTTGCCCAAGTCTATGGACGGGAATGTCCAATGTCGCGCGTCCAACGGTCGCAGGTCCTTGCCCCTATGCGGGTTTCACCCTGGCACGGTCATTGCTTTAGTAGTTCCGATTCAGCCATCGCCTGGAGATCAACCCCGGACAGGCGGTAGCAGTGCGACGCAACCATGACCACGTTCCACCCGCATCCTGGGAACGCGAAATCAAACGTCCGAGTAGCCGGGGAGAGCCTGAGAGACCAAAAAGATCGCGCGCGGCAACGTGTTCGAGACATCGAACCCGATTGCTGACGCGACGATCAACGCCAGCGACACGAATCGCTGGATGCAAATTGAGAGAGGGTTGTGCTGTTGTTGTAGTAGTGGCTGTCGTGTGTCCATGTAGGGCGACCGAACACTTCCGCAGAGAAGAGCGTCGCAATGCGTGACACCGAAATAACGGATTCGTCTGGCCATGCATCGGACGAACCGCTGCGGGGTTCGGCCGTCGTTGCCCTCTTCGGGAGATAAGCAACGGCGGCTCGTCCTTTCGATCGACCTGCGGCATGCGCGGAAGATCGGCCCATTTTTCACGCAGCGAGACGGTCCCACTGCGGCATTCGCATTCCAGTCATTCCAGTATTAGCAGCCCTACGCGGCGTCAGATTGTTAGCGACGTTGCGAGCGGAATACCTTGGCCATTCCACGGGGATTCATCGCATGCACCACCACCTGTTCGAACGAGAGCTCGTTCATCTGGAACGCGTAGTCGCTTGCGCGCCGAAAGAGCCCTTCTCACCTACCTACTGGCGCGATCGCGTCGAGCATCTAAAGAACTGTCCGCACGCGCCGCTCTATCACTACCGGATTGCACGCCTGTCCGAACGCGTCGCGCAACTGAGCGGTTGAGCGAGCCTGTCGCTATCCGAGGGGCGCGTCGCGGCCGATCCGGCGCCGCGCCGTGCGACAGTCCGAATCGACAGGACTGCGCGTTGCTATCGATATGCGAAAAAATTGGTTCGACGCGCGCGCATGATTGCAGACACTTGGTGTGTTGCAACCGATCTGCCGACCATCATGAAGGGATTCGGATATCTTGCTCATCGTATCTCCGATGAAGCGACGGAAGACGCCACTGCGCCATCGGGCCAGCATCGGAAGTCCCTTAAACGGGTCGGCTCCGTGCTGCTGGTCGCGGCCATTCTGGCGTGTATTCACAGGGAAATTTCCGGTGCGATCGACGGATCACTCCTTTCCGTGGTCACGTCCTATGCTAACGGCGCGTTGCACCATGTTGCGTCGGTCTTGCTGAACCGCAGTCCATGACCGGATCGCTCGGCGTATCTGAACAACGGCGCTCGTGCGGACACGAGCGACCACCGCGCAAGCATGGCACCTGTCACTCAGCCGAAGGGCAAAACGGGCGCTCAACTGTCCACGCTGTTGTCGCTGTTGCCGCGCTCATTCCTGCGCACAGCTAGCTCGTATAGCCACCAGCCTGCCACCGTAGCCTGCAAGAAATAAGCGCCTCAATGTCAGGCGCTGCGAGCAGCGCTATCGCCGGATCTGGGCAGTAACTGGACACCTCCCATCCCGCGCCAAACATTGCTTCATTGGATCCCCAGCACGCGGCGCGACACATGGGTCGTCGCAGTCCCGGCCGCAAGGAAAGTCACCGTCGCGACGATCGAACGCGGGGACAAACGCGCCATGCCACACACACCGTGCCCCCTGGTACATCCGCGCCCGAGAGCCGTCCCGAAGCCTACCGCGAGGCCTCCGGCGATCAGCAATTCATGTAGGAAAGCAGGTCTCGCGTGCGGGACGGATGGGCTATATCCGGCGCGCGCGGCCAGCCAGTAATAAAGCCATGCCCCGCCGACGATCCCCAACAGAAACAACGCACGCCACAGGAATTCACTTCGGTCCCCGGACATCAGCTCTAGCGCAATGCCGCGGACGTCGGCAATCCGGCCATTGAACGGGAGCCGCAACGAAACGGAGAGCCCGATCAGGAGGCCACCGGCCAACGCGCTGTAGGGTGTGAAGGATTCCATTGAAGACTTTTTTCAAAGTCACAAAAGAGCCTCTCATACTCGGATGGCGATGCAGCCGGACTAACACGCCGCCGAATGTACGGGAATGGTCTCCTGCCTCATGACTGGAAGCACTGGCACTGCTCGCCGAGGCGGATCCTCGCCGCGCCCTCTTTAAAACGGATATTTCGGCGCGAAGGTGCGCGAGTTCGTTTCGTCGGCTACGAGCCCCGCAGATTTCCACAGAGTTCGTACGGCTCAAGCGGGTGAAATAGTCTGTTTCATTCGCCAGCACAACCGGAAGGCCCATCAACGCTCACAGCCAGAAGTGGTTACCTAAATTTGTTAAAAATTGGTTATTCCATGAGTCCAATTCGCGGACTAATCTTCCCCCATCGCATCACCGGATGCGCCTCATCCCACTCAGGAGCGAATCATGGAACAACGTCTCGATTTCTACAAAGCCAACCCCGCCGCGATCAAGGCGCTAATCGGCGTCGAAGAGCGCATCGGCAAGTCGGCGCTCGAAAAATCCCTGACCGAACTGGTCCGCCTGCGTGCCTCGCAGATCAACGGCTGCGCGTACTGCGTCGATATGCATACGACCGACGCTCGCAATGGCGGCGAAACCGAACGGCGTCTGGCCACCGTGGTGGTGTGGCGCGAAACGCCCTTCTTTACCGACCGCGAACGTGCGGCGCTCGAATGGACTGAGGCGCTGACCCTGGTTTCGCTCGACCATGTGCCCGACGCCGTGTGGACCGCCGTGCGCCCCCACTTCAGCGACGCGGAGCTGGTCGACCTGACCCTGCTGATTTCGGCGATCAACGCATGGAACCGCTTCGCGATCGCGTTCCGCAAGCTGCCGGCGTAAGCACATCCAGTCAGCGCACGCCGCAACCGTTTTTGAGTGATCCAGTCAAGGAGAGCAATGATGAAAGTAATGCACGTGGATGCGAGCGCCAAGCGTGAGCGATCCAACTCCCGCGCATTGAGCCGGTTCTTTATCGAGTGTCTGCGCGAGGGAGGCGTGGAGCTCGACATCGATTATCTGGATGTGACCGTGGATACGCCGCCCCATGTGAGCGAAGCTTTCGCCATCGCCACCTACACGCCGGAGCACGAACGCACCGCTGCCATGCGCGCGACGCTGGCCGGCTCCGATGCATTGTGCCGACGCCTGCTCGACGCCGACGCGCTCGTCTTCGCCATGCCCATGTACAACTGGTCGATGCCCTCCGCCTTCAAGGCGTTTGTCGATAGCGTGACGCGCACCAACGTGACCTATGTGAATACCGCCGACGGCCGCATCGAAGGCCAGCTCGGGCGCCAAAAGGTTCTGTTCATCACGAGCCGCGGCGCGGATTTGCGTCCGGGCTCGCCCTATTCCTCGATGGACGCGCTGACGCCCGCGCTAAAAGCGGCCTTCGGCTTCCTTGGCGTCGCGGACCCCACCTTCGTCGATGCGCAGCCGCTGCAGTTCTCCAACCAGGAGGCGCGAGCCGAGGCACTCGAGCGGGCACGTTCCGAGTTGTCGGCAGTGGCTGCGACGTGGGCGAAATCGGCAACGTCTCGCACAACGGAAACGGCCACGGAAGCCATGACGCCTTAATGCCTTAATGCGTTGATGCGTTGATGCGTTGATGCGTTGATGCGTTGATGCGTTGATGCCCACCCGATCAGAACGCAGATGAATGCCGACATCGATTCGGGATACTAATGTTTTATCGAATTCGAGAGTATTGAAATGCACACCAGGACACTTATCGCGGCCGTCGCATTCGCCGGCCTTTCCCTCACGGCCGTATCGCACGACCTGTTCGCCGGGGAACCGGCTGCGCCGCGCGAAACGATTACACCCGCTTTCGCCGAAGCAATCGCCAACGTCCCCGGCAAGAAGATGACAGCCTTGATCGTCGACTATGCGCCGGGCGGCAAATCGCTCGCGCATCGGCACGGTCAGGCTTTCGTGGTCGGTTATGTGCTGTCCGGCGCCATTCGCAGCCAGGTGAACAACGGCGAGGAAAAGGTCTACCACGCGGGTGAACATTGGACCGAAAAACCCGGCGTTCATCACACCGAGAGTGAAAACGCCAGTGCTTCGGAACCGGCCAGATTGCTGGCCATCTTCGTCGCCGATTCGAAAGACAAAGACCTCGTCACGTTCGACCGGAAGTGACCGGAGCGACCCGGCGCGCCGGCGATCGATACGTATAGACGCGTGGATCGCTCGCGCCCCCTCTCACTTCAGACGGGACGTCAGTGCGAAGCCCTCTGGGACCACGCTGGGACGTCTGCCATCGGCACCACCGGTTCGAAGCGATGCAAAGTCGGAACCTGACGCTCGCCTGACCTGCTTCAGGAAACCACGGACGTCGCCCGATTCGAAAGATGCTCGACCATGCGCCGCGCGGCGGGCTGCAGTGCACCCAGCTCCCGAAAGCACACCACGAACTGGCGCAGCGCCCACGAGTTCGTCAGCGGAATCGTCTCGATGTCGAAGATCCGCTTATAGGCTTCCCCCACTTCGAGCGGTACGACGCTGATGCCGAGTCGCGCGGCGACCACCCGGAACGCGGCGTCGAAGTTGGACACGATCACGCGATACGACACCGTGTGCCCCGCTTTCGCGGCCGCGCGTTGCAACATCGTATGCACCGCGGTCGAGGGCGGCATGCCGACGTGATCATGCTCGAGCGTCTGCTCAAAACGCACCGACTTGAGCCCGGCCAGCGGATGGCCGGGATAGACGGCAAGCGCCAGCCGGTCCTGCCGATACGGCAGATGGTGCAAGCCTTCGAGGTCCGCGTTGTCCCAGCAGACGCCGACGGCCGCCGCGCCTTCCCGGAGTTGGCGAACAAGATCGATGGACAGATGCTCCTCCACGTCGACACGGATGTTCTGGTTATCCGGCTCGCGCATGAAGGACGCGATGTCGTCCAGCAGTACCTCGGCGATCGCGGAGGCCGTCGCGCACACACTGACGCTCCCCCTGAGGCCACTGCCGAACGCCGCGACGTCGCTGGCGATCCGGTCCATGGTGAACAGAACATTGCGCGCGTGTTCCAGCAGCGACAACCCTGCCGGCGTCGGCTGGACCCCGCGGCGCGAGCGCGTGAGCAGCGGCACGCCGAGGTAGGTCTCCAGTTGTGCGATCCGCTTGCTGATCGCGGACGGCTCGATATGCTCTTCCTCCGCCGCGCGGCCCATGTTGCGGTGCTCGCAGACGGCCACGAATAGCCGCAGCGTCTTGAGATCGATGTCTCGCATGCCTGTCTCCTCACCTGCCCTTTACTTTCCATATGGGAATCTCACCCGTTCCAAAATACCTCTTTATGGCAAACGTGGAAAGTCTAGAGTGACGACATCGCCAGCACCCATGACTGGCAGGTATTCAGGAGACACCGATGTCCTCGTTCCCCTCGAGCGTCGTCATTCGCGAAGTTGCCTTGCGGGACGGCCTTCAGAGCATTCAGACCATTCTTTCCACCGAGCGCAAGATCGAATGGATCGCCGGTGCTTATGCCGCCGGTCAGCGCGAAATCGAAGTCGGCTCGTACGTTCCCGCCAAACTCATGCCGCAACTCGCGGACACCGCCGAACTGGTGGCGTACGCGAAAACCCTACCCGGCCTGCTCGTCTCGGTGCTCGTGCCGAACTTCAAGGGCGCCGAACGCGCGATCGAATCGCAAGCCGATCTGATGCTGGTGCCGCTGTCCGCCAGTCACGCTCATAGCCTCGCCAACCTCCGCAAAACACCCGACGAAGTGATCGCCGAAGTCGCCCGCATTCGTGCGGCACGTGACGCCGCCGGCTCGAAGACGTTGATCGAAGGCGGCATCGGTACTGCATTCGGCTGCACGATCCAGGGTGCGGTCGATCAGGCCGAAGTGCTGCGCTGCATGCAAGGGCTTCTCGACGCCGGCGCGGATCGCGTGAGCATTGCCGATACGGTCGGCTACGGTGGCCCCGCTGCCGTGCGCGAACTGTTCGGCAAGGCTCGCGCCATTGCCGGCGACAAATTCTGGTGCGGCCATTTCCACGACACGCGCGGTCTTGCTCTCGCCAATGTCTTTGCCGCGCTCGAAACCGGCGTGGCCCGCTTCGACGCCACGCTCGCCGGTATCGGCGGCTGCCCGCATGCGCCGGGTGCAAGCGGCAACGCCGCCAGCGAAGACCTCGCGTTCATGCTTGCCGATATGGGCATCTCCACCGGCATCGATATTCCCCGCCTGCTTGCTCTGCGGGAAAAGGTCGCGCAATGGCTGTCCGGCGAAACACTGCACGGCGCCCTGTGGCTTTCGGGTTTGCCGAAAACTTTCGCGCACGCTGCGAGCGCAACACTCAACGCCTGAGGTCATGATGAATACTCCGAATCCTCTTCCTCTCGCCGGCGTGCGTGTCATCGAGTTCACGCACATGGTCATGGGCCCGACCTGCGGCATGATCCTCGCCGACCTCGGCGCGGAAGTCATCAAGATCGAGCCGCCAGGCGGCGACAAGACGCGCAAGCTGCCGGGACTCGGCATCGGCTTCTTCCGCTCGTTCAACCGCAACAAGAAGAGCGTGGTGCTCGACATCAATACGCCTGATGGGCACGCCGCCGCGGTTGAACTGATCGGCCAGTGCGATGTGATGCTGGAAAACTTCCGGCCGGGCCTGATGGCGAAACTCGGACTCGACTACGAAACGCTCTCGAAGATCTATCCAAAGCTGATCTACGTCTCGCACAAAGGCTTTCTGCCAGGGCCGTACGAAAAGCGCCTCGCGCTCGACGAAGTCGTGCAGATGATGGGCGGCCTCTCTTATATGACAGGACCTGTGGGCCGACCGCTGCGCGCGGGCACGTCCGTCAACGACATCATGGGCGGCATGTTCGGCGCGATCGGTGTACTGGCCGCGCTGCGCGAGCGCGATACGACGGGACGCGGTCAGGAAATCCAGAGTGCGCTGTTCGAGAACTGCGTGTTCCTGAGCGGTCAGCACATGCAGCAGTACGCGATGACGAAGGAGCCGCCGCCGCCCATGCCTTCGCGCGTTTCGGCATGGAGCGTCTACGACGTTTTCACACTTGCCGAGAACGAACAGCTCTTTATCGGCGCCGTGAGCGACAAGCAGTTCGTCACGTTGTGTGACGTACTGGAACGGCCCGATCTCGCTGCCGAACCGCAGTTCGCCAACAACGCGCTACGTGTCGCGGTGCGACCTGAACTGCTGATTCGCCTTGGCGAAATCCTCAAGCATCACCGCGCCGACGAACTCTCGCTGAAGCTCGAAGCCGCCGGCATTCCTTACGCGCCGATCATGCGGCCCGACCAGTTGCTCGACGATCCGCATCTGAAGGCAAGCGGCGGTCTGGTGCCGATGGAAACCGAGGACGGCATGACGGAGGTCGTGCTCCTGCCCCTGCTGATGGGTGGACGCCGCCCGGGCGTGCGTCAGGCGCTGGCCCGTGTCGGCGAGCATACGCAGGAAATCCTCGCCCGCCTGACCGGCCGGGCAGCGGCTTGAGACAACCGCGGGACATATCAAGGAGACAGTCATGCAACGCGTCATCACTACGGATATTCCGCCCATCGTATCAACCGATACCCCAGCGCAATCACGTACCGCCGCAGTACTTTCCGCGCGGATGGACCGCTTGCCCGCCACCCGCTATATCTGGCTGATGGTGTTCCTCATCTCGCTCGGCGGGTTTTTCGAAGTGTATGACCTGATCTTCACGGGTTATATCGCGCCGGGTATGGCGAAGAGCGGCCTGTTGAAAACCACCACGGCTGCGTTCTTCGGTTTTCAGGGGATTGCGGGCTTTATCGCGGCCACGTTCGCGGGCCTCTTCGTCGGTACGTTCGGATTTGGCTGGCTCCCCGACCGTTACGGCCGCCGCGCCGTGTTCACGTTCTCGCTGCTGTGGTACTCCGTGGGCTCGGCGATCATGGCATTCCAGACCACGCCCGAAGGCGTCATTCTGTGGCGTTTCATCACCGGCATCGGCGTGGGAATCGAGATCGTGACGATCGACAGTTACGTCACCGAACTCGTCCCCCAGCATATGCGTGGCCGCGCGATGGCCTTCAACCAGATGGTCATGTTCGCCGCCGCGCCGGTGGCCGCGATCCTCTCCTACTGGCTCGTGCCGACCACCGTGTTCGGCATCGACGGCTGGCGTTGTGTCGTGCTCGTCGGGTCGATCGGCGCAATATTCGTGTGGTTCATTCGCCGCATCGTGCCGGAAAGCCCGCGCTGGCTCGCGTCACATGCTCGTGAGGAGCAAGCCGAACGCATTGTCGCGACGATGGAGGCGAAGGCCGTGAAGCAGTTGGGTCGTGCGTTGCCGCCTCCCGCATCTGCCGTTGAACAGCCCGCGCATCGCCGTGCTTCGCTTGCCGAGCTGCTTCAACCGCCTTACCGTTCGCGTCTGATCATGCTGATCGTCTTCAACTTCTGCCAGGCGATCGGCTACTACGGCTTTGCCAACTGGGTACCGACGCTGCTTATCGGGCAAGGCATCACCGTGACCAAAAGCCTGCTGTATTCGTTCGTGATCGCGATTGCCCTGCCTGTCGGTCCCATGCTCGCCATGCTGTACGCGGACAAGGTGCAGCGCAAATGGCTGATTGTCGGCGGAGCGCTCGCGGTTATCGTGTTCGGATTGATGTTCGGCCAGATGAAATCGGTCGGACCTCTGATTGTGCTGGGTGTGTTGATCAGCCTCGCCGGGCAGACGATCTCGGTGTGCTATCACGCTTACCAGTCCGAGTTGTTCCCGACCGCGGTGCGCTGCCGGGCGAATGGCATTGTGTATTCGGCCAGCCGTATTGGCGCCATGATGTCGGGTTTCATCATCGCCTTCCTGTTGCGTGACTTTGGCGTGGCAGGCGTGTTTACCGGCATCACCGTGTGCATGGCGGCTGTGATGATTTCGATCGGTGCGTTCGGCCCCAGGACCAACGGACTGCGGCTCGAAGAAATCAACCATTGAGCATTGAAAGGCGCGATTCATGGCATTGCGGTGGTCGTCGTCAATCGCCACGGCACCCTGTTTAGTCACACCGCCGGAGAGGTGACCCCGCTTACAATGCAAGGTGCGCTGAGACGGGAGGTTGCCCGCCCGCTTCGAGCTGTTCGGCACGAACCCCGAGACGTAGCGTCACAACCTTTTCCGTCGGATCAGCAGCATGTATTCATCCACGTTCATTTTTGCCACGAAGCAATTCGACGACACGTTTCATCGTCTTGATCAGGAAATCGCGAAAGTCGCGAGGACGATACCGGGCTACCTGGGTGAAGAAACGTGGGAAAACAGCGCCACCGGTTTGACGTCTAACGTGTACTACTGGCAATCGCTCGATGCGCTTCAAATTCTGATTCAGCATCCGACGCATCGGGAGGCGAAAGCCGCTCAGTCGAACTGGCTGAACGGATACCAGGTGATTATTTCCGAAGTGATTCGGACCTATGGAGACGGCGCTCTCGAACATCTTCTCTGGTCGTCAGCAAAGAAATAACGCGACCACGCACGTGCCGCGGACGTAAATTCCCGCTCTCACCGATCTCACATCGCGCTCGCCGCGCGCACCTCCTCTTGTTATAATTCTTTCATCAAATCGAACAAAACATAACGCCCACCCACACATCGCGCGACAGGATCCCCATGCTGAAA
Source organism: Paraburkholderia sp. RL17-383-BIF-A (assembly GCF_046028015.1). Classification (NCBI taxonomy): domain Bacteria; kingdom Pseudomonadati; phylum Pseudomonadota; class Betaproteobacteria; order Burkholderiales; family Burkholderiaceae; genus Paraburkholderia; species Paraburkholderia sp. RL17-383-BIF-A. The sequence goes on along the minus strand of NZ_JARESR010000013.1, from coordinate 140,130 downwards.
CCCGACCGCCTCCGCGCCCTTGCCGATGCGTTGGCAAGGCAAAACGTGATGCGCCTGCGCGACGCCGCCGGCTTGCTGGGCGTTTCGGAAATGACTGTCCGTCGCGACATCGCAGGCAGTCCAGAACGATTCACGTATCTTGGCGGCTATATCGTCAGCGCGACCGACGTACCCAATAACGCCGGCTACTCACTCGAAGAAGAAAAAGATCACTTCGCGCAGGCAAAGGCCGAAGCGTCGGCGGTCGCGGCGGGACTTATCGGCGATAACGAAACGCTGTTCATCGATTGCGGCACGACACTCACCACGCTGGCCCGGCTGATTCCGGTCGAGCGGCACGTCACGGTGGTGTGCTATTCGCTGAATGTCGCGGAGATTCTGCGGCGCAAACCGAATGTACGAATGATTCTGCTGGGCGGCGTCTACGTGCCCTCGTCAGATTCGTTCGCGGGTGAAGAAAGTCTGGAGATGCTGCGCCGCATGGGGATCAACAAGGCGTTCATTTCCGCCGGCGGCGTGGACACTGCGCGCGGCGTCACCTGCTGGAATTTCCATGAGGTCGCGCTCAAGCAGGCAGCCATGGCAAGCGCGGTCGAACGGCATCTGGTGGTGGATCAGAGCAAGTTAGGCGTAGTCAAGGCGGTGCGCTTCTCGCAAGTCGACGACTTCGATTCCATCATCACCGAGAAAGGCCAGGAGCATCGCAAGCGCCGATAAGCGCACTTGCGGCCCGTGCAGCGCGGGCCGCGACCGCGCAACGCACAGGTCGCAGCCCGGTCCTCAATTCTTGCGCTGCAAGGCGAAGAGCGTACCGGCGATCAGAATAAACGCGCCGATAATCACCTTCTGCCAGGTGCTCGGCACACCCACCAGAATCAGCACACTGTTGATCAGCGTGACGAGCACCACGCCGAGCAACGTGCCGGCGACCGTGCCGGTGCCGCCCGTAATACGCGCGCCGCCCAGAATCACCGCGGCGATCACGTCGAGTTCCGAGCCCACCAGATCGAACGGATTCGCGAGCCGGTTGTTCGACACATGCAGAATCCCTGCAATGCCGGCGAGCATGCCGGTATAGCCGAATACGAACAGATGGATCGCGCGCAGGTTGTAGCCGAGCCGTTCGGCAATCGCGAGGCTGCCGCCCATTGCATAAACGCCGCGTCCCATCATCGTGCGGTTCAACAGCCACCAGGTGAGCACCGCGGCCGCTACCAGCGCCACTACCGATACCGGCAACACGGCGCGTAAGCCGTCGGCGGTGTGATAGAAAAACAGCGGAATGCGGCCGAAATGATCCATGCTGTGCGGGATGTTCATGAAGAACGTCGTGCCGATAAACGTCAGCAGCAGCCCGCGATACAGATATTGCGTGCCGATCGTGACGATCAGCGAAGGCGCTTTCAGCCGATGCACCAGCAGCCCGTTGACCACGCCGAGTACGATGCCGCCGAGCGCGCCCGTGATCAGAATCAGCGCGAACGGCGCATCCGGCCACCACGCGAACACGGCTTTGGTGATGCCGTACATGGTCAGCGCGGCAATCGCGGTGAACGAGACGTCGATCCCGCCGGAGGCGAGCACCACGAGCGTCCCCAGCGCGAACAGCGACATCGTGGTGGCGGAGTGCAACAGATCGAACAGCGTGGCCAACTGGAAGAAGCGCGGATTGATCGCGCCGACAACCAGGCACGTCACCGCGATCAACGCGACGGTGAACCATTCGGGATTGCGCGCGAGCCTGGTCCGCAAGCTCGGCGGCTTGACCTCGGGAGCGACTTCGACAACGGTCGGGGTGGTCATGGTCTGGTTCAGGCGCGAATCGATGCGCGAGTTCATGAGTGGAAACGTCCTTTATGCGGCTTCGGAAAGCAACGCGTGATACAGATCGGCTTCGCTCAGCGTGTCGGCCTGGTATTCGCTTGCCACGCGCCCTTTCTTCATCATCAGAATGCGGTCGCAGTTCTGCAGCAGTTCGGGCAAATCGTCGCTGATCAGAATGATGCCGATGCCGCGTTGCGACAGGCGCTGCATGATGCGGTAAATAATGTCCTTCGAGCCGACGTCGACGCCGACCGTCGGTCCATGCAGGATCAGCACGCGCGGGTCGATGGCGAGCCAGCGGCCGATCAGCACGCGCTGCTGGTTGCCGCCCGACAGCGATTGCACGGGTTTGTCGACACCCGGCGTGGCGATCTGCAAATCCTTCACGGTCTGTTCCGCGAGCGCCTGTGAGCGCGTGCGGTCGATCTGGCCGAAGCGGTCACGCAGGCTGGAGATCATCGCGGTGATCACATTGTCGCGAATCGACTTGTCGAGAAAAAGCCCTTCATTCAGGCGGTCTTCCGGTACATAGCCGATGCGATGCGCTTTCGCGTCCGAGGGCGTGCGCAGTGAAATGGCCTTGCCGTCGAGCGTGACCTGCCCGGATTGAGCCGGCGCGACGCCCGCCAGCGCACGCGCGAGTTCGTTGCGCCCCGAATCGAGCAGGCCGGTAATGCCGAGAATCTCGCCGCCGTGCAGTGAGAACGACACATCGCTGAACTGGCCGGCGCGCGTATAACCTCGCACGTCGAGCACGACGTTGCGCTCGCATGCACCTTCGCGATAACGCTCGCTCGACAGATGTCTGCCTGTCATCAGCTCGCTGATCTGCGCCTTGGTGAATTGCGCGATCGGCCCTTGCGCCATTTTCTGCCCGTCGCGCAGCACGATCACCTCGCCGCCGATCGCGTAGCACTCGTCGAGTTTGTGGCTCACGAACAGGACGGTGACGCCCTGCGCGCGCAGATTGGCGAGCACGGCAATCAGATTGTCGACCTCCTTCTGCGTGAGCGAGGTGGTGGGCTCGTCCATGATGACGAACTTGGCCTCGCTGGCAATCGCGCGGGCAATCGCCACGAGTTGCCGGGTGGCGAGCGGCAATTGCTCGATGAGCGTTGCCTGAAATTCCGCGCTGCCGGGCAGCCCGACCGCTTCGAGCGCGCGTGCCGCCGTGCGCGCCAGTTCGCGCCGGTCGAAGGTGCGGGCGAGCTTGCCCGCGTGCGTGGCCAGCTCCGAGGTGAGCGCGACGTTTTCAGCCACGTTCATATTGGGCAGCAGCGAAAGATCCTGATACACGGTTTCGATACCGGCAGCGAGCGATTCGAGCGCGGAGAGCCGCGCGTGCCGCACGCCTTCGATCACGAGTTCGCCTTCATCAGGCGGTTGCGCGCCGGAGATGATCTTGATGAGCGTGCTCTTGCCGCAGCCGTTTTCACCCAGCAGGTGATAGATCTGACCGCGCTCGAACGACAGGCTCACGCCGCGCAGCGCATACACGCCGGTGAAGCGCTTGTGCACGCCGACCACCTGGAGAAACGGTTGCGGCGTGTCGGACTGCGGTGACTTCGGTGAGGTTGCGTCTTGATTCATGGTGACGAGTCGCAAGTTGTGGCGTCCCCTTTGGGGGACGCCGTGACACATGAAGCCAAAGCCCGATCAGAACGGATACTGCTTGTAGTTCGTCTTGTCGACGTTCACCCAGCCCTGACCGCGCACGATGATGCCCTTGCCCGGTCCTTTCGCGACCGTCACCTTCGTGTAGCCCGGAATGCCAAGGTCGGCGCCGTTCTCGACCGTCTTGCCGTCGATCAGCATCTGCGCGACCTTGTTCATGGCGATGCCCGCGAGCTTCGGATCCCAGAATGCGATGCCATTAATGGCGCCGCTTTCGAGGAACTTGCCGGCTTCAGTCGGCAGGCCCGTGCCGTACACGCAGATCTTGCCCTGCATACCCGCCTCTTCCACCGCCCGGCCAATGCCGATCACGTCGAGCGACGACGAGCCCTGGAAGCCCTTCAGGTCTGGATGCTTGCGCAGCACTTCCTTCGCGACTTCATAGGCGCGTTCGCCGTCGTTGTTGGTTTCGAGCTTCGGCTCGACCAGGTTCATCTTCGGATACTTCGCCTTGGCGTTGCCGATGCCGCCGTCCGCCCACTGCACCTGCGAGCGGCTGCCGAGCGAGCCGACCAGCACGGCCCATTTGCCGTCGTCGTGCATGCACGAGGCGAGCCGTTCGTTCAGGCCGGCACCGTAGGCGGTGTTGTCGAACGCTTCGATGTCCACCATCGTGTTCTTGGCGTTGTCGGCTTCATGCGTGACCACCTTGATGCCGCGATCCATCGCCTTCTTGAGCGCCGGTTCGAGCGTCGGCGGATCGTAGGGCACCACGGCGATCGCCGTCACCTTCTTGGCGATCAGGTCTTCGATGATTTTCAGTTGCTGGGCCGCATCCGCCCGGCCGGGGCCGGTCTGATACGCGTTGACACCGGGGTTGTCCTTGGCGAACTGCTTCACGCCGTCGTCCATGCGGTTGAACCAGTTGATGCCGGTCACCTTGACGACCGTGACGATGGTCTCGTTGGTGGCAGCCTGCGCTGCGGCGATGACGCCAATCGTCAATGCGCCTGCTGCGAGCGCGGCACCCAGTCGAGTCAATTTCATGCGATGTCTCCTTTTTGGTTCGATGTCGCCCATTTCACCGTCGCGGACAGCCAGGGCTCGTTGTCCGCCGTGTACTGAAACCTTTGTCCGGCGCCCGTTAACGCTTGGGCGCCGCATTCGCCGAGGCACCTGCGCCCGCGCCGCCGCCGAAGCCGAAAATCGCGCGCACCCGTTCGCCGCCCGCAAACGCGAGCGACAGCAGCAACAGAAACCCCCACGCGCAATCGCCGAAGAACTGCGATACGCCCATCAGATTGAACAGGCTGGAGAGAAACTGCAGCACCGTCGCGGCGAAAAACACGCAGATGATGCGGCCGTGCCCGCCGGCGGGATTCACTCCGCCCATCACGGCAATCAGGATCGCGATCAGCAGATAAGAGTTGCCGTAGTCCCATTTCGCGCTGGACGTATGCGTCGCGCTGATCAGCCCGGCCAGCGACGCCAGCACGCCGCACATGGCATAGGTCATGATCAGCATCCGCGCGCGCGGAATGCCGGCATAGAACGCCGCTTTGGGATTGGTGCCCATCAGATAAAGACGCAGGCCGAACGGGCTGCGTTTGAGCAGCCAGCCCAGCACGACCACGGCCGCGATAAAGATGCAGAACGCGATCGGCACCTGAAACACCGTACCGTTACCGATATTCGACAACGGGTCCACGTAATCCACATGTACGGAAGCGCCATTGCTGAGCACCACCGCGAAGCCGGTAAACAGCAACTGCGTGCCGAGCGTGCAGAGAATCGGCGTGAGTCTGAGCCGTGCGATCACCACGCCGTTCAGCAGCCCGCCGAGCAGGCCCATCGTCACCACGATCACGCAGAAGAGCGACGTGTAGAGCGCAGGCGAGTCGTCGCCGCTGACGAAGCGCGGCACGATCAGTGCGGCGACCATGCCGGACAGATTGGCGAGTCCGACGCCGGACAGGTCGATGCCGCCGTTGCCCGACACCATGGAGAGCATGATGCCGAGCGCCAGCAGGCCGAGTTCGGGCAACTGCCCGCCCATCGACTGCAGATTGTCGATATCGACGAACTGGCCGTGCGAAAGCCACGTCGCGACCAGCACGACGAGCACGTTGACGATCAGCAGAAAATTCAGTTGCCGGTCGCCGAACAGTTTTCCAGCGGTGAACGTTGACTTCATGGTGACGATACGCTCCTTCAACCTTCGCAATCGATCAGGATGCCTGGGACATGCCGGCCGGCTGGTTCGGCTGCGTCGGCTGCTTCAATACCTGGTTCACTTCGTCGAGCGTCGGCATGGAAGGCGCTGTGCCCGGACGCGTCACGGAAATGCCGGCGAGCGCGCAACCAAAACGCAATGCGGTAACCGCGTCGTCGCCGCGCGCGAGCGCGGCCGCGAAGCCGCCTGTGAAGCCATCCCCCGCGCCGGCGGTTTCCACCACGCGACCGCAGTAGTACGCGGGCACGAGAATCGATTGCGTCGCCGAATGCAGCAGCGCGCCGCCCTCGCCCAGCGTAACGATGACGGTGCCGACGCCCTTGGCGAGCAGCACGTCGGCGGCGCGCCGGGCGTCGTCGGCATTCGCGATCGGCACGCCGGTGAGCGCGGTCGCTTCGGTTTCATTCGGGGTGATGTAATCGCACAGCGGGAAGATGCCGTCGTCGAGCGGCAACGCGGGCGCCGGATTGAACACGGTGATGACGCCATGCCGGCGCGCCACTTCGAGCCCGCGCCGCGCGGCCTCGAGCGGCTGTTCGAGCTGCGTGACGAAAACCCGGGCGGAAGCGATATCGGCTTCGATTGCGTCGACATCGGCGGGCTCCATCGTGCCGGCCGCGCCGGATGCGACGATGATCGCGTTCATGCCGGTGTTGTCGTCGACGAAGATATGCGCCGCGCCCGTCGAGACGCCCTCGATCACCGAGGCGCGCGCCGTAATGCCTTCCGCGGTCCACGTGGCGCGCGCAATCGCGCCGAACGCGTCGTCGCCGATGCGGGTGCAGAACACCACGTCGGCGCCCGCGCGCGCGGCGGCCACCGCCTGATTCGAGCCCTTGCCGCCTGGCCCCATCGCGAACGCCGAGCCCGCGATGGTCTCGCCGATCTGCGGCATACGGCCGGCGCGAAACGTCAGATCGGTGACGTAGATGCCGAGAATGACGACGCGTCCGTTTTGTTGCGAAGACGTATTCATGCGCGTTCCCCTCGCTCCTGAACAGCCGGGTTCAAGGGAATGTCTTGCGGCGCCAGAGATGCGCGCGGCACCTCGGCATTGAACAGCAGATCCAGATTCTTCAGCACGTTGTCTCCTCCATTTTCTGGTTGGCGTGCATGTCGTTCAGCGTGTCGGTACGGCGGCCTGTCAGTCGCCGTACGGTATCCAGATGTTCTTCACCTGCACGGCCTGGCGCAGGAACGGCCGGCCTTCGCTCGAACGGTCGAACCAGTCGAACTGGCGGCCGTGATCGACGAATGTCCGCTTCAGATTGCCGATCGATTCGCGCTCCACAAGCATCGAATCCGCCGCGCTGCCGAAGCACCAGAACGCATCCACATCGTCGTGCTTCGCGAGCGCCGGCAGCAACGCGCCGCGTTCGCCGGTGACGATGTTCAGCACGCCACCGGGCACGTCCGAGGTTTCGGCGATCTGATAGAAATCCGTGACCGTGAGCGGCGACGCCTCGCTCGGCACCACCACCACGCGGTTGCCCATGGCCAGCGCGGGCGCCGCCAACGAGACGAAACCGAGCAGCGGCGCTTCGTCGGGACAGGCAATGCCGATCACGCCGAGCGGCTCATGCATGGCCAGCGCAACACCACGCAGCGGCGGCGTATGCACGGCGCCGTCGAACTTGTCGGCCCACGCGGCGTAAGTGAAGAGACGCTGTACCGAAGCGTCCACTTCCGCTCGCGCCGCGCCCTCCGTCGCATCGTTTCGCACCATGAGCTGGCGCACGAATTCGTCCGCGCGCACGGCCAAATTCTCCGCCAGATAGAACAGCACCTGCGCGCGGTTATGCGTGCTCGCCTGCGACCACTTCTGCGCGGCGCGTGCCGCTTCGACCGCGTTGCGGATGTCCTTGCGATTGCCCGCGGCCACTTCGCCGACGGGCGTGCCGTCCGGCGCGTGAACCGGCAGCGAATAGCCGCTGTCCGGCCGCGCCTGCTTGCCGCCGATAAAGAGCTTCGCGGTGCGGTCAATCGATGTGACATTGGACAACGGGTCGAGCGAGGCGGTGGTGCCGCCCGCGCTGCGCGCTGTCCGGCGCTCCGGAAGATTGAGCCAGGCCCGCGGTTTCAGGTATTCGTAGATGCCCTCACGTCCGCCTTCGCGGCCATACCCCGATTCGCGATAACCGCCGAAGCCGACCGCCGCGTCGAACAGATTCGTCGCGTTGATCCAGACGACGCCGCACGCCAGACGCGGCGCGACATCGAGCGCGCGGCCGATGGTTTCGCTCCACACACTCGCGGCGAGTCCGTAGCGCGAGTTGTTGGCGAGCGCAATCGCTTCGTCGGGCGTGCGAAAGCTCATCGTCACCAGCACCGGTCCGAAGATCTCTTCCTGCGCCAGCGTGGACGCCGGCGCCACGCCGGTCACGAGCGTCGGCGGATAGAAGCAGCCGCCGGCCGGCAATGTCGTCTCGGGCGACTGCCAGACCGAGCAGCCTTCACGACGGCCGGTTTCCACCAGCGACTGGATGCGCTCGAGCTGCACTGGATCGACGATCGCGCCGAGGTCGATGCTCTTGTCGAGCGAGGAGCCCACGCGCAGCGTCTCCATGCGCCGTTTCAGCTTCGCGATGAATCGCGCTTCGACGCCTTCCTGCACCAGCAGCCGCGAGCCCGCGCAACACACTTGCCCCTGGTTGAACCAGATCGCGTCGACGACGCCTTCCACCGCGCCGTCCAGATCCGCGTCGTCGAACACGATGAAGGGCGACTTGCCGCCGAGTTCGAGCGTCAGCGATTTGCCCGAACCAGCCGTGGCCGAACGGATCAGCCGGCCAACTTCGGTCGAACCGGTGAAGGCGATCTTGTCCACGTCAGGATGCTCGACCAAAGCCGCGCCCGTGCGCCCGTCGCCGGTGACGACATTCAGCACGCCAGCCGGCAAACCCGCACGATGCGCGAGTTCGGCGAACAGCAAGGCCGTGAGCGGCGTGTATTCGGCTGGCTTCAGGACCACGCAGTTGCCCATGGCAATGGCCGGCGCGATTTTCCACGCAAGCATGAGCAGCGGAAAATTCCACGGCACGATTTGCCCGATCACACCGAGCGGCGCCTGGTCGGCGAACTCGCTCTCCTGCAACTGGGCCCAACCCGCGTGATGCAGAAAATGGCGCGCGACGAGCGGCACGTCGATATCGCGCGTTTCGCGGATCGGCTTGCCGTTATCGAGCGCTTCGAGCACGGCGAACAGCCGGCTATGACGCTGCACCATGCGCGCGAGCGCATACAGATGGCGCGCGCGTCCCGCGCCGCCCAACGCGAACCAGCCAGGCTGCGCGGCGCGCGCGGCGGCCACCGCGGCGTCGATGTCGGCCGCATCGCCTTGGGCGATATCGGCAAGCTGCTCGCCCGTGGCGGGTGCGTGCGAGGCGAAGCGCTCATCGGTTGCGGGCGCATGCCACGCACCGCCGATGAAATGCCCGAAACGGCCCTCATGCTGCGCCAGCCAGGCGCGCGCGGGTTGATCGTCCTCGGGTGCGGGACCGTACTCCATCGATGAAAAATACTCGGCTACGCTCATGGGATCGGTCTTCTGTTCAGGCTACGGGGTGACGGTTGAAAGCGGAGTAACGGCCGCTCACGTAATGTTCGAGCTGGCGTTCGATATCGGCCAGCAGGCTCGATGCACCGATCCGGAAGAGTTCAGGTTCGAGCCACGCACGGCCGAGTTCTTCTTTCATCAGGATCTGATACGACAGCACCGACTTCGCCGTCGACACGCCGCCCGCCGGCTTGAAGCCGATCAGCACGCCGGTGCGCTCCTGGTACTCGCGGATCATGCGCACCATGACGAGCGACACGTCGAGCGTCGCGTTGACGCCTTCCTTGCCGGTGGAGGTCTTGATGAAGTCGGCGCCGGCCATCATGCAGACCATCGAGGCGCGCGCCACATTCGAGAGCGTGCGAATGTCGCCGGTGGCGAGAATCGCCTTCAGATGCGCCGGGCCGCAGGCCGCGCGGAAGTCCCGCACTTCGTCGTAGAGCGCCTGCCAGTTGCCGGTCAGCACATATTCACGCGTCACGACGATATCGATTTCCCGCGCGCCGTCCGCGACCGAGGCTTCGATCTCTTTCAGCTTCAGCGGATGCGGAATCAGCCCGGCGGGGAAACCCGTGGAGACCGCCGCAACCGGAATGCCGCTGCCGTGCAGCGCATCGACTGCCGCCGCAACGAAGCGGTGATAGACACACACCGCGCCCGTCGTGATGCCTTGCGGCGCTATGCCGAGCGCTTCGAGCAGATCGGCGCGCACCGGTTGGCGCGCTTTCGCGCAGAGGCGGCGCACGCGCCCCTCGGTGTCGTCACCGTTGAGCGTGGTGAGGTCGATGCAGGTGATGGCCTTCAGCAGCCACGCCGCCTGTGCATCTTTCTTGACGCTGCGACGCGTGCCGAGTGTGGCGGTGCGCCGTTCCACGGCCGACTGATTGACGCGCAGGCCGTCGAGCCACGAGGCGTCGAACGGCATGCCGGGATTGCGCACCGGATGGACGAGCGGTGTGCCGCGCAGCGCGACGACCGAGGAAGACTGCAATGGAGCTTGTGGCATAAGACATCCGAAAATATGATGCGACGCACAACAGCCGCCGGCAATTTGTTCGCACTTATGCTACAACGATTGATAGAATCATAACAAGCTTTGCGAGCAATCATGACATCAACAAGCGGATAAACGCGCTTGGTGCCCGCCAATGTTATTGACGCACCATATTCATGATGCGAAGATCACAACACGGTTGTCGGCCGGCTAGCGTTAGATAAAGAAAAGAATGTCGTCGCGTGGACGAAGGAGACATGCCAGATGAGTGAGCCGGTTGCGGTCGCGGCCGCGTCATCGCCTCGGGTTCCATTGATCCGTGTTGCGGGCGTCACCAAGCGATTTGGCGGCGTGCAAGCGCTGCGCGGCGTCAACCTCGAAGTGTTTCCCGGCGAAGTCCATGCGCTGCTCGGCGAAAACGGCGCGGGCAAGTCCACGCTGATCAAGATCCTCAGCGGCGTGCATGCGTATGACGACGGCGTGATCGAAATCGCCGGACAGAAAGTGGCGTTCGACTCGCCGGCGCAATCGCGCGATGCGGGTGTCGCCGTGGTCTATCAGGACCTGAGTCTCGTCGAATCGCTTTCCGTCGGCGCCAATCTCATGTTGGGCCGCGAGCCCCGCACACGCCTTGGCTTCGTGAAGAACCGCCAGCTCATGGCCACGGTCGGCGAATTCCTGCGCTCGCATGGCATCCCGCTCGATCCGAAGACACAGGTCGGCGCGCTGCCCTTCGCCTACCGGCAAATGACCGAGATCTGCAAAGCCTTGATGGGCGAAGTGCGGGTCCTGATTCTCGACGAACCCACTTCCGCGTTGACCGGCGGCGAAGAGCAGATTCTGTTCGACGCGATTCGCGCGGTCACGGCGCGCGGCGTGGGTGTGATCTATGTGACGCACCGGTTGAACGAGGTGTTCCGGATTTCGCAGCGCGTGACGGTGTTCCGTGACGGCGCCAATGCCGGCACGTTCGAGACTTCGAAAACGGATATGAAGCAACTGGTGGCGGCGATCGTCGGCTCCGGTCATGCCGCGTTGCAGGCACGGCAGAAGACCGCCGTGGGCGATGGCGTGATTGCCGCGGAACCGGCCAGCGCGTCGGCTGTCCACGACGAAGCAGCCGATGCCACCGCCGCGCCCGTGCTCAAGCTATCGAACGTCAGCAACGACCGGCTGCGTCACGTCGATCTATTGCTTCGCCGCGGCGAAATCCACGGGCTCGCGGGGCTGATCGGCAGCGGGCGCAGCGAGATTCTGCAAACCATCTTTGGTCTTCGCACGGTCGACACCGGCGCCATCGAGATCGACGGTCGCGCGCGTTCGCGCATCACGCCCGCCGAAGCCATTCAACTCGGCGTGGCACTGGTGCCGGAGGACCGTCATCTCGAAGGGCTCGTGCTCGATCATTCGATCGAACGCAATCTGACACTGCCGCGCCTGCCGCATTTTTCCCGCTGGGGATGGTTGCGCAGTCAGGCGGCTGTGCAGCAGGCAAAGCGCTCCATGAAGGAGCTGTCCGTCAAGGCGCCCGGCCCTTCCACCGCGGTCAAGTTTCTATCCGGCGGCAATCAGCAGAAAGTGGTGTTCGCGAAGTGGAACCACCCGCGCCCGCGCGTCCTTCTACTCGACGAACCGACGGTCGGCGTCGACGTGGGCGCGCGCGAGGAAATCTACGGCGTGGTGAACGACGCCGCCCGGGCCGGAACCGGCGTGCTCGTCGTGTCCTCCGACCTGGATGAACTCTTGCGCCTGTGCGACCGGATCTCGATTGTTGCGGACGGCTCGATCGTCAAGACGGTCGAGCGCGCCGAACTCGCCAACGCCGAAGCGTTGCATCACCTGATCCAACTGTCCCGTTCTTCCATCGAGGCGCAAGCAACATGAACGAATCCGTCTCGCCGCTGACGTCCGAACGGCAGGCATCGCCGCCGCAGAAAAGCCGTATGCGGCGCATCGCGCGAGCCCTGCTGCAAGGCGACCGGCCCTATGCGCTCTATGCTGCGTTCGCGATTCTGCTGGTGGTGTTCAGCTTCGCGTCGCCGTGGTTCCTGTCCATCGACAACTTCCTGAATATCGGCCGGCAAACCGCGCTCGTCTCCATCATCGCGATCGGCATGACCTTCGTGATCATTGCGCGGCAGATCGATCTGTCGGTGGGATCGACGTTGGCGCTCTCGGGCATGTCCGCCGCGCTCGCCATGACCTATCTGGGCAACAACTGGGTGATCGGCGCGATCGCCGGGATCGGCACCGGCGCGATTGTCGGCGCGATCAATGGGATCGTCACCACGCGCGTCAACATTCCTTCGTTTCTGGTCACGCTCGGCACATTGAGCGCCGCGCGCGGACTCGCGCTGATGGTCACGACCACCAAGCCCGTGATCATCGACAACGACTCGTTTATCGCGATCTTCGGCGAAGGCGACATTTTCGGCGTGCCGGTGCCGATCATCTGGACGCTGCTCGCCGTGATCGCGGGCATTCTGCTGCTGCACTACAGCGTGTTCGGACGGCAGATCTATGCGGCGGGCGGCAATCCGACCGCCGCGCTCTATTCGGGCATCAACACGCGGCGCGTGACCACCCTCGCCTTCATTCTCACCGGCATGCTGGCCGGGCTCGCCGCGCTCGTGCTTTCCGCCCGCTCGCACGCGGCGCGGCCCGATGTGGTGCAAGGCATGGAACTGGATGTGATCGCCTCCGTCACGCTCGGCGGGTGCAGTCTGTTCGGCGGCCGCGGCTTCGTGCTGGGGACGCTGCTTGGCAGTCTGATCATCGGCACGCTCAATAACGGACTGGTGCTGCTCGGCGTCAGTTCGTCGCTGCAACTGGTGATCAAGGGCGTGATCATCGTCGCGGCGGTTGCGTTTACCAGGAAGTAGCGAGCGGTAGCGCAGTAATGCCGTCACGGCGACCGCTCGCGAGCAGACGTAGTTCGGACGTGAAGACCAACGGAGGAGAGACATGAAACAACATCGTGGTTCAAGCAAAGCGTTAGCCAGTGTCATGGCGGCGGCGGCCGTCGCATGTCTGGCTTCCTCGGGCGCTTACGCGCAGTGTGTGACCAGCCTGCCCACCGGATCGATCGGACCGAAGACGATCGTGGGGCAAGGGCCGAACGGCGAAAAAGCCGCGTCGGTGGATGCCGTGAAGCTGACCGACGCCGACATCGCCAGGATCAAAGCCGGCAAATTCAAGGTCGGCATTTCCATGCAGACCATGAATCTCGACTGGTCGCAACTGCAGGTGCAAGGCATTACCGATACGCTGAAAAAATACGGCGTGGAAGTGATCGGTACGGCCTCCGCTGAGTATCAGGTCGACAAGCAGATCGCGGATATCGAGAACACGATCCAGCGCCATCCGGACGGCATCATCTCGATTCCGGTAGACGGCACGGCAACGGCCGCCACCTACAAGAAGGTGTCCGCGGCCGGCATCAAACTCGTGTTCATGGACAACGTGCCGACCGGCCTGAAGCATCCCGAGCAATACGCCGCGATGATCTCGGCGGACAGCGAAGGCAACGGCCAGATCGCGGCGAAAGTGCTCGCCTCGTGCGTGCCGCAAGGCGCGACGGTCGGGCTCGTGAATTTCGGCGTGGACTACTTCAGCACGACCGAGCGCACCAAGGCCGTCAACGACTGGCTGAAGAAGAATCGCCCGGACATCAAGATCAAGCAGGTCGCTTTCACGGACCCGTCGAAAGTCGGGCAGATCGCGGGCGACTTCCTGACCGGCAATCCGGACGTGAAGGGGCTCTTCGCTGTCTGGGACCAACCGGCACTGGACACGCTCACCTCGATGCGCGCACAAGGCGTGACGATTCCCGTGACGACGGTCGACCTCGGCCTGCAATCCGCGATCGAGATCGCCAAGGGCGGGCCGCTCAAGGCCACCGGCTCGCAGCGTCCGTACGACCAGGGCGTAGCCGAAGCGCTGGCGATGATGAAGGCGCTCATCGGCCAGACCCCGCCAGCGTGGATCGGCGTGCAGTCCTTGCCGGTGGTTCAGTCGAACGTGCTCGAGTCGTATAAGACAGTGTTCAAGAAAGACCCGCCGCCCCAGCTTGCCGACGCCTGCAAGAAGGCCAAGCCGGCTTGCGGCTGAGCGGGGCGAGCCGCCCTGCATCATCGCGCTGTTCTCCTTGAGCGTCCGAACGCCGGCGGGGCTGGCCGGCGTCGGGCGCGAATCGTGCTACTCGATAGACCTACCAAGTCGATTCGAACAAGGAGAAAAGATGACCCTGCTCATTTATCTGGTTGGCTGGATCATTCTGATCGGCGGCGTGGCCTGGGGCTTGATGGCCATGCACGTCGCTCAACATACGATTGCCATCGTCGCCGTGATCCTGCTCGGCGTCGCGGTGATTACCGGCGCGACACGCGCACGCAGTCGCGACCGTTCATAGCACCGCCGCCTTCCCTGCCGTGCGCGCCGGGCGACCCGCACCGGCGCCATTCCCGTTCCCGCCATCCGAACCGCGTCGGCTCCGTGCGCGCCATGCGAATCGCGCCGCCATCATCCGTGCCGTGCTCAATCGCATGGATTTCCCGATTCCGCTGCACTTCCGCAGCCGTCGGCGGTTCGCCGTCGACGGCTGCCCGTCAGAACCCCGCGTGAGGCCGCGCCATATCGCCGTCACCGGGAACCCGCCCGCGGATAACAGAACGGTAATCTAACCGACGGCAGCCCGTCAGCGCCGCCCCGCCACACTCCTGACTCATGAAGCCCGCGTCACGGCCTCAGCCGCACCGCAATGACGCGTACCGCCATCGGCCTCTTTTCAGGAACCCGTCATGTGGATCGTCAGGCTCGCGCTGCGCCGCCCTTATACCTTCGTGGTCCTCGCCGTGCTGATCTTTATCGCCGGCCCGCTCGCGATACTGCGCACACCGACCGATATTTTTCCGAACATCAATATCCCGGTGGTCAGCATTGTCTGGACGTACAACGGCTTCTCCGCCCAGGACATGGCCAATCGCATCACGTCCAACTACGAGCGCGCGCTGACCTCGGACGTGGACGATATCGAGCACATCGAGTCGCAATCTCTGAACGGCGTCTCCGTGGTGAAGATCTTTTTTCATCCGGGCGCGGACATCAATCGCGCGATTGCCGAAGCGGCGTCCAATTCGGCGTCGATTCTGCGCGTGCTGCCGCCGGGCACATTGCCGCCGAACATCATTACGTATAACGCGTCGACCGTGCCGATCCTGCAACTCGGCCTGTCCAGCAACACGCTCTCGGAACAGCAACTCTACGACCTCGGCAACAGTCAGATCCGTACGCAACTGGCGACGGTGCAAGGCGCGTCCGTGCCGCTTCCGTTCGGCGGCAAGGTGCGGCAGATCATGGTGGACATCGATCCGCGCGCGTTGCAGGCCAAAGGACTTGCGCCGCTCGACGTGGTCAACGCCGTGAACGCGCAGAACCTGATCCTGCCCGGCGGCACGGCCAAGATCGGCACGAAGGAATACAACGTGCAGATGAACGGCAGCACCGACACCGTGGCGGCGCTCAACGATCTGCCGATCAAGACGGTGGCGGGCGGCGTGGTCTATGTGCGCGACGTCGCCCACGTGCGCGACGGCTACGCGCCGCAAACCAACATTGTGCGCAGCGACGGCAAACGCGCCGCGCTGCTGACCATCGAAAAATCCGGCAGCACGTCGACGCTCACCATCATCCAGCAGGTCAAGGCCATGCTGCCGCATATCGCGGCCGGCCTGCCGAGCGCGCTGCATATCACCGCGCTGTCGGACCAGTCCGTGTTCGTGAAGTCCGCCGTGGTGGGCGTGGCGCGCGAGGCAGTGATCGCCGCCGCCCTCACCGCCGTGATGATCCTGCTCTTTCTCGGCAGCTGGCGCGCCACGCTGATCATCGCGGTTTCCATTCCGCTCGCCGTGCTGACCTCGCTGATCGCGTTGTCCGCGCTCGGCCAGACCATCAACATCATGACGCTCGGCGGCCTCGCGCTCGCCGTGGGGATTCTCGTCGACGACGCCACCGTCGCGATCGAGAACATCACGCATCATCTGGAGAATGGCGAATCGCTGTACGACGCGATCCTGAACGGTTCCGGCGAAATCGCCGTGCCGACGTTCGTCTCGACCCTGTCGATCTGCATCGTATTCGTGCCGATGTTCCTGCTTTCAGGCGTGGCCCGCTATCTGTTCGTGCCGCTCGCCGAAGCGGTGGTGTTCGCGATGATCGCGTCGTACTTCTTCTCGCGCACGCTGGTGCCGACCCTGGCGATGTACCTGATGCGCGCGCGCAGCAACGCGCCCGTTACCGGCAACGGCCCGGTTGCGCGCCTGATCCGTTTTCAGGCCGGCTTCGAGCATCGCTTCGAATTGCTGCGCGTACGCTATCGCGACGTGCTCGCCGCGGCGATCGCGAGTCCGCGGCGCTTCGTCGCGATCTTCCTGCTGCTGTGCATCGGCTCGCTCGCGCTGGTGCCGTTCGCCGGCCGCGACTTCTTCCCCGCCGTGGATACCGGCGAGATCCGCCTGCATCTGCGCGCGCCGACCGGCACGCGGATCGAGGACACCGCGAGCATCACCGACCAGGTCGAAGCCCGGGTGCGCGACGTGATTCCGAAGCCGGAGCTTGCGGCGATCCTCGACAACATCGGCGTGCCGGTGAGCGGTATCAACCTGACCTACGACTCGTCGGACCCGATCGGCCCGGAAGATGCCGACGTGATGATCACGCTCGCGCCGAAACACAAGCCGACGGCGCAATACGTGGCGACGCTGCGCACGACACTGACGAAGGATTTCCCCGGCGTCACGTTCGCCTTCCTGCCCGCCGACATCGTCAGCCAGATTCTTAACTTTGGCCTGCCCGCGCCAATCGATATCCAGATTGTCGGCAACAAGCTCGACGCCAACCGCACGGTGGCGAACCGTCTGCTCGCGCAACTGCGCGGCGTGCGCGGCCTCGTCGACGCGCGTATTCAGCAGCCTGGCGACGCGCCGGCGATCAACGTCAACGTCGATCGCACCCGGGCGATTCAGGCCGGCCTGTTACAGCGCGACGTGTCGCAAAACCTGCTGATCGCGCTCTCGGGCAGCTCGCAAACCTCGCCGAATTTCTGGCTCGATCCGCACAACGGCGTGAGCTATCCGCTCATGGCGATGATGCCGCAGTACGACATCAACTCGCTGCAGGCGCTCGCCAATATTCCGGTCGCGCAGAACGGCGGCGCGGCCACTACGTCGAGCACGCCAACCGCCGCCGCTACCGCCTCGTTCTCGGCGAACGGCGCGGGCCCGGCGCCGCAGAACCTGCTCGGCGCGTTGAGCACGCTGACACGCGGCACGCAGCAAGCCGTCGTCTCGCACTACAACGTGCAGCCGGTGCTCGATATCTTCGCTTCGGTGCAAGGGCGTGATCTCGGCGGCGTGGCGGCGGACGTGAACCGGATCGTCGATCAGATCCGGCCACAGCTGCCGCCGGGCGCGTCCATCGTGGTACGCGGCCAGGTGCAGGCCATGCACGATTCGTTCAGTGGCCTCGCGAGCGGTCTCGTGTTCGCCATCGGCCTCGTCTATCTGCTGATGGTCGTCAACTTCCAGTCGTGGCTCGACCCGTTCATCATCATCAGCGGCTTGCCGGGCTCGCTCGCCGGCATTGCCTGGATGCTGTTCAGCACCGGCACCCGCCTGAGCGTGCCGGCGCTCACCGGCACGATTCTGTGCATCGGCATCGCCACGGCCAACAGCATTCTCGTCATCAATACGGCGCGCGAAACTCACCAGGCCGGCAAGCCGCCGCTGGAAGCCGCACTCGAAGCCGGTTTCAGCCGCTTCCGTCCGGTGCTGATGACCGCGCTCGCCATGCTGATCGGCATGCTGCCGATGGCGCTCGGTCTCGGCGACGGCGGCGAACAGAACGCGCCGCTCGGCCGCGCCGTAATCGGCGGCCTCGCGCTCGGCACGATGTCGACCTTGCTGTTCGTGCCGGTCGTCTACGGAATGGTGCATGCGTGGCTCGACAAACGCCGCGCGGCGCGCACCGCAAAACTCGAACCCGCCGTCCCCGAACGCACCCTTTGATTTCGACGAGACCTATCCCATGAATAATTCCTCACTTCCGCCGGGGCTTGGTGAGCAGGCCGCCAAGGCCGTTGACAGCAGCCATGCCGCTCACGCTGACGCAGGTTGCGCGACCGATCGCGCGACCAACGCGAGCGATTCGACCGATGCGACCAATGCGACGAACGCAACAAGCGCGACTAAAGGGTCCGACGCAACCAGCGCGAAACCGCGCCGCGCTCTCTGGCCGTTCGCACTCGGCGGTGTCGCGGTAGCGCTGCTGATCGTCGGCATCGTGCCGCGCCTCCATGCCAGCGCCGACCTGACCGAGCAGACGCAGGCGCAAAGCATGCTGACCGTGTCGGTGGTCAAGCCGCGCCCCGCGCCGAGCGTGAACGAACTGCTGCTGCCCGGCTCCGTCACGCCGTTCGCGGAAGCATCGATCTACGCGCGCACGAGCGGCTACCTCGCGCACTGGAACACCGACATCGGCGCGCAAGTGAAAAGCGGCCAGGTGCTCGCGACGATCGAAGCCCCGGATCTCGACGCGCAACTGCGCCAGGCCCGCGCCGACGAAGCCACCGCGCAAGCCAATTTCGACTACGCGAAGACCACCGCGCAGCGCTGGCAGGAGATGCTGAAAACCCAATCGGTCGCGCAGCAGGACGCCGACACCAAGGTCAGCGACATGCAGGCGCGCGGTGCGATGCTCGCCTCGGCGCAGGCCAATGTCGCGCATCTCGCCGAACTGGTCTCGTACGAAAAGATCACCGCGCCGTTCGACGGCGTGATCACCGCGCGCAACGTCGATGTCGGCGCGCTGGTGACGGCGGGCGGTACGCCCGGCACCGCGGGCATGTCGGGCGAGCTGTTCCATATCCAGCAGAACGGCGTGTTGCGGGTGTTCGTGGACGTGCCGCAGAACGACGCGCCTTACGTCACCCCCGACACCGGCGTCTATCTGAGCGCCCAGCAGTATCCGGGCCGCCGCATTCCCGCCAAGGTGGCGCGCAGCACCGGCTCGATCGATCCGTCGAGCCGCACGCTGCGCGTCGAGGTAGACGTCGACAACAAGGACGGCGCACTGATGCCCGGCGCTTACACGCAGGTGCATCTGCAATTGCAATCGACCACGCCGGCACTCGATCTGCCCGTCAGCGCCCTGCTGTTCCGGCCGGACGGCGTGACGGTCGCGGTGGTCGACAGCCATGGCCGCGCGGTGCTGAAGACCGTGCATATCGGCCGCGATTTCGGCACGCACGTGGAAATCACCACGGGCCTCGCCGCCACCGACCGCGTGATCGACAACCCCAGCGATTCGCTGAGCACCGGCCAGATGGTTCAGATCATGCCGGCCATGCACGGCTGAGTGCCTCATCACGGAAAGGATTCGCCGATGTTCTCCCTATCTGATTCACGACCGCTGCCGCGCCGCGCGCTGGCGGCCACGCTGATCGGCGCGCTGCTCAGCGCGTGCTCGACCTTGCCGCCCTATCAGCGCCCGAGCGCCGAGATTCCCGCGCAGTATGCGGGCGCCGCGCCCGGCTGGGCGCAAGCCGCTCCGGCCGACGCCACGCCGCGCGGCCCCTGGTGGACGATCTTCAACGATCCGGTGCTGAACCAGCTCGAAGCGCGCATCGACGTTTCGAACCAGACCGTGCGCAAGGCGGTCGCGCAGGTTCAGCAAGCGCGCTCGATGGTGGACTACCAGCGCGCCGGTTTCTTTCCGACGATCACCGCCGGAGTGGCGCAGGACCGCTATCGGACCTCGCAGAACGTCGAAGGGAAATCGCTCGCGGGCAAGACCGTGCCGGACTATTCGGCGGGCGTGGCGGCGAGCTGGGAGCCGGATCTGTTCGGCCGGGTGCGCGACAGCGTGAACGGCGCGCAGGCCGACGCCCAGGCGAGCGAAGCGGACCTCGAAGGCGTGCGACTGTCGATGAGCGCGGATCTGGCCGTCGACTATTTCTCGCTGCGCTCGCTCGACACGCAGAAGAAGCTGCTCGACGACAGCGTGAGCGCCTACGACGCCGCGTTGAAGCTGCTGCAGCAACAACTGAAGGACGGCGCGATCGATGCCTCCGCGGTCGCTCAAGCCACGACGCAACTCGAGGCGACGCGCACGCAAGATACCGATATCGACGTGTCACGCTCGCAGATGCAGCACGCGATCGCCACGCTGATCGGCGAACCGGCATCGACCTTCACGCTGCCGCCGAACGGGTCGGCTGCGACGCCGCTGGCGATTCCGCCCGGTGTGCCGTCGCAACTGCTGGAGCGGCGCCCGGATATCGCCGCCGCCGAACGGCGTGTGGCGTCGGCGAATGCGCGGATCGGCGAGGCGCATGCAACGTTTTTCCCGGACCTGGTGTTGTCCGCGAGCGTCGGGCTCGAAAGCTCGTTTTTCGCGCCGTGGCTGAGCGCGCCGAGTCTCTTCTGGTCGCTCGGGCCGCAACTGGCCGGCACGCTGTTCGACGGCGGCAAACGCAAAGCCGCCCTGCACGGCGCCACGGCGCAATACGACGGCGCGGTCGCGGACTATCGTCAGTCGGTGCTGGTGGCGTTTCAGCAGGTCGAGGACAACCTCTCCGCCCTGCATGCCCTCGCCGACGAAGCGACCAGCCAGCAGCGCGCCACCACCGCCGCGGATCTGTCGTTGCGGCTCACGACGAACCGTTTCAACGCGGGCGCGGTCAGCTATCTCGACGTGGTGACGGCTCAGACGATCGCGCTCACCAACCAGCGGGTGGCCGATCAGATCGCCGCGCGGCAGTTGGAGTCGAGCGTGCTGTTGTTGAAGGCGTTGGGCGGGACGTGGGGTAACGCAAGCAAAAGCGCGGCGGGTTCGGTGTAGGACCGCTATCCGCTTTCAGACGCTGCGCGGGAACGTCAGCACGAAGGAGGTACTCCGCGCGTCGCTCTGCGCGTGCACGGACCCGCCGTGCAGTTCCATGATCGTGCGCACGATGGCGAGCCCGAGCCCCGTGGACCCGGACGACCCTTGCGACAGCCCCGCCGTCGGCAGCGCGCTGCGCGACGGATCGACCCGGTAGAAGCGGTCGAATATCCGTTCGATGTGCTCGGCGGGAATCGGCTGCCCCTCGTTCTCGACGGTGATGCGCACGGCCTCCGCCGACGCGCTCGCATCGAGCACGATCTCGCTGCCGGGCGGCGTGTAGCGAATGGCATTGGCGAGCAGATTGCTCACGGCGCGACGAAACAGTTCGAGATCCGCCGTCAGGCTGGCCGTGCCGCTGACACGCACGCGCACCTTCGCATCTTCGGCAATCCCTTCGAAATAGTCGGCGATGTGGGCCAATTCCTGCCCGGCATCGAACTCACGCATGTGCTTGACGAACTGCGGATGCTCGGCGCGCGCCAGAAACAGCACGTTCTCGATCATTTTCGAGAGCCGGTCGCACTCTTCCAGATTCGAGGCGAGCACCGACTCGTATTCATCGACGGAGCGCGGCCGGGCAAGCGCGACTTCGGCGGCTCCACGCATGTTGCTAAGCGGCGTGCGCATGTCGTGAGCGAGGTCGGCGGTGAAACGGGACAGACGCTGAAAACCGTGGTCGACTCGCTCGAGCATCGCGTTCAGCGCGGCGACCAGCGTCTCCAGCTCGCTCGGCACACGCGCGACCGCGATCCGCGTATTGAGTCGATTCACCGTGACGAGGCTCGCGCTCGTTGCAATATTGCGCAACGGCCGCAGCGCGGCGCGAATCAGCAGATAGCCGAGCAACACCGCCAGCAGCACGCCGGCCACGCCGGCTATGCCGAGCTTGTCGCGGTAACGGTCGAGCAGCAGCCAGCGGTCGCTCATGTTGCGCGCCACCAGCAGGCTCGCGGTGTCACCGTCGCGCAGCCGCGCGTCGGTGAGAATGCCGCGGATCGGCGCGCCGTCACGGCCGGTCCAGTCGCCAATATCGTCTTCCGTGATGCGCACCGTTGCCGCCACGCGCGCGAGCGGCGGCAACGCGGCAATGGTCGCCGCGCCGCTTGCCGCCTCGGGTGCCGCGAACGCGCCGGCGATGTTGTGTTCGATCGCGCGCTTGCCGTCGGGATCGAACACTTCCATCGACATGGCCTGATTGCCCAGCACGATGCTGGTCAGCCGCTCGCTGTGCTCGCGTATGGCCGCCGCCGAATCCAGTTCCTCAGCCAGCCGCCGTGCGTGACGCGCGGCGAGCACGATGTCGAGATCGTCCTGCGCCTTGATCTGCCTTTCGAGCGCCACATACAGAAAACTGCCGACCAGCACGAACACTGTCAGTGTCGTGGCGCCGAAGGCCAATGCTAGCGTCGCGGCAAGCGAGCGGCCGCGCATCAGGCGGCGTCCTTCAGTTCGAGCACATAGCCCACGCCGCGCACGGTATGAATCAGCTTGACGGGAAAGTTGTCGTCGATCTTGGTGCGCAAGCGGCGAATCGCCACTTCGACCACGTTGGTGTCGCTGTCGAAATTCATATCCCACACATAGGACGCGATCTGCGTGCGGCTCAACACTTCACCCTGGCGCCGCGCGAGCAGTTGCAGCAGCGAGAACTCACGCGGCGTGAGGTCGATGCGCGTGCCGCCGCGCTTCACGCGCCGGCGGTTCACGTCCATTTCCAGGTCGCCCACCTTGATCAGTTCACTCTCGCGCGGCGGGCCACGGCGGGCCAGCGTGCGCACGCGGGCCAGCAATTCGACGAAGGCGAAGGGCTTGACGAGATAGTCGTCCGCGCCGAGTTCGAGGCCGCGCACGCGGTCGTCCACGTCGTCGCGCGCGGTGAGGAACAGCACGGGGGTGGTGCGCGTGGTGCGCAAGGTCTTGACGATGGTCCAGCCGTCCATGCCGGGCAACATCACGTCGAGCACGATCACGTCGTACTCTTCTTCGAGAGCGAGGATCAGCCCTTGCGGGCCGTCGTTTGCCACGTCGACCGCGTAGCCGGACTCTTCCAGGCCTTTCTTCAGATAGGCCGCTGTTTTCAGCTCGTCCTCGATCACCAGGATTCGCATCGATTGCTCCGCTTTGCGTTGACGGTGAAATCATACCGTCAAGCTCCCGGACGCGTGATGACGATGCCGTAATCTCCGTGCGCTTAATCGGGGTGCGCGCCGCCGTTCCCGGAAGCAGCCTGCATGGCAGGCGTCAAGGCCGCCCCCACTTGTCCCACTTGTCCCACTTGTCCCGCTTGTCCCGCATGTCCAATTTCCCCCGCATACGGCGCCGCAGCACCGGCGTGCCGCAGCTTCTTCACCCTGCCGATCACCTCGCGGGCCATGTGCCGCGCGCGGATCGCCGCGAGGCCCCAATTCGAATTGATGGTTTGCACGGTCCATGCCGTGGTCGCCGCGCCGCGCGACCAGTAGGCCTTGAAGTCTTCCGTGCCCACGCCGAAATCGAGGTCGTAGCCCTTGTCGAAGGCCCACTTCACGCAATGTTCGATCGCGATCAGGCCCGGACAGAACTTGCCGTAGTGCGGGTCGAAACCGGAAATGATCGCGCTCGCCCACGGGTTGCCCGTGCTCACGACGAGCGCGGCAACCGGCGCTTCGTCCAAGGTGACGACGATCAGGCGCCCCATCGAGGGCACGTCGCCCGAATAGATCAGCTTGCAGAGGAAGCGCTCGAACTCGGGCGAATCGAGCCACACGCTACGCTTGCCGACGCGATCGCTCCAGGCGCGCTTGCATTGGAACATCCACTTGATGATCGACGCCGTTTCGCTTTCGTCCACCGGATCGAGCATGCGCACGGCGACCGTGCCTTCCTTTGCTAACTTCTTCGCGAAGCCGCCCGGCCGCTTGCGAAACAACGTGCCGAGCGTCTGGCAATACTCGTCCCAATTGCCCTGCCCGCGCAATGTCGCGGCGGATGCGTTGTGCGCCTCGGTAAACAGGATCCTGCGCTCCTGCGTCACGAGCCTGTACAGATCGAGCCGCTCGCGCACGTAGGGCAGATGGATGAAGTCGGCGCCGCAACGCCGGCGGGCCATGTCCCACGCGCCGGCTACGAGCGCCGGGGTTGTTTCGTTGGCTTCGACGAGCACGCTCGTGAAGTCGCCGCCTTCGGGGCCGAGCGGCACCAGATACGTCCAGAGCGAACGTTTGACAGCTTCGAGCGGCCAGACCATCACGAGCTTGCCGTCTTCGCGGCATACGATGCATTTGAGCTTGCGTCCATGCGGCTGCGACACGTGCTTCCATGCCAGCCAGCAAAACCCGAACGACTGATAGCAGTAGCCTTGCGCCCTCGCCCAGAGCGCGTCCCATTCGGGCTGCAACGCACGAAATTCAGCTTCGTCGCTGATAACTTCGTAGCGCCGCGTGGTCCGGGTTGTCTCGTCCATGTCGCCTCACACCATGCCTTGTCGTGTTTTTGTCCCGCGCTGTCCCCGCGCCGCTCCATCCGGACAGGCGCGGACGCCGGACCCCACCGGCGTCGACTGGAACGGGTGACATGAGCATGCGCCGAGGCGTTCCGCAGGTGTGTGCGACGCCGCACGCTGCAGTGCGGCGCAACGGCGCTTCCGACGTTGCAGCGTCGGCCCGCGCGCGTGCCGGCGCTACCCGCGGCGTGGGCTATTCGACGTTGTCCGACACATCGGTCATACGAATCATGTGCGGTTTGACCACGTCGTCCTCGTCGTCGCTCTTTTCCGATGGCGGATGAATCAGCGCCTCGAGCCGCGCCTTGGTTGCCAGAAACTCGGGCGACGTCACCTGCGAGTAATCGCGCGGCCGCGGCACCGGCACTTCGATCAACTCCTGCACCTCGCCGGGATTCGCCTTCAGGACCAGAATACGGTCGGCCAGAAAGATCGCCTCGTCCAGATCGTGCGTGATGAATAGCACGGTCACGTCGACGTTGCGCCAGATGTCGAGCAGGTGCGTTTGCATCTTCGCGCGCGTTTGCGCATCCAGCGCGCCGAAAGGCTCGTCCATGAGCAGAATGCGCGGCCGGTTCGCGAGCGCGCGGGCAATCGCCACGCGCTGTTTCATGCCGCCCGACAACTGATGCGGATACGCATTGGCGAACTTCGTCAGGCCCACCAGATCGAGCCATTGCAACGCCTCGCGTTCCGCATGCAGGTTGCCGCGGCCGTTCATCTTCAGGCCGAACATGACGTTCTTCTTGACCGTCAGCCACGGAAACAGCGTGTAGCCCTGAAACACCATGCCGCGGTCGGCGCCCGGCCCCTGCACGGGTTTGCCGTCGAGCAGCACGCTGCCGCTGGTCTGCCGCTCCAGACCGGCGAGAATGCGGATCAGCGTGGACTTGCCGCAGCCCGACGGCCCGATCACGCAGACGAACTCGCGCCGGTGCGTCTTGAAGTTGATGCCGTCGAGCGCCGTGCACTCGCCTTGCGGCGTCTCGAAGCGCTTGCCGAGGTCGCGCACCTCCAGAATCACTTCGCGCGATTTCAGACGGTCGAAACGCTCGCGTACCGCCTCGGACTGAATCAGGTACGACGGAATCGGTTGCGGATTTAACATGATGGAATCCTTGGAATGCTGTGCGGTGCTTACGATAGGCTGTGTCACGAGGCCGTTTGCTACGCCTTGAGCGTGCGGTCCCACGGAAACAGCTTGCGGCCGAGCCACGCCAGCACGAGATCGGTGCCGAGGCCGATGATGCCGATCATCATGATCGCCGCGTAGACGTTCTCGAAATGCTCGTAGCGCGCCTGCTGCGTGATGTACCAGGTGATGCCGGAGCTGGTGCCCACCAGTTCCGCGACGATCAGATAGGTCCACGCCCAGCCGAGCAGAATGCGCTGGTCGCGATACAGATCCGGCAGAATGCCGGGAATCACCACATGCGTGAGCAGCTTGAATTTCTTCGTGCCGAGCGTCATGGCGGCTTCGAACAGGCCATATTCGAGCTTGCGCGTGGTGTTCGCCACGATCAGCACTTGCTGGAACAACGTGCCGATCACGATGATCGCGATCTTCGGGCCGTCGTAAATGCCGAGGATCGCCACCATCAGCGCGCCGAACGCGGGCGCCGGCAAGTAGCGGAAAAACTCGAAGAACGGCTCCTGCAAACGCGCAATCGCGCTATACGTGCCGCACACAATGCCGATCGGCACACCGATCACGGACGAGAGCACGAAGCCCCAGAAAATCACCTGAATGCTGTGCCACAGGCTCTGATGCAGCCAGACGCCGTCACGCGACGCGGGCGGCGTGGTGAACGCGGTGTAGAACGCGCGCAGCACTTCGTGCGGCGCGGGCAGATACACCGGGTTGACCGGCTCGCCTGCCGGCAAGGCCGCATGCGCTTCGCGCGCGTGGCTGAGTTCGTCGGCGAATACCTCCTTGTCGACGCGCATGCCCGGCTGAAAATAGTCGACGCTGCCCGGGCTGTCGATCAGCACCTGCGGATGCCAGATGAACGGCACATAGCTGACCACGCACCAGACGAGGAGCGGCAACAGGAACGAACCTGCGCCCAACAGCCATTTGCCGCGTACGGAAAGTTCGCGGCGCACCGCGAACCATTCGGTTCTGTCAATGACGGCCATGGGATTCTCCGAGGCAGACTTCGGTTGCGTCGTTGGCGGACGGTGACGCCGTGGCCATCTGATCGCGCCATGCACGCGCCAGGTCGAGCAGCATCGCGTCTTCATGCGCGCGAGCGACGAAGGTCACGCCGAACGGCAGGCCCGCGTGTTTGCCAACCGTGCACACGCCGGCCGGCACCGCCAGCGCGGACAGATCGAGCAGGTTCACGAAGTTGGTGTAGTAGCCGAAGCGCGAATTCACGCGGATCGGGTCGGCTTCCAGTTCGTCGACGGTGGCGGTCGTCGCCGAGGTCGGCGTGACGATGGCGTCGATGCGCGGCCAGACTTCGGCCGCCTGCATGCGCAGGAACGCAAGGCGGTCGAAGGCGGCGAACGCATCGGCCGCACTCCAGCGCGCCGCGCCGCCGATGATTTCGCGGATCACCGGATGCAGCGCGTCCGGCTGTGTGTCGACGAACTCGCGGATCGCCGCGAGCCGCTCCGCGACCCACGGTCCTTCGTAGAGCAGCCGCGCGGTGGCGAGGAACGGCCCGAAATCGATCTCGATCAGCTCGGCGCCGGCTGAACGCAGGCGCGTCAGCGCGGCGTCGAAAGCGTGTGCGTAAGACGTGTCGCCGAAAAATTCGAGCTGGTTAGCGCGCGGCACGCCAAAGCGCACGCCGCGTAGCGAGCGTTGCGCGCCGTGCTGCGTGGAGGCTTGCGTACCGTCTTGCGGCGGCTGGAATTCCCGCGCATATGGGTCGTTCTCCGTCACGCCGCGAGCGGCGTCGAACACGCGCTGTGCGTCGTCCGCCGAGCGCGCGAAGATCGACACGCAGTCGAGCGATTTGCACGCCGGCACCACGCCTAGCGTGCTCAACAAACCCTTGGTCGGCTTCAATCCGACGAGGCCATGAAAGGCCGCGGGCACGCGCCCCGAACCCGCGGTGTCGGTGCCCAGCGAAAACGCCGCCAGCCCGAGCGCGACCGAGACCGCCGAGCCGGAGCTCGAACCGCCCGACGCATAGCGCGGATCGAGCGCGTTGCGGCACGCGCCATGCGGCGAACGCTGCCCGGACAGCCCCGTGGCGAACTGATCGAGGTTGGTCTTGCCAATCGGAATCGCACCGGCGGCGATCAGGCGCGCAACCACCGGCGCGCTGGCCGTGGGTGTGTACGCATAGGCGGGGCACGCGGCCGTGGTCGGGATACCGGCGAGATCGATGTTGTCCTTGATCGCGAACGGTACGCCGTACAGCGGCAGCGTTTCAAGGTCGCGGCCTTCGAGCGCATCGACGTATCGCATCATCTCGTCGCGGCTCAAAGGACGGATCCACGCATGATGCGGATCGTCGCCCGAGGTGCGCGCGGCGATCGCTTCGACCAGTTGTTTGGGCGTCAGGCTGCCAGCGCGGTAGCGCGCCTGCAGCCCGGCGATCGACATGGACTGGAACAGATCGTCGTGTGATTTCATTTGCACGTAGCCTCCTCGGTGGCGTCGGCTGCAACGCCGGCGCGCATCACCATCAAACGTTGTCCCGCGACGACCGCCGCACCTTCCGCGCAATCGATCGCTTCGATCACGCCGTCGCCGCTCACGGTCACGGAAATTTCCATCTTCATCGATTCGACGATCGCGACCACCTGCCCGTCGCTGACCCGGTCGCCTTCGCTCACGAGCAGCTTCCACATGCTGCCCGACACGTCGGCGACAATGCCTTGCTGGCCTGCCGCGAGCGCGTTGTTCGCCGTGGCGCCGCCGGCTGCATCGCTATCCGTTTCGCCGACGTATTCGGCATGGCCGGCCGCGTTCCAGCGCTCGCGCTCCTCGTCGAACGCGGCTTGCTGCGCGCCTTTGAAGGCGGCAATCGATTCGGCTTCGTCCTTCAGGAAACGGTTGTACGCGCCGAGGTCGAACACGGACTCCTCGATCTTCAGGCTCGCGCGGCCCGCGATGAAGTCCGTGCGCAGCTCGGCCAGTTCCGCTTCGCTGACCTCGTAGAAACGGATTTCATCGAAGAAGCGCAGCAGCCAGGGCTTGCCCGCTTCGAACTCACGCGTGGTGCGATAGCGGTTCCACATCTGCACGGTGCGGCCGACGAACTGATAGCCGCCGGGGCCTTCCATCCCGTACACGCACAGATACGCCCCGCCGATGCCCACCGCGTTCTCCGGCGTCCAGGTCCGCGCCGGATTGTATTTGGTGGTGACGAGCCGATGGCGCGGATCGAGCGGCGTCGCGACCGGCGCGCCGAGATAGACGTCGCCGAGACCCATGACCAGGTAGCGCGCGTCGAACACAATGCGCTTCACGTCGTCGATGCTATTCAACCCGTTGATACGGCGAATGAACTCGATATTGCTCGGGCACCACGGCGCATCCGGACGCACCGATTGCATGTAGCGTTCGATCGCGATCCGCGTCGACGGGTCGTCCCACGAGAGCGGCAGATGCACGATGCGGTTCGGCACGCGCATCTCGTCCACGGCGGGCAGTTCGCGTTCGGCTTGCTGCAAATGCGCAAGCAAGGTGTCGTGCGACAGCACACGGTGGTCGAAATGCACCTGCAGCGAACGGATGCCGGGCGTCAGATCGATAATGCCCGCCAGCCGGTGCGCGTCGAGCCAGTTCATCAACGCATGCACGCGAAAGCGCAGGTTCAGGTCGAGCACGAGCGGGCCGTATTCGATCAGCACGTTCTGGTCGCCGGAGCGGCGATACACCACGCCCGTGCCCTCGCCCGCCGTGGGATCGCGATAGAGCACGCAATCGTGGCTCTCGTCGCCCGCCTGAGCCACATGCTTCGGCGCCGCGAGCGCTGCTTTGACCGGCATGCGTTCGAAGCGCACGGTATCGCCAGGGCGGAGTTGCCCGAGCTTCCACAACTCCTCGCCCACCACCGTGACCGGACACACGAACCCGCCCAGGCTCGGACCGTCGGGGCCGAGAATCACCGGCATGTCACCGGTGAAATCCACCGCGCCGACCGCATACGCGTTGTCGTGAATGTTCGACGGATGCAGCCCCGCCTCGCCGCCGTCCGTGCGCGCCCATTGCGGCTTCGGGCCGATCAGGCGCACGCCTGTGCGGCTGGAGTTGTAATGCACCGTCCAGCGCGTGCCGTAGAGCATCGCGATGTCGTCGGGCGTGAAGAAATCGGGCGCGCCGTGCGGGCCGTCGAGCACGCCGAGCGTCCAGTCGTGCGTCATTTCCGGCACGCGTGCGGCGTCCAGTTGCGCGCCCGCTTCGCCGCGGCCCGCGCCGTCCGCGAGATGCAGTACGTCGCCCTTACGCAGCGCGCGGCCAGCATGGCCGCCGAACTGGCCGAGCGTGAAGGTCGCCTTGCTGCCCAGATAGTCCGGCACTTGCAGGCCGCCCTTGAGCGCGAGACAGGAGCGCATACCGGCGCCCGTCACGCCGCCCATCTTGAGCACCGAACCCGCCGGCGCGCGCGTGACCTGCCAGAGCGCAACCGGCTCGCCGTCCAGCGTGGCGGCGAGCGGCGCGCCGCCCAGCACGAACAGCGTCGCGGTATTGAAGCGCAGCGTGGCGCCCACCATCGCGCATTCGAGCCCCGCGGCGTCGGCGGGATTGCCGAGCAGTTCGTTGGCGAGGCTGAACGAGCGGTCGTCCATCGGACCCGAGGGCGGCACGCCGATGTCCCAATAGCCTGTGCGTCCGGGCGTTTGCTGCACGGTGGTCTGCACGCCGCCGTCGAGCACGTCGATGGTGTGCGGCGCGAACATGAAGCGCGACAGGAACGCCGTGGTCTGCTCACCGCGTGCGAATGTCGCCGAGCCGGCAATGGCGCGCAGATAGTCGAGGTTGGTCTCGATGCCGTAGAGCTGCGTTTCCTCCAGCGCGGCGCGCAGTGCCGCGAGCGCGGCCTCGCGCGTCTCGCCTTTGACGATCAGTTTCGCCAGCAACGGATCGTAGAAAGCGCTGACTTCCGTGCCCGCATCGACCCAGGTGTCGGCCCGCGCCGCAGCGGCGAACGCCACATGCGTCAGCACGCCGGCACTCGGTTGAAACTGCTTGTGCGGGTCTTCCGCATACAGACGCACCTGGATGCTCGCGCCCTGCGCCACCGGCGCAAGCGAGTCGAGCGGCGCAAGTTCGCCCTCTGCCTCGCGAATCATCCACTCGACCAGATCGATGCCCGTGACCTCTTCCGTCACGCAATGCTCGACCTGCAGCCGTGTATTCACTTCGAGGAAATAGAACCGCCGTGTATCGGCATCGAAGACGAACTCGACCGTGCCCGCCGATTTGTATTTCACGGCCTGCGCGAGACGCACCGCGCTCGCATGCAGCGCGCTTCGCTCCGCGTCGGTCAATCCAGGCGCGGGCGTTTCTTCGATCACCTTCTGGTTGCGCCGCTGCACCGAACAGTCGCGTTCGCCCAAGGCGATCACGCCGCCGCGGCCGTCGCCGAAAATCTGCACTTCGATATGGCGCGCGTTCTCGACGAATTTTTCGACATAGACACCGGCGTTGGCAAAGTTGGCTTCGCCGAGCCGCGCGACCGACGCGAACACGCTCGCCAGTTGCGCCGCGTCGCGGCACAGCGACATGCCGATCCCGCCGCCGCCCGCGGTGCTTTTCAGCATGACCGGGTAGCCGATCGATTCCGCTTCGCGCAATGCCGCGCTTGCGTCGGGCAGCAAGCCGGTGCCCGGCAGCAGCGCAACGTCGTTGGCTTTCGCGATTTCGCGAGCCGTGTGCTTCAGGCCGAACTCACGCATCTGCGCCGGCGTCGGGCCGATGAAACGAATCCCCGCGTCGTCGCAAGCCTGCGCGAAAGCGGCGTTCTCAGACAGAAAACCGTAGCCGGGATGCACGGCGTCGGCGCCGCACGCACGCGCGGCTTCGAGAATCGCCGCGCTGTTCAGGTAGCTCTGCGCCGCGAGCGCCGGGCCGATACAGACGGCTTCGTCGGCGAGCATTACATGCATGGCGTGGCGATCAGCCTCCGAATACACCGCCACCGACGCAATGCCGAGACGCTTGAGCGTGCGGATCACGCGGCAGGCAATCTCGCCGCGATTGGCAATCAGGACTTTGTGGAATCTCATTGGGCATCCCATATCGTCAGTCGCACGGGCGTCGGGTTGTAGCCGTTGCACGGGTTGTTCAACTGCGGGCAGTTCGAAATCAGCACCGTGACATCCATCTCCGCGCGCATTTCGACATATTTGCCCGGCGCGGAAATGCCGTCCTCGAAAGTCAGTTTGCCGAGCGGCGTGACCGGCACGTTCATGAAAAAGTTGATGTTGCTGACAATGTCGCGCTTGCCGAGTTGCGTGCCCACGCCGCACGTGCAATGCGTGATCGCATGCAGGAAGCTGTCGCGGCAGCTATGCATATGGCGCTTGTCCAACGCGTAGCGCACCGTGTTGCTTTCGGCCGCGCATGCGCCGCCGAGCGTATCGTGCCGGCCGCAGGTATCCGCGACGATCGTCAGCATCGGCTTGCCGAGGTTCGACATCAACACGCTGCCGGCCGAGAGATAGAGATTGCGTTGCGCGCGGATCGTGTCTTGCGCGCTATAGCGCTCGAGCGGATCGGCGCTGTTGTAGAACAGCGTGTCGACCGCCTGATTGCCTTCCAGGTCGAGAATGCGGAACAGCTGTCCGCGTTTGACTTCATGCAGCCACGGTTCGCCCGAAGGCAGCGTCAGGTCGTAGACCGCATGACGGAGTTCGAGCTTGCTTTCGATAATAGGCATCGCGGGTCTCCTTAAACGAACAGACGGTCGGTGTTGACGAAGCCGCGCTCATTCTCGGGACAGGCCGAGCGGCAGAAATCGTCGGCCGGTACGCAGGCGTCGGTTGCATACGCGCGGTATGCGATCAGCTTGACGGGCCTCGGTTCGTATTCGGATGAAGGGTTCAGCGGATGCGGCGCGGTGGAGAACGCGGCGAGCGTATCCATTTCAAAGCGCAGATCGAACGCGGCGCCGGCTGGCGAATGGCCAGTGACGAAGTCGAGCGCGCCGTCCTCGCCGATCGCGAGCTTGCTGAAGAAGTTGATGTTCGCGACCAGGTCCCGCGTGCCGAGGCCGTGCTTCGCCAGTTCGAGCAGCAGGCTGTCGCGGCCGTTGCGGATCATGGCATTGCGATGCTGCTGATAGCGCGCCACACCGTATTTGCTCGCGAACAGTTCCGCGTCGCCGACGCCGCCGAGCGGATCGTGCCAGCCGAGCGTATCGGCCGTGATCGACGCCAGCACGCACCCCATGTCCGAATAGAGCACGTGGCCGCGCGTCAGATGCGCGGTGTGCTGCGCCTTCAGCGTATCGGCCATGTTGTAGCGTTCAAGTGGTTCGTCGTGCCGGTAGAACACGGCGGCCAGATTCGCGCCGCCTTCAATATCGACGACGCGCAACGCCATGCCACGGCGCAGCACGCCGGACCAATGGGTGCCGGCGGGAATCACCGTTTCCCACGCCACGTGCGGGATCGGTGCGAGATCGACTGGGAGTTGCGTCGACATGGAGGCTCCTGGTATCGGTTGGGAAAAAGCGTGAGAGGGCGATTGACCGACATCGCGACCTCCCGGGCTTTTATCCCTCCGTGGAGCCTCGCCGGCGCCTTGAAAGAAGGTGAACGGCAAGACCGGATTGCTCTCGGACCAGGCATCGTGCGCATGCAGAGCGCACGACCGGAACCCTAGCGATCCTGAAGATGATGCAAATTACTTCGCACCTCTCGATAAGCACTTAAGCGAGTAGCGTGCCAGTGCCCCACAGACAATGCGGCAAGTGCGGCGTGGCAAGGGATTGGATGTGAATGGAGGGTGATTTTCATAGGCGTGCGATGTTCGCCCGCGCACCAGTGCCGTTTGCGATTTCGCACCACATGGATGCGCAAGGCACCACGATTGGGCTAGTTCGCCGCGCGCGCCACGTAAGCAATGGCGTCACGCGATGGCATGGTGTGTGCGTATCAATGGGCCACGTCCACTCCCTTCCTGACACGACCATGCCGACGCTTGCCGCTTTTCGACGCGCGCTTTACACCCTCTTGTCGGCACGTTTCATCGAGCTGCAGAAGCAACAGCGCCGCTCGTAACTCAAACGGCGCTGTTGCCGTACCGATCCGCGTGAATGCTTTGCTAACCGATCCGCGCGCCCTCTCTCAAACCTGAACATCCGGTTCGGCGGTTGCATAACGTGCCTGTTGACCGAAGCTTGCCAGCGCCTTCGAACCATCGGGCAGTACCAGTTCGCCTCGTTCGAGACGTTCCTTCAGATAGGTGAAGCTCTGCGCCGTCTGCGCAAACAGATGGTCGCCCGCCGACACCGGTGGGTACTTCGCGAGCGCCTCGGGCGTTGCGAACTGTGGTAGCGGCGCGACCACCGTGTGATAGTCGCAGGCGAAAAAGAGCGGAAACGAGTAGCGCTCCTGCCTCACCTTGCGCACGCGATGCGAAGTCGCGACATACGTCCCACCCGTCCACACTTCCAGCATGTCGCCGATATTCACGACGAACGCGTTCTCGACCGGCGGCGCGTCGATCCACTCGCCTTCGCCGTTCATCACTTCGAGACCGGGCGCGGTCGGCAGCAGGATCGTGAAGCACTCGTAATCGGTGTGCGCGCCGATACCCGGCCGGTCTTCCGCGGACGGATCGAGCGGATAGTGGATCAGGCGCAACTGGCTCGGCGGCTTGCGCAGATAACGTTCGAAGTGGTGTTCGGGCAAGCCAAGCGCGAGCGAAAAGCCTCGAAACAACGCACGGCCGAGTTCGAACGCCGCTTCGTAGTACCCGCCCACGGCTTCGCGAAAACCTGCTTGTTCGGGCCAACTGTTCGGGCCGAGCATCGGCGTGCCGGCGCTCACGTCGGGGTCGTCGGCGGGCAATTCCCGGCCTGTGTCGAACGCTTCTTTTCTGTCGCGCTTGCCACCCGCGAACACTTCCTCGCCTTCGGGCACATAGCCGCGATGCGCAGTCGAGTTGCCGATGTAATAGCGCATCTTCCAGTCGTGCGGGGCGGCAAAGAAGCGTTTGGCCTGCTCGATGAGCGCGCTTTGCTGTTCGCGCGCCACCTGGTGGCCGGTCACGTAGAAGAAGCCTGCGTCGCGCGCAGCGCGATCGAGTTCGTGCGCGGTGGCGAGCCGGCGGTCCTGGTCATCGCTGAAGAGGCCGCTGACATCGACGATAGGCAGTTGCTGAAAAGAGGTATGGGTTGGGCTCATGAGAGGTTTGGCGCCTATGCGGCTTGCGGGTTGGTCTGCGATTGCGCTGGCTGGTTACCATTGGCACCGGGAATGCCGCGAGCGTTGCCGGTATCGCGCCCGGCAAGAAACGCGGCGAGGTGACGCCGTTCCTCGCGGCCCATCCATGTGTTGATCTCCCATAGATCAGCCACGGGCGCGTTCGTAAACGGCAGCGTGTGCAGATAGCCGTCGGGGCCGAACTCCGGCGTCATCGTCGTGACGGTGTAGCCCTGCTCGATCTGCGCGGTCCACAGCGCTTCCCAGATCCGCTGATGCGACGCGAGGCACTTCGCGTACTCGGGCGCCGCCGGATGCGGCACCTGTGGACCTTGCGGATAGCCGACACGGCCATGCAGATGGTGCGCATGCGGCGCGAGTTCGAGGATCGTCTCCCACTCGCTGTCGAGCAGTCGCTCGCAGACGGACACCCAGTGGCTGAAGTCGCAGGTCAGCTTGAGCGAGGGCACGGCACGCGCGACGTCGCGGGTAATCCACGGGTTGTAGAACGAGCGGCCGCGATGCGTTTCGAAGCTGCAGAGCACCTCGTGCTTCGCGGCGATCTCCACCGCACGGCTGAAGAACTCGACTTGCGTCGCCGCCGGCCACGCGTCGCAACCGGCCATTACATTGAAGAAGCGCGGCGCGAGCGGCTTGCCCCACACGATCTTCTCCTCGAAGTCCCGCAGATGATCGGCCGGCGTGGCCGAACGCTCCGGCACATAACTGCCCGCTGTCGTGATCTCCGCGATGAACCCGAGTCCTTCGTCCGCGATTGCCTGCGCAAAAGCGTCGCGCGCCGCGCCGCCTGGCGGCACTGGCGCTTCGATACCGTCGAAGCCTGCCGCCCGCACCAGCGGCGCCGCATCGCGCGGGCCGCCATCGAATCCCCAGAAGGTCTTGAACAATTCGAATTTCATCGCCACTCCATTTGCATGCAAATTTGCATGCAATAGTACACATGAAATTTGCGAGTCAATAAACTATCGGCATGCGGCGTGCAAAAATCCGGGCGCGCCCGATTTCCGGCTCAATTAGCACTTAAACTGTGCAGCCCTCCTCCTCGTGGTGAATCGATGAAGAAGAAAATTGCGCGTGCCAAGGGCCAGGCCGTCGCGCGCGCCATTCTCGACATGGACTGGCAGTGGTCGGCGCATTTCGGCGATCTCGGCCTGAACGACCTGAACTACAGCGATCTGTTCTGCCGCATGTGGGTGGACCCGGACAACTACTTCGCCAAGACCGCGCTCTACGAGTTCATGCCTGGTGTGAGCCGCCGCACTGCCGTGCGCTACGTGCAGGACCTGATCGACGGCGGCTGGCTGCTGGAGACGCATTCCGCCGAAGATCGCCGCATCAAGCAGGTGAGCCTCGCGGCGTCGATCGAGGAGCGTCTCGAGCAGTTTCTGGCCTACGTGCATCAACGGTTTGCGGCGCTGGATTGACCGCATCTCCGCATAAACCCTGGCGCGCAATTCATTGGCATATTTCTCGCTAGATAGTTGACCGAGAGGTGCGGCAGCGTCGCATCTTAGGGATGCTAGGGTTCCGGTTCGAGAGAACGTCTGGTCCGAGAGCAGCCCGGTACGCCGGCCGGTTCGCTTGCAGGTTTCATTGCAAGCACGAACGGCCGGGCGCACTACACGGCGGGACAAAAGCCCGGGAGATTGGCGATAGCAATGTCTATCGCGCCTCTCCATGGCCGGCTTTTGTCTCGTGCACGTCTGTCTCGTGCAGTTCTCCGCGCTTTGTCGTTCGTTTGCGCGCGGGAGCCGGTCATGTTGTTTCATCGCGCAGTCGCCGCGCGATCCAACTCAACAATCGCAATTGACCGGTCTCCTGGAGAAAACGATGAAACGCTTCGAATCCGTCCGCACTTCCCTTCATTCAATCGCCTCGCCCCAGCGCTTCGCCGCTGGCCTTCGCGTGCGTGGCGCGCTCGCCGCGGCCGCCGCCGCGCTCAATATCGGACTCACTGCGGGGCTCACTTTGGGACTCACTGCGGGTCTTGCCGCCACGCCGGCGCAAGCGGCCACGCCGCTCGCCATCGGCTATAGCGACTGGCCAGGCTTCGTCGCTTTCCAGATTGCGATCGAGAAAGGCTGGTTCAAGGAAGCCGGCGTGGATGTCAATTTCCAGTGGTTCGACTACTCGGCTTCGCTCGATGCATTCGCCGCGGGCAAACTCGACGCGGTCGGCGCAACCAACGGCGACGCGCTCGTGACGGGCGCAAGCGGCGCGAAGAACGTGATGATCCTGCTGACCGATTATTCGAGCGGCAACGACATGATCGTCGCGAAGCCGCCGGTGCGCACGGTAGAAGGACTGAAGGGCAAGAAGGTCGGCGTTGAAATGGGTCTCGTCGATCACCTGCTGCTCGACACCGCGCTCGAAAAACATGCGCTGAAGGAATCGGACCTCACGCTCGTCAACGCGAAGACCAATGAATTGCCGCAAGTGCTGGCCTCTTCCAAAGACGTCGCCGCCGTCGGCGCCTGGCAGCCGAACGCAGGCGAAGCGCTCAAGCGCGTGCCGGGCGCGCGGCCGATCTTCACGTCCGCCGACGCCCCCGGCCTGATCTACGACGCGATCACGGTGAACCCCGTCAGCCTGCAATCGCGCAAGGCCGACTGGGCCAAGGTGATCACGGTCTGGTATCGCTGCGTGGCCTACATCAACGATCCGAAGACGCAACCGGACGCGGTCAAGATCATGTCGGCGCGAGTCGGCCTGACGCCGGAGCAGTACCTGCCCCTGCTCAAAGGCACGCACCTGCTCGACGCCGCGGCGGCGAAGAAGGCCTTCACCAAAGGCGATGGGCTCGACTCCGTGTACGGTTCGAGCGTGAATGCCGACAAGTTCAACGTGCGCAACGCGGTGTACAAGCAGTCGCAGAACGTGAGCGCCTATATCGACCCTTCGCTCGCCAACGCGCATTAAACGGGCCGCCAGGCACTCGCGCCACAACCGCCGAAATAGCCCGCGGACCCGAAACTGTTATTCTTGCGTCTCTCCCGACCGTCAACTGGTCGCCTGCTGCCTTCGGGCGGCACTCCCAAAGCGGCGCTTTTGCGCCCGTCTTCCGAGAGACAGGAATTTGCATGTTTGGTTTTCTGCGCGGCTATTTTTCCAACGACCTGGCAATCGACCTCGGCACGTCCAACACGCTGATCTACATGCGTGGCAAGGGTATCGTGCTCGACGAACCCTCGGTGGTCTCGATTCGTCAGGAAGGCGGTCCGAACGGCAAGAAGATCATTCTGGCCGTCGGCAAGGAAGCAAAACAGATGCTCGGCAAGGTGCCGGGCAATATCGAGGCGATCCGCCCGATGAAGGACGGCGTGATCGCCGACTTCAACATTACCCAGCAGATGATCAAGCGCTTCATTCAGATGGCGCACGAGTCGCGAATGTTCGCGCCGTCGCCGCGCATTATCATCTGCGTGCCGTGCGGGTCCACTCAGGTGGAGCGGCGCGCGATCAAGGAAGCCGCGCACAGCGCGGGCGCCTCGCAGGTCTATCTGATCGAGGAGCCGATGGCCGCGGCCACCGGCGCGGGCTTGCCGGTTTCGGAAGCGACCGGCTCGATGGTGGTCGATATCGGCGGCGGCACCACGGAAGTGGGCGTGATCTCGCTTGGCGGCATTGTTTATAAAGGTTCGGTGCGCGTGGGCGGCGACAAGTTCGACGACGCGATCGTCAACTATATTCGCCGCAACTACGGCATGCTGATCGGCGAGCAAACGGCAGAAGCGATCAAGAAGGAAATCGGCTCCGCGTTTCCGGGCTCCGAGGTCAAGGAGATGGAAGTCAAAGGCCGCAATATGTCCGAAGGGATTCCGCGCAGCTTCACGGTCTCCAGTAACGAGATTCTCGAAGCGCTGACCGATCCGCTCAATCAGATCGTCTCGGCCGTGAAGATCGCGCTCGAACAGACGCCGCCGGAATTGGGCGCCGACATCGCCGAGCGCGGCATCATGCTGGCGGGCGGCGGCGCGCTGTTGCGCGATCTCGACCGGTTGCTGGCCGAGGAAACCGGCTTGCCGGTGTTCGTCGCCGAGGCGCCGCTGACTTGCGTGGTGCGTGGCTCCGGCATGGCGCTCGAACGGATCGAGAAGTTCGGCGGCGCATTCTCATACGAGTGAGCTTGAGGCGTGTCGGCGCGCGCTGGTCGATCGAGTCGAGCAAGTCGCTCAGGACACGAACGGCAGCTTGCTGTCGCGCGCCGCGGCGAGCATGGATAGCGTGATCTTGCGCACTTCCAGCTTGCTCTGCGTGACATGCGCGCGCAGCAGAATGATCGCCTCGGTCAGGCGGTTGCGTTCGATCAGATTGAGCATGGTGGAATGCTCGTCGTAAGTGGCGCTGGTGCGGTGCGGTTTCAGAAAATCGAGTCGCCGCACAATGCGGATGCGCTCGGTCACTTCGTTATGCACGCGCAGCATCTCCGCATTGCCGGTGGCGGCGACCAGCTGACGGTGAAAGTTTTCGTCCATGCCGAACATTTTCACCGGATCGCTTTCGCGCAACTCGGGCTCGACGCACCAGACCGCCTTCAATGCCTCGACGGCGGCATGCGCGGCATCGCCGCCCGCGCCTACCCGCTCCACCGCCGCGACTTCCAGCACGATGCGCAAATCGTAGAGTTGATCGAGCTGATCGAAGTTGATCGGCGAGACCTTCCAGCCGCGCCGGAAACCGACTTCCAGATAACCTTCGCGTTGCAGCCGGAACAGGCCGTCGCGCATCGGCGTGCGCGACACGCCGTAGTGTTGCGCAATGCCGTTCTCCGAAAAACGGTCGCCGGGAAACAGGCGGAAGCTGAAAATATCGCTCTTGAGTTGCTGATAGACCTGCTCGGCGAGCGGGTTGGCCGCGCCCGGCGTGGCGGACGTGGCGGGCGTCTCCTGCTCGCCTGAAGCAGCGGGTGTCTCCAGCAGATTCGTCGGGTCGTCGTTCATGATGCCAAGGTCCTTTTTCTTATTATCGGCGTTTCATGGCATTGCGATAAGACTGACATGCGCGGCGACGATCTTCCAGCCGTCGGCGGGACTGAGCCTTGCCCACGTTTGCATCTGCCGGCCGAGCAAGGGCGTGGCGTCGCTCGTGAATTCGGTGCTGACGGTGGCGAAGTCCGTGCCAAAGGTCGTCACCACCGTTCGATGCAGCTTGCGCGACTTCGGCACCGGCTCGCAGCGCTCGCGCCATGCACGGATCGCTTCGCCGCCGTGCTGGACTTCGGCGATACCGTAGCGCACCGTTTCGGGTGTATGCCAGAACAGCGCGTTCATCGCCGCGATGTCGTTCTCCACCAGCGCCCGTTCGTATTCGACAAACGCCGCCTCTACCTGCGCCACGATATCGGGCTGATTTACTTCCATGCCGGGATTGTCTCGTCGAGTTTCATGAATGAAGAAAACGGTGCGGTCCAGCCGACAATGCCGCCTTGCGAGCGCACCATCTCGAGCGTCGCCTGTTTGAAGGCGGGAAAATAGCTCGCGGTCGCGTCTTCGATCAGCAGGCTGTCGTAGCCACGGTCGTTGGCCTCGCGCATCGACGTTTGCACGCACACCTCGGTGGTGACACCGGCAAACACCAGATGCGTGATGCCGCGCATCGCGAGTTCCTCGCCGAGCCGGGTCGCGTAAAACGCGCCCTTGCCGGGTTTGTCGATCACCAGTTCGCCGGCCTGCGGCGCGAGCGGCTCGACAATCGCATTGCCGGGCTCGCCGCGAATCAGAATGCGCCCCATCGGCCCCGCATCGCCAATGCGTGCGTTCGGCGCGCCGCGCAGAAGTTTGGCCGGCGGGCAGTCGGACAGATCCGCCGCATGCGATTCACGCGTATGCACGACGAGCCACTGGTGTTTGCGTGCGAAGGCGAGCAGCGCGGCCACGGTCGGCACGATCTGCGCGAGCAGCGAGACGTCGTTGCCGAGCGATTCGCCGAAACCGCCCGGCTCGATGAAGTCGCGCTGCATGTCGATCACGACCAGCGCGGTCTTTGCGGAATCGAAGCTGAATGGTCCGGGTTGGGCGTCGATGGTCAGCAGGTGGGTCGATGTCATCCGATGGCTTCCCTCAGTTTTTCGGCCGGGACGACGGGCCGCATGGGTGTGTCGCCGTGTCCGGCCATATGCTGGCCCAGCACGGTCCGGTCCGCGCGCGCGGCCGGCGTCTCGAACACCAGCTCGCCCTCGGCAATCACCATGATACGGTCCGCGAGTTCGAGCAGTTCGTCGAGGTCTTCGCTGACCAGCAGCACGGCCGCGCCCGCATCGCGAGCGGCCATCAAACGCGCATGAATATCGGCCACCGAGGCGAAGTCGAGCCCGAACACCGGATTCGCGACGATCAGCACATCCACCGGCTGGCCGAGTTCGCGCGCGAGCACGGCACGTTGCACATTACCACCCGAGAGCGTGCCGATCGCGCGTTCCGGCACCGGCGGGCGCACGTTGAATTCCTCGATCAACTGCGTGGCGCGTTCGCGCATGGCGCGGCGATCGAGCCACCAGCCGCCGCGCCGCAGCGGCTCGCGATCGAAGTCGCGCAGCGCGAGATTCTGCGCGACGCTCATGGCGCCGACGCAAGCGTTTTTCAGCGGCTCTTCGGGAATTGCGAAAACACGCCGCTGCGTCATCTGCTCGCGCGTCGCATGGTAGGGCTTGCCGGCGACCTGCATGTCGCCCGTCTTCACGCGGCGCTGGCCGACCAGCGCTTCCACGAGTTCCTTCTGGCCGTTGCCGGACACGCCCGCGAGTCCGAGAATTTCGCCCGCGCGCACCGCGAGCGTCGCGTGCTTCACGGCCGTGTGGCCGCGATCGTCTTCCACGGAGACATCGCGCAGCGCAAGGCGCACCTGGGCGGATTCGTCGAGCGGTTTGCGCTGCACGCGTTCTTCGGTCACGGCGGCCATCACAGGCGCGTCGCCGGCCGCCACGGTGCCCATCATCCACGCGGCGAGTTCGTCGCGTGTGGTGTTCGCGACCGTGCTCGTGCCGACCTGACGCCCCTTGCGCAACACGGTGACGTCGTCCGCGTAGGCCATCACTTCGCGGAACTTGTGCGTGATCATCAGCACGGTCAGCTCGCC
Source organism: Paraburkholderia sp. RL17-383-BIF-A (assembly GCF_046028015.1). Classification (NCBI taxonomy): domain Bacteria; kingdom Pseudomonadati; phylum Pseudomonadota; class Betaproteobacteria; order Burkholderiales; family Burkholderiaceae; genus Paraburkholderia; species Paraburkholderia sp. RL17-383-BIF-A. Next base: position 98,054 of record NZ_JARESR010000013.1, on the reverse strand, counting down.
GCGCGTGGTCAGCTCGCGCATCAGGCCGAGCACTTCGTCGGCTTCCTGCGGCGTGAGCACGGAAGTCGGTTCGTCGAGTATGAGGAAGCGCTGCTGCAGATAGAGCTGTTTAAGGATTTCGAGCTTCTGCTTTTCGCCGGCAGCGAGCGAGGCGACCGGCGCGTCGAGCGGCAGGCGAAACGGCATGCGCTGCATGAACGCGCTGAGCGCGGCGCGTTCCGCTTTCCAGTCGATTTTCCACGGCATCTGGCCGCGCGCGAGCAACAGGTTTTCTTCGACAGAGAGGCCCGCGGCCAGCGTGAAATGCTGATACACCATGCCGATGCCGAGCGCCTGCGCATCGCGCGGCGAATGGATGTGCACTTCGCGGTCGTCGGCGGCGATCTGCCCGTCGTCGAGCACACCGTAGCCGACCAGTCCCTTCACGAGCGTGCTCTTGCCCGCGCCGTTCTCGCCGAGCAGCGCGTGGATCGTGCCGGCCTTGACCTTGATCGAGACGCCGTCCAACGCGCGAAACGCACCGAACGACTTGCTCGCATTCAGCACTTCGACACCAAGAGCCTGCCGCACCGTCGACATGATCATCCCCCTAGCGTATGCAGCAACGCGCCGGAGTCCGACACGGTGCCGAACACGCCGCCTTGCATCGTGATCATGTGCAGGGCGGCGTCGTGATTGCCTTGGTCGGTCGCGCCGCAACAGTCGGCGAGCACCGTGCATTCGAAACCGCGGTCATTGGCTTCGCGCATGGTGGTGTGCACGCAGACATCGGTCGTGATGCCGGTCAGAATCAGGTTCTCGATGCCGCGCGTGCGCAGGATCAGTTCCAGATCCGTCGCGCAGAACGAACCTTTGCCCGGCTTGTCGATCACGATCTCGCCGGCGAGCGGCTTCAGTTCGTCGATGATCTCCCAGCCCGGTTCGCCACGCACAAGGATCCTGCCGCACGGGCCGTCGTCGCCGATGCCCACGCCGTCGGTACCCGCGCGGCGGCTGCGCCAGCGCTTGTTGGCGGGCAGATCGGAGAGATCGGGCCGGTGGCCTTCACGCGTGTGAATGATCGTGAAGCCTTGCTCGCGCATCGCCTTCAGCACACGCTTGATCGGCTCGATCGGCGCGCGCGTGAGCGAGAGGTCATAGCCCATCTTGTCGACGTAGCCGCCGTGGCCGCAGAAATCCGTCTGCATGTCGATGATCACGAGCGCGGTGTTTTCCGGGCGCAGGTTGCCGTCGTAAGGCCATGGGTAAGGTTTGGCTTCGATGAATCGGGTCATGGTCGAAATATCCTGGATGGGTTTCGTAGGAGTCGGCAGCGTCCGGCTGTGCGCGAACCGGTCAGCGCGTCAGGCTCAGCTCGCCGGGCGCACCCGCCAGCGTGCGGTCCGGACGGCAATTGATGATCATGATCACGAGCGTGAGCACATACGGCGCGGCGTTATAGAGGTAGTAGCCGCTCGTCACGCCGATCGCCTGCAGCGCGGGGCCGAGCGCGCCCGCCGCACCGAACAGCAATGCGGCCCACAGACAGCGCAACGGCTGCCAGCGCGCGAAGATCACCAGCGCGACCGCCATCAGCCCCTGGCCGCTGGAGAGCCCTTCGTTCCAGCTCCCCGGATAAACCAGCGACAGATACGCGCCGCCCACGCCCGCGAACACGCCGCCCGCCGCTGTCGCGGCGATCCGCACGCGAGTCAGCGGATAGCCCATGGCGCGCGCCGTTTCCGCGTGATCGCCGACGAGCCGCAGCACCATGCCCCAGCGCGTATTGCGCAAGCCCCATTGCAGAACGAAGGCGAGCACCACGCCAATCACGAACAGCAGATTCAGATGCAGCGCGTTATGCAGTTGCGGCGATGAACTCCACGCGCCGAGGTCGATGAACGGCAGCATCGGCGCTTGCGGTTCGATAAAGGGCTTGCCGAGATAGAACGCAAGTCCGGTGCCGAGCAGCATCAACGCGATGCCGAAGGCAATGTCCGACACGCGCGGCAACGAGCACACCAGACCGTGCAGACAACCGAGCAGCAAACCGACCGCGCCCGCGGCGAGCACGCCGATCCACGGCGAGCCGCTCAGAAAGGCGCCGGCATAGCCGCTCATTGCGCCGGAGACGAGAATGCCTTCCAGGCCGAGATTCACGCGGCCGCCCTTCTCGGTCAGACACTCGCCGAGACTGACGAACAGATAAGGCGTGCTGACGCGGATCGCACCGGCGAACAGCGACAGCAACAGGATCACGATGGGCGAGTGCATATCAGGCATGGGTCTGCTCCAGTTGCACGGGAAGATCGGTCTGCGCGGCGGCCTGCAACTTCACGCGCCACGCGGCGATGCGGCCGCCTAGCGCTTCCCACGCAAGCAGGTTGGCGAACAGCAGGCCTTGCAGCACGAGCGTGGTGGCGTCGGGCAGGTCGAGACGCCGTTGCAGCAGACTGCCGCTCGCCTCGATGCCGCCGATCATCAGCGCGCACGCAATGATCGCGAGCGGATTCTGTCGCGCCGCGAACGCGACGAGAATGCCGGCGTAGCCGTAGCCGGCAAGCAGCGAGGCGTTCGCGCTGCCCTGCACCGCCGCGACTTCGAACATGCCGCCGAGGCCGGCCGCCGCGCCGCCCAGCACGCACGCGGTCAATGCGAGCGTATTAACCGGCAAGCCGACCAGGCGTGCCGCGCGATTGCTGCCGCCCACCACGCGCATCGCGAATCCCCTGGTGCTGAACTTCACGAACACCCACGCCGCGATGCACGCGACCACGCCCCAGAACAATCCCCAATGCGTTTCGAGCCCGGGGATCGAGCCGATCATCAGCGCGTCGGGAACCGGCAGCGTCGACGGTTTGTTCAGACTCGCGGGATCGCGCAGCGGCCCTTCCACCAGATGCTTGAACACGGCAATCGCGATATACGACATCAACAGGCTGCTGATGGTCTCGTTCACGCCGCGCCACTGCCGCAGCGCGCCGACCGCGCCGATCCACACGCCGCCCGCCAGCATGCCGGCGAGCGCCATCAACGGCGTGGCGATGAGCCAGGGCGTGCCGTGCGGCAGGATCTGCGGAACGATCGCGGCGCACATGCCGCCCAGCGCGAGCGCGCCCTCGCCGCCGATCACGATCAGCCCGACCTGTGCGGGCAACGCCACGCACAACGCGGTCAGCATCAACGGCGCGGCGCGCAGCAACGTGCTTTGCCAGGCGAACGAGGAACCGAACGCACCCTGGAAAATCAGCACGATCGCGTCGAGCGCGGGCTGTCCCTGCACCAGCAGGAACAGCGAAAATAGCAGCAAGGTGCCGAGCACCGCCAGCACGGTCGGCAGCGCGGGCAGCAACGAGAGCATCACTCTCGCAACAGAGGCATTGGGGCGCATCACGGCTCCTCGATTGACGCCAACATCGTCACGCACACTGCGCGACCATCAGATCTGGCCGACGACGCCCGCGACCAGATAGTTCATGCTTTCGAGCGTGTAGTCGGTCTGAGCGTGACTCGCGCCGGAGGCGATCGCCATGCCGCCCTTGTTGTCCTTCATCGGGCCTTTGAAGATCACGAAATTGCCGGCCACCATGCCGGATTTGATCGAGTCGGCATTCTGCTTCGCCGCGGCCGTGACTTTCGCGCCGTACGGCGACATCTTCACGAAGCCCTCTTTCAAACCGCCGCGCAGCACGTTGGGCTGCGGCGTGCCGGCTTGCGCACCCGTCACCAGTTGTTTGTACGGCGTGGCCCAGTCCCACTCCGCGCCGGTCAGATAACCCTTGGGCGCGAGCGCGGCCTGGCTCGCGTGGTAGCCGCAGCTCATCGCGCCGCGTTTTTCCGCGGTCTCGACCACGACCTTCGGACCGTCGACGTGACAGGTCAGCACGTCGCAACCTTGATCGACGAGACTGTTGGTGGCTTCGGCCTCTTTCACCGGCATCGACCAGTCGCCCGTGAAAATCACCTGGGTGGTGATCGACGGATCCACCGACTGCGCGCCGAGCGTGAACGAATTGATGTTGCGCAGCACCTGCGGAATCGGCTTGGCCGCGACGAAGCCGAGCTTCTTGCTCTTCGTCATATGGCCAGCCACCACGCCGTTCAGGTACTGGCACTCGTCGATATAGCCGAAGTAGCTGGTGATGTTCGACGGATTGCCCTGCTTCCACAAACCGCCGCAATGGGCGAACCGCACCTTCGGATATTTCGCCGCCATCTTCAGCACGTGCGGATCGAAGTAGCCGAACGAGGTCGCAAAGATCAGCGTCGCGCCGTCCTGCTCGATCATCGCTTCCATGGTCTTCTGCACGGCGATGGTCTCGGGCACGTTCTCTTCTTCCACCACCTTCACGTCGGGCATTTTACTGATCACCGCGGCGGCTTGCGCCTGTGCCTGGTTGTAGCCGTAGTCGCCGCGCGCGCCGACGTAGATCACGCCGACGGTGGTCTTCGGCGCGGCGAACACCGACTGGATGGGCAGAATATTGCCGAGCGTCAGCAGACTGGCGCTCTTGATGAAGTTGCGGCGGCTTGTCATGGTGTCCAATTCCTGATCGAGGGTGAGAGAGCGTTGGCCGTGGGTTGGCCTAGCGGGTGGCCTGCGGGTTGGCCCGCGGGTTGGCCTTCAGGCTGGCGAGATACGCGAGCCAGCCGCCGAACGAAGTGATATCGCGTGCGCCGCTGTCGTCGCTGACGGCCGACGGCTCACAGATGAAGCCTTTCACGCTGTCGCCATCCGCGAGTTGCAGCGTGCCGATGCCGAGCGGCGCGGGCACGTCGGCGACGAATTTGCCGAAGGTACGCAGCGGCACTTCCCATAGCTCGATCGCAATCGGCTGGCCTTGCTGCGGCGTCGCGCGTACGAGACCCGGTTTCGGCGGTTGGGTGTTGGCGAGCGCGTAGAGCTTGTAGCCGGGTGCGGTGTGCGTCGCTTTCACGAAACGCGCACCGGCTTCCTGCAGTTGCCAGTTCAACGGCTGTCCACGCAGATGCGCGCCGACCACGGCGAGCGTGATCGTCGGTTCCTGGAACGGCAGAGGCTGGATGAGTGCGGTCGTTGCGATGGATTCAGCGACTTCGGTGGACTCAGCGGTATTGGCTGCATTAGCGAACAGCGCCTGAATCCGCGCGCCGAGCTCGGCGAGCCGCCGGTCCGCGCCGCTCGGCGCGATCAGCGTGACGCCGGCCGGCAGACCGTCGCTGCGCCGCCGGCACGGCACGGCCAGCGCGCACAGGTCGAGCAGGTTGACGAAGTTGGTGTAGTAGCCAAGCTGGCTGTTCAATTCGACAGGATTGGCCTGCACGTCGGCAATCAACGGATGCGTCGGCGTGGTGGGCACGATAAGAATGTCGATCGTGTCGAAGAGCGCTTCGGCGTGGCGCTTCAGATCGGCCAGCGCATACTGGCCGTTGAAGGCATCGGCGGCGGTGAACTGCTCGGCTTTGCCAATCACTTTGGCCACGACCGGATCGATCGCTTCGTGATGGGTTGCGAAGAACGTGCCGAGCGCCGCGCGCCGTTCCGCAACCCACGGGCCGTCGTATAGCAAGGCGGAGACGGATTTGAGCGGCTCGAAATCGATCGGTTGGGTGGTTAGATAAAGGCGCGTGGTGAGCGTGTCGAGAGCGCCTGAGAACGCCTCCTTCGCTACTGCGTCGCCATAGAACTCCAGTTGTGCCGGCACGCCGATGCGGGGCGCCGAGCGCAGCAGGCCAAGGCCTGGCACCTTACGCGAATAACCGTCGAGCGAATCGAAGCAGGCGATTTCGCCAAGCACCCGCCAGGCGTCGTCCACGTCGTGCGCGAAGACGGAGAGCGTGTCAAGGCTGCGGCACGCGGGCACCACGCCGCGTTTGCTGACCAGCCCCAGCGAGGGCTTCAGTCCGACGAGCCCGTTGAAGCCGGCCGGCACGCGGCCCGAGCCGGCCGTGTCGGTGCCGAGCGAAAAGGCCACACAGCCCGCCGCCACCGCCACCGCCGAGCCCGAACTCGATCCGCCCGATACGCGCAGCGGCGCCTCGGCATTGCGCACGGCGCCATACGGCGAACGCGTACCGACGAGGCCGGTGGCGAACTGATCGAGATTGGTCTTGCCGATCAGAATGGCGCCGGCGTCGAGGAGTCGCTGCACGGCGAACGCCGACGCGTCCGGCGTATAGGCGAACGGTTCGCAAGCGGCCGTGGTCGGCAAGCCGGCCACGTCGATGTTGTCCTTGACCGCGAACGGCACGCCGAACAGCGGCATTTGCCGGAACACGTCACCGCCCTGCGCTTCATATAGCGCTTCGAGCGCGGCTGCGCGGGCCTGCACGTCGGCTGCGGGCACGCGCAGAATCCAGACTTCCGGGCGGTCGATGGCGTCGATTTGCGCCAGCGCCGAGCTTACGGTTTCAGTCGGTGTGAGGCTGCCTGCCGCGTATGCCGCCAGCAAACCTTTGACCGTCATGGGTGAAGAAATAGGCACCTGTTTGTCCTTGAGTTCAATCTTGAATACAAGTTTGGACTCAAATTAGCAGGAGCTATGCCAAGTGCTCGGCAGGCGGTGGAAAACGGCTTCAAACCTAAGCCAGGCGGCCCTTCCCCTTTCTGGTCTCAACAGCCACTACGCTCACGCGGCCCCCGCCGGCCACGCTGCCGATGGTGCAGCGCTCCCCAACTCGGGGCTCACGCGCCCTGGATTTGCGCCCGCGCGCGCAGCGGCAACGCCGGATGCGACGCGCCGGCCATCACGAATGCGCGCACCATCTCATGCGCCTGGGCTTTGTGATCTTCCTGCCACTGCGTCGCGAGCATGTCGGTGTTAAAGATGCGCGACAACGTATAAGCGTTCGACTTGTGGAACGAACATAGACTAACGAGCGCCACATACAGATGCAGCGGGTCCATGCCCCGGCGCAGCGAGCCGTCGTCCTCGCCGCGCGCGATCACCGTGCGCAGCAGCGCCAACACCGGCGACGACATTTCCGGAATCGCGCTCGAACGCTTCATCACGCGGGCGCGGTTCAGGTTCTCGAACGAGAGCAGCTTGGCCAACTCGGGATGCGCCGCGAAGTGTCCTTCGATGAAATCGTAAAGCTGCACGATGGCCGTGACCGGATCGATGCGATCGACATCCAGTTTGAGCTTGAGCTCCGCTTCGCGCAGCCGCGCCAGCACGAATTCGAGCACTTCCAGATAGAGCGCTTCCTTGCCGCCGAAGTAGTGATAGATCATCCGGATATTGACCTTCGAGCGGCTCGCGATCGTCTCGACCCGCGCGCCGCTTAAGCCTTTATCCGAGAACTCGGCGATCGCGATCCTGAAGATGCGCTGACGGGTCGCCGCCGCGAGCTTCTGACGCTGGGTCGTGGGTGCCGTTGAACCGGCGGCGGATGCAGCGGAAGTCGATCGGGCTGAAGCACGTGTCATAGAGGTAGAAAGCCGGACAGCGGCGTGATGGCGTCAAGAGGATGCGTCGGAATGCGCGACTCCCGCATTGTAAGCGCGGCCTCAGCGACGGAACGGCTGGGTCAGCGCGAGCGGCGCGGTTTGCCGGCCGATCAGCCCGGCCACCGCGATCAGCGCGAGCAGATAAGGCAGCATGACCAGCAGCGCGGTCGGCACGTGCACGCCGATCAGCGGCAACTGGAACTGCAACGCGCTCGCGGCGCCGAACAGCAAACAGGCGCCCACCGTGCGGCCAATCTTCCAGTTGCCGAAGATGATCGCGGCAATCGCCAGATAGCCCGCGCCGCTCGTCATGCCTTCGGTGAAGGTGTGAATATCGCCGATCGAAATGAAGCAGCCCGCCGCACCCGACATCACGCCGGAAAACAGCACCGCGCCATAGCGCAGCCGCGTCACCGAAAGCCCCGACTGATCGACGGATCTGGGCGCCGCGCCGACCGCATGCAGCGCGACACCGAGCGCAGTGCGCCGCATGACGAGCGAAGTCGCGAGCAGAATCGCAAGGCCGAGATAGACGAGCCATACCTGATGAAACACCGACTCGCCGATCACGGGAATCGCGCCGAGTCCCGGCGGCGACCAGCGCGCGAGCCCAGGAATCACCGCGCTCGAACGCTCGCCGAACAACTCGCGGTACGCGAGCGTGGTCGCGCCGAGCGCAAGGATATTGATGCCGATGCCGGTCACGATCTGATTGGCGCGCAACGTCACGCTCAGGAACGCCTGCAGCAAGGCGATCGGCAGCACGCCGAGCATGCCGATCGCGAGCCCGAGCGCCGCATTGCCGGTCGCCCATGCGCCCGCCGCGCCGAGAAACGCGCCCGAGAGCATCATGCCCTCCACGCTCATGTTGAGCACGCCGGCGCGCTCGCTGATCAGCTCGCCGGTCGATGCGAGCATCAACGGCGCCGCGAAGCGAATCGACGAACCGACGAAAACCGCCGCGAATTCCGCGTTCATGAGCGTGCTCCCTTGGGTTCGAGCCACAACGAACCGCCCGCCAGCGCGACGATCACGATGCCCTGCACCACCAGCACCAGCGCCGACGGCACCGATGCGACCATTTCCATATTGATGCCGCCCGAGCGCATGAAGCCGAACAGCAGCGCCGCCGCGCAGACGCCGGTAATCGAGCCGCGCGCGAGCAGACCGACCACGAGGCCGTCGAAGCCATAGCCCGACGAAAAACCCGCCTTCAGCGAGTACTGGTCGCCTTGCAGCATCAACGCACCGGCCAGACCGCCGAGCGCGCCGGCGAGCGCCAATGCGCCGACGATCGTCGACGTGATCGGCATGCCGGCGCGGCGCGCGGCCAGCGCGTTCAGGCCGACCGCGCGCAGATGCATGCCGAAACGGCTATACCCCAGCACGAGCGCCACCGCGATGCATAACACGAGCGTGATCGGCAAGCCGATATTGAGCCCGGTCGAGGTTGCGCTCGCGAGCAAAGGCAGTTTGGTCGAATCGGGAATATCCAGCGATTCAGGGAGCGTGGCCGCGTTGCTCATCGGCTGGCGCAGCAGCGCTTCCGATTGCACGCACCAGTAGAGAAACCACACGGCGATGAAGGTGAGCAGCAGCGTGCTGATCACCTCGTTGGTGCCGGCACGGGCTTTCAGCCAGCCGGGCAGCGCGCCCCATGCGGCGCCCGCCAGCGCGGCCGCGAGCATCGGCACGATGAACGCGAGACCGAACGGCAGGTGCGCGACATGTCCATACAGACTGACCGCGGTGGCGGCGATGCCGCCCATCGCGATCTGCCCTTCGCCGCCGACATTGGTCAACTGCGCGCGATTGGCGAGCACGAAGCCGCTGCCGACCAGCGCGAACACGAGGCTGCGATTGATCGATGCGCCGATCGCGTAGGGCGAGCCCCACGCGCCGTCGGCGAACGCGGCCAACGCGTCGCCGAGCGGCACGTGGACGATCGCGATCAGCGCCAGCGCCGCGACAATCGCGACGAGCGCCGCGCCGCCGAGCACCAGGGCGGTTCTCAGGCGCCGCGAGCCGCGCCATGCGGCGCGAGGAAAAGAACTCAATGAGGTCGTCGGAGTCATGCTGTCTGGCCTGCCATCCATGCGCCAATGCGCTCGCGTTGAAGATTGAGTTGCGACGCATCGGGCACACAGGTGCCCATGATGCGGCCGCGATACATGACGAGGACGCGGTCCGCCACCGCCATCAGTTCGTCGAGTTCGGACGAGATCAGCAGCACGCCGACGCCTTCGTCGCGTGCCGCGCGAATATGGTCGTAGACCGCCGCCACCGCGCCGACATCGAGCCCGCGCGTGGGCTGCGCGGCAATCAGCACGGCGAGTCCGTCGAGCGTGAGTTCGCGCGCCAGCACCGCTTTCTGCTGATTGCCGCCCGAGAGGCCGCGAAACGCGACATCGGGACTCGCGGCGCGCACATCGAAGCGCTGCATCAGCGCGCGCGCATCGCGGCGCATCGCGCGACGCCGCATGAAGCCGTGCCGCGCATAGTCGTCGAGCCGGTTGAGAAAGAGGTTCTCGGTCAGGCTCATGTCGGGCACGCAGCCGACCGCGTGCCGGTCTTCGGGCACCACGCCGACGCCCGCCTTCGTCAACGTCTGCGGCGCGGCCTGGGTGCAGTCGGCGCCCTGCACGAAGAAGCGCCCCGCACTCGCCTTCTGCATGCCGGCCAGCACCGCGCCGAGTTCGCTCTGGCCGTTGCCTTCCACGCCCGCAATGCCGACGATCTCGCCACGGTTGACCACCAGCGTGCAGTCTTCGAGACGCGTCACGCCGTCGGCATCGCGCACCGTGAGGCCGTCGACCTGCAAGGCTTCGTCGGCTAGCGGACGGCCGTAGGGGGACGCGCTGCGGGTTGCGGGAGGTGGCGTCGCGCTTGCGCTCGCATTGGCATTGGTGCTGGCATTGGCTCCCGCAGCCGATGCCGAGTCCTGCTCCGCATTCCCCGGACGTTGGATCATCGCCCGTACGAGCGCGTTCACGTCCGCGGATGGCGTGCTCGAACGGGCCACCACGCGGCCGCTCTGCAACACCGTCGCACGGTCCGCGATACGGCGGATTTCGGCCAGCTTGTGTGTCACCAGCACGACTGCGCAACCGCGCGCCACGACCCGCGCGCAGGTATCGAGCAACGCGTCGATCTCGGCCGGCAGCAGCACGGCGGTCGGCTCATCCAACACCAGCAGACGCGGCTCGCGAATCAGACATTTGACGATCTCGACGCGCTGCTTTTCTCCCACGGACAGTTCCGCTACACGCGCGTCCGGATCCAGCGCGAGCCCGAGTTCCGCCACCAACGCGCGCACCCGCTGCGCCTCGCGCTTGCGATCGAGCCAGCCGCGCACCTGCCCGAGCAGCAGGTTATCGAGCACGCTCACGTCTTCGACGAGGCTGAAGTGCTGATGCACCATCGCGATGCCGTGCGTCAGCGCATCGCGCGGACTGTGCGGTTCATACCGCGCACCGTCGAGCCACATCGCGCCCGCGTCGGGCTGATGCACGCCGAACATCACATTGCACAGCGTCGATTTGCCGGCGCCGTTTTCGCCCAGCAGGCAATGCACTTCGCCGGCGAAGAGTTCGAGCGAGACATCGCTCAACGCCTGAAATGCGCCGAAGCGTTTGACGATGCCGTCCATGCGCAGCACCGCCGCGCGCGGCCGGCCGTGGCCCACATTCGCGCCGGCACTCATGGTGGCCGCCGCGTGGTCAGAAGCGGAAGTCGCGTCCATGTCAGCCTTCGGATACCTTGATCTTGCCGCTTTCGATGTCCTGTTCGATCTGCTTGATCTTCGTCGACATCTCCGGGGTCGGCTTGCACACCACCATGCCCGACGCCTTCGGTCCCATGGCGAGGCCGAACGCCTTATAGCCCGGCTGCCAGGTGCCGGCCGCCATCTGGTCGATCGCGTATTGCACCTGATAGCCGACGCCCGTGATCGAATACGCGATATACAGCGGGTCCGTGCCGCAGCGGTCGGTATAGCTGCCGATCACGTGCGTGTGCTTTTCATTGGCCGCCTGCTCCATGCCGCGCAAGCCGAGATTGAGAATGTGATAGTGGACGTCCGCGCCTTGCGAGATCGCCGCGAGCGTCGCTTCCTTGGCCTTCGAGACGTTGTCGAAGTCGCCGGTATAGCTCTCGAAGTATTTGATCTTCGGATTGATCGAGCGCGCGCCGTTGCCGAATTCCTTGCCGGCGTTGACGATGGACGGAATCTCCATGCCGCCCACGTAACTCACCGCGCCGTTCTTCGACAGCATCGCCGCAGCCGCACCGGCCACGTAGGCGATCTCGGCCTGCTTGACGTCATAGCCCGCCACGTTCGGCGGCATGTCCTGCCCCTTGTTGCCGCCCACGATCGCGAACTTCACATTGGGAAAGCGCTTCGCGATCTTCAGCACCGAGGCCTGCGTCTGCCCGCCCACGCCGATCACCAACTGGTTCTTCGAAGCGAGGTTGGTCAACGCCTGCTCCATGTCGGCGTAGTTGATGTTCTCGATCATCTGCGTCTTCAGTTTCGGGCCGAGTTCCTTTTGCGCGGCGACCAGTCCGTCGTAGCCGGATTCCATCCAGCCTTTATCCGACTTGGAACCGGGAATCAGCACGCCGACCCGCAGCGGATCGGCCGCCACCGCATGCATCGCACTGGTGGACGCGGCGAGCGCGACGACACAGGTCGCGAGAGTTTTGAGCTTGGCGATCGACATTCTGGCATTCCTCTTGCGTTTGGTTTGGGTAAGTAGGTTATTCATGAACGAAACCAATGCAACTTCAATGCCATGCGACAGTTTTTGCGGCATGCCGGCTTCGTTTGAACCTGCCCGATAGAGCGATCCGGACGCCGCGCGAACAGCGCGTGGCAGCGCTCACGCAACACCTTTTCTATAGCAATCGAAACCCGATGGAGAACCTTCGATGAAACAGCACGACGCATACGGCACAAGCGTTTCCGGTCAGTTGGGCCGCGACGGCCGGCCGCGCTGGGCAGCCAGCGAAACGCTCGTCGACATGTCGTTGCCCGCGCCCGAACCGGTCGTCGCGACGCTGCCGTGCGAGCCGCAAAACGTTCGTATCGATCTGCGCAGCACGGCCATTATCGTGATCGACATGCAGAACGACTTCTGCACCAACGGAGGATGGGTTGCCCAGATTGGGGGCGATTTCGCCGTCGACCGCGCGCCAATTGCACCATTGCAGCGCCTGTTGCCGGCGCTGCGCAAAAGCGGCGTGCCGGTCATCTGGGTCAATTGGGGCAACCGGCCCGACCTCGCCAACATGCCGCCCAACCAGTTGCATCTATATAAGCCGAAGGGCACCGGCACCGGCCTCGGCGAACCGCTCGCGAGCAATGGCTCGCACGTGCTCGAAAAGGATTCGTGGGCCGCGGCGGTGGTGGATGAACTCGCGCCGCTGCCCGAAGACATCTGTGTGGACAAGTATCGGATCAGCGGGTTCTGGGACACGCCGCTCGATAGCATCCTGCGCAATCTCGGCATTCGCACGGTGATGTTCGCGGGCGTGAACACCGATCAGTGCGTGCTGCATTCGCTGACCGACGCTAATTTTCTCGGCTATGGCTGCGTGCTGGTGGAGGACTGCTGCGCGACGTCGTCGCCGGACTTCTGCACCGAAGCGACGATCTGGAACGTGAAGAAGTGCTTTGGCTTCGTTACCGATTCGGCGCGGATCGTCGCCGCGCTGGCGGATGCCGCATGAACGCGTTTATTCCCGGTCCGCGCACGCAGGTGGCCGCGACGGCAAGCGGGCCGCTGAACGGCCAGCGTTTCGCGGTGAAGGATCTGATCGACGTCGCCGGCGTGACGACCGGCGGCGGCAATCCCGACTGGCTCGCGAGCCACACGGCGGCGCGCGCTCACGCGCCCTGCGTGGATGCGCTATTGGCGGCCGGCGCGACGCTCGACGGCAAGACGATCACCGACGAACTCGCCTATAGCCTCGAAGGCGAGAACCACCATTACGGCACGCCGCTCAATTCGCGTTGGCCGCGTGCGTTGCCGGGCGGGTCGTCGAGTGGATCGGCTTCGGCGGTGGCGAGCGGCGACGTGGAGTTTGCCTTGGGCACCGATACCGGCGGCTCGGTGCGCGTGCCCGCCGCGTTCTGCGGCCTGTTCGGCATGCGGCCGAGTCACGACGCGATTTCGCTCGAAGGCGTGCTGCCGTTCGCACCGTGCTTCGATACCGTGGGCTGGTTCGCGCGGTCGATCGACGTATTGGCGGCGGTGGGCGATGTGTTGTTGCCGGCGGCGCCGTCCGCTGCTAGCGCTTCGGCAAGCCCAATGCGTCTCACGCGTGTCGCCGAAGCTTTCGCTGCACGCGCGCGCAATGAACCCGACGACGCGGCGCGACTCACCACGCTCGCGCAATCGCTCGGCGCGCGGACATCGCTTGATGTGTTCGCCGGTGAAGAAGCCCGTTGGCTTGCATGCTATCAGGCCGTGCAAGACCTTGAAATCGACGTTTCGCTCGGCGACTGGATTCGCTCGGCGCGGCCGCGCTTCGGCCCTTCCATCGCGCCGCGATTCGCACGGCTCGACACGCTCGACAGGCAACAGGCCGAGTCATGGCGCGCGGTTCTGCGCGAACTCCGTAGCACACTGGACACACTCTTCGAAACCGAACAGACCGTCCTGATGATGCCCACCACCCCCGTTGCGCTGTTACCCAAAGATGCCACGAGCGACGCCATTGGCCGCTTCTACGAGGACTCGCTCACGATGAACTCGATCGCCGCATTCGGCGGTTTGCCGCAAATCACCCTTCCTTTCACCGACGAAGTCGACCGGCCGCTCGCACTCTCCCTGATCGGCGCGCGCGGCAGCGATCGCGCGTTGCTGACCCTCGCGCGCGATCTATACTCGCGACACGCTTCGGCGAACTCTCAGTAGCGGAGCCTCGATGCACAATCAGAAACCCGCCGGCACGCACGGCGGCATGGTCACCAGCCCTCACGCGTTGGCGAGCGAAGCAGGCCGCGAGGTGCTGCGCGCGGGCGGCAATGCGATCGAAGCCGCCATCGCCATCGGCGCCGCATTGTGTGTGACGTACCCGCATTTCACCGGACTCGGCGGCGACGCCTTCTGGGTAATCGGCGACCGGCAAGGCATGTTGCGCACGGTATCGGGCATCGGCCAGGCTGCGGCGCAACTGCCCGCGTACAACGAAGCGATTCCGCTGCGCGGGGCCGCGTCGGCGATCACCACGGCCGCGACCGTCGATACGTGGCAGCAAGCGTACGAGATCAGCCAAAGCGCGTGGGGCGGCCAGCAGTCGTGGTCGTCACTGTTCGAGCGCGCGCACGAACTGGCCGCCGACGGCTTTCCGGTCACGCCGTCGCAGCATTTCTGGCAGAGCATGCGCGCCGACGAATTGCATGCGTTGCCCGGCTTCGCCGCGACCTTCGCGCCGCACGGCCATATTCCCGCCATCGACGAGCGCTTCGTGCAACCGGCGCTGGCGAAAAGCATCGACCGGATTGCGCGTTTCGGCGCACGCGAATTTTACGAAGGCGAGTTGGCTGAACGCATTGCCGATGGCCTCCGGCAAGCCGGTTCGCCGCTCAGTTCGAGCGACCTTGCCCGCACGCACGCGCGCAATGAAGCACCGTTGCGTGTCGCCTACCGCGGCGGCGAACTGGTGAGCATGCAGCCGCCCACGCAAGGCGTGACGACCTTGCAGATCATGGGCACGCTGGAGCGCTTCGATCTTGGATCGATTCCGGAAGGCAGCGCCGATTACTATCACCTGCTGGTGGAAGCGGTCAAACGCGCATTCATGGATCGCGATCGGTTCGTCTGCGATCCGGAGTTCAACTTCGTGCCGGTCGACGAGATGCTCTCGCCCGCCACGCTCGACGCTCACGCACGCTCCATCAACCTGCGTGAAGCGCGTGCATGGCCACACGTATTTCGCCCGGGCGATACGGTGTTCATCGGCGCAACGGATCGCGAAGGCCGCAGCGTGAGCGTGCTGCAAACGGTGTACTTCGATTGGGGCAGCGGCGTGGTGGCGGGCGATACCGGCATTCTGTGGCACAACCGCGGCGCGTCGTTCAGCACGAACCCCGCGCATCACAACGCCGTGCAGCCGGGCAAGCGGCCCTTCCATACGCTGAATCCCGGCATGTATGTAAAGGACGGCCGCCCTCAACTGCTATTCGGCACGCAAGGCGCGGACGGTCAGCCGCAAACGCTGGCCGCCATTCTCACGCGACTGATCGACTACGGCATGGACCCGCTGACCGCCCTCGCCCGCCCGCGCTTTCTGCTCGGCAAAACCTTCTCCGACACACGCGATGCGTTGAAGCTCGAAGCGGACGCCGGCGCCGACGTGTTCGCGGCGCTCGCCGCGCGGGGTCATGAAGTGAGCGCGATTGCGGCGCAGAGTCCGTTGGCGGGGCATCCGGGCGTGATTCGCATCGAGGCGGACGGGTCGGCTTCGGGCGCGCATGATCCGCGCAGCGACGGGCGAGCGCTGGCGGTGTGATGCCGCAATGATGCAACGTGATGCGGGCTATGTGATGAACGCCGCTGCGTCACCCGAGCGTGAAGCGGTCCCGCGTCGTCACATAGTCGCTCGCACCGAAACGCCCAACCGGAAAGTAGTGTTGCAAACGCACGCGGCACGTTTCGGTGTCGATCAACTCGTCGCGCGCGTGCAACCGGTGCACGCGTCCGATGAAAATCTGCCGGCTGGTTGTCTCCAGCGTCTCCCAGATCGTGCACTCGAACGCAACGGGTGCTTCCGCAATGCGCGGCGGCGCGACGTGCGAACTCGGCAGCGGCGTCAAGCCGACCGCGGTCAGCTCGCTCACGTTCGGCGGCAGCCTTTCTCCGCAGCGATGCATTTTGTCCGCGATGGCTTCGTCCGCGAGATGCACCACGAACTCGCCGGTACGCGCGATATTCACCGCCGTGTCCTTGAGTGTGCCGTCGGCCACGCGGTTGATGCTGATCATCACGATCGGCGGTTCCTCGCCGAGCATGTTGAACATCGAGAACGGCGCGGCGTTGATCGTGCCGTCGGCGCCGAGTGTGGTGACGAGCGCGATCGGACGCGGCACGATCAGACTCGCCATCAGCTTGTAACGCTGATATTCGGTGATCGCTTCGAAATCGATTTCCATGTCGGCGGCCTAGTTGGGAGTGACAGATCCGGTAATGCCGAGCAGCTGGCCGAGGCTCTTTTCGCCGCGCATCCGCGAGGTTTCGATCCGTTCTTCGATGTCACGCAAATGCGCTTCCATATGCGCTATTGCGCCGGCCGCGTCGCGCGCCTCGATGCAATCGACAATCGCCGCATGCTCGGCGTGTTCGCACGGCGCATGCCCCGGCGGTTCATACACACCCACGATCAGCGAGCAGCGCGAGACCAGTTCTTTCAGATAGTTTTGCAGAATCGAATTGCCCGCCAGCGCGGCGATGCGCATATGAAAGCCACTGGCGAGCCTCGCCCATGAAGGCTGGTCGAAGCGGTGCATCGCTTCATGTTCGCTCGCGAGTTGCTCGCGCAACGCCCTGATGTCGCTCGCGTTCGCGCGCTGCACGGCCAGTTCGACCAGCATTCGTTCGACCGAGCGCCGCGCTTCGAAGATCTCGCGCGTTTCCTCGGGCGTGGGCTCGGCGATCACCGCTCCTTTATTCGGCCGCAATACGACAATGCCGTCATAAGCGAGCTTTTCCAGCACGCGTCGCACGACCGCGCGGCCCACGCCGAACAGTTGGCACAACTCGGGCTCCGGCAGTTTCGTGCCCGGCGTCAGCCGATGATTCAGCACGCCGTCGAAAATCGATTGATAGATGCGCGCGTCGAGATCCGCATCGTCCTTGCGGGATTGTTTCGCGGTGGCCGCGCCGGCTTTTGCGTTCATGCAATCGCCGGGCGCACGACGCCGTCCCGCTCCAGTCGGTCCATATGATCCGCGATTGCACCGGGCGTGGTGATCCACACGTCGCCTCGGGCGCGTGCCGCGGCGATATGCTGAAGCGCGCGGCGCAAATGCCGCAAGCGATACGGCTGCCCCACCAGATACGGATGCAGCGCAATGCCCATCACCAGCGCCTGGGGCTGCGTGCCGCGATTGGCCTGTTCCAGCATCTCGTCGAACTGGTCGACAATCATGTCGGCGAACGCGCGGCCATCCATATGGCGGCCCACCATCATCGGCAAATCGTTCAGTTCCTGCGGATACGGAATCGACCACAGCGGCCCGCCGCGCGTGGCCATTCGTATCGGACGGTCGTCGTGACACCAGTTCAGCGTGTAGCGGTAGCCGGTCTCGGCGAGCAGATCGGGCGTCAGATGCGACTCTGAAATCCACGGCGAAAGCCAGCCGTGCGGTGTCGTGCCCGACACTTCGACGATCCGTTCGCGGCAATGCAGAAGCAGCTCGCGTTCGCCGTTCTCGTCCAGATCGCTCTGCCGGTGCGCGTTCGTGTGGCCGTGGCCGATCAGTTCGTCGCCGCGCGCCACACAGGCTTCGATCAGTTCAGGACAGTGATCGTAAAGCGCGGTGTTGATCAGCGTACCGGCCGGCAGATCGAGCTGATCGAACAGTTCGATGCAGCGCCACGCGCCGACGCGATTGCCGTATTCACGCCAGCTATGGTTGAGCACATCCGGTTGCGGCGAGATCGGGCCGAGCGCCGCGCCGAGCCCCTCGCCGAAAGCAAAGTGTTCGATGTTGAAGCCCAGATAGACCGCGAGCCCGGTGTCGCCGGGCCAGCGGAACGCGTCGCTGTCAGTGATCGGCCGGTACGCAAAGCGGCCGTGCGTGGCGAGCAACTGACGCGCGCGGTTCTCTGCTACGGGCATATTCCGTGTGTCGTTCATGTGAAGAAGCCGTGGGTGATGAAACGCGGCCGGTTGCGTCACGCATGAACCGGATTGGCCGATTCATGCCCCGAGACGGACCGAAGACGCACCGTGATCGCGCAAGAAAATTCACTTGGATCGCTAACGATCGACACTGCGGATCGTTTGCAATATGTGAGCCAACTCGTAGACGTTAAGCGCACGGCTGTGTCGGCAATCAGCGAACCACTCGATGCAACGGATGGCACATGTCTTGCATTTGGCTGGTTTCGTTCAGGCGCCGCTGCAGTTTTCGTGCGCCCCTGCTCTTCGCCGTTCACGAGGACACCTTTTCATGATTCAGCCTGTTTCAACGGTGCTCGAAACCAAAGCCGCCGATATCGAACTGGTGCACGTGTCGAAGCAATACGGCGACTCGCTTGCCGTCGACGCAATCGATCTGCGCATTGCAGGCGGCCAGTACTGCTGCCTGCTCGGACCGTCGGGCTGCGGCAAGACCTCGACCTTGCGCATGATCGCCGGG
Source organism: Paraburkholderia sp. RL17-383-BIF-A (assembly GCF_046028015.1). Lineage (NCBI taxonomy): Bacteria > Pseudomonadati > Pseudomonadota > Betaproteobacteria > Burkholderiales > Burkholderiaceae > Paraburkholderia > Paraburkholderia sp. RL17-383-BIF-A. The sequence continues at coordinate 79,278 of NZ_JARESR010000013.1, read as the reverse complement.
CATGAATCCGTCACCGAAGGTGACGTTCTGATCGCCGGCCGCAACGTCACGCGCGCGGAGCCGGCTGCTCGCGGCACGGCTATGGTGTTCCAGAACTATGCGCTGTTCCCGCACCTGAGCGCGCTCGATAACGTCGCGTTCAGCCTGAAGATGCGCGGCATCGCCAAAGATGTGCGGCGCAAGCGCGCCGCCGAGCTGCTGGAACTGGTCGCCATGTCGGCGTATGCCGAACGCAAACCGGCCCAACTCTCTGGCGGACAGCAGCAGCGTGTCGCGCTCGCCCGTGCGTTGCTCAACCAGCCAGGCTGCCTGTTGCTCGACGAACCGCTCTCCGCACTCGACCCGTTCCTGCGTGTGCAGATGCGCGCCGAACTCAAGCGCTGGCAGAAAGAACTCGGCATTACGTTCGTGCACGTCACGCATTCGCAGGAAGAAGCCATGGCGCTCGCCGATCTGGTCGTGGTGATGAGTCACGGCCGTATCGAGCAGAGCGGCACGCCGCATGAAGTCTTCAACCGTCCGCGCACCGAATTCGTGGCGCGCTTTCTCGGCGGCCACAACGTCTTCAAAACCAATGGCCGGTTGTTTACCGTGCGTGCCGATCACCTGCGCGTCGTGCCGCATGGCATCACGCCGGTGCAGAACGCAAGCGGCGACAACGGCATGACGCGCATTGGCGGCGTGCCGTGCACAGTGCGCGAAGCCGAGTATCAGGGCACGCATCTGCGCATGACGCTCGACCCGCTCGACGGTTCGCCCGAGTTGATCTCGCTCGTGAGCGACGGTGATTACGATCCGGCGCGGCTCGGTCCCGATGCCCGCGTGGTGGTCTGGTGGAACGAACAGGACGCGCATCCGCTCGCGGCCTGAGTAGTGAAGTTTTCGCATTGAAGCGGCATGACATCGCCGCGCATGAGCGTTCCAGCAAGCTAAAACCGAACGTCAATCGAACGTCAACTGAGGAGAAAGCAATGAGTGAAACGAACGAGAGCCCGGCACCGGCCGCAACGGATGGGAAGGAAAAAGGCCTGTCGCGCCGCACGTTCATCAAGGGTGCAGTGGCGGCAGCCGGTATTGCCGGTTTTCCGTACGTGCACGCGCAGGAAAAAATCACGTTGCGTTACCTCGGCACGGCGGTCAATCAGAGCGCCGACATCGCGAAGAAATTCAAGGAAGACACCGGCATCGAGATTCAATACGTGCCGGTGACCACCGACGACGTCGCCAAGCGCATCATCACGCAGCCCAACTCGTTCGACATTGTCGACACCGAATATTTCGCGCTGAAGAAGCTGATTCCGGCCGGCACGCTGGCCGGCATGGACGCGAAGCGTATCAAGCTTGCCGACAAGATCACGCCAGTGCTCACGCGCGGTGAAGTCAACGGCAAGAAGATCGGCGATCAGGGCACCGCGCCGAAGAAGGTGATGTTCCTCACCGGCCCGCGCTCCACCGAATTCTCCGCCACGCCGACCGAATGGATGACGCTGATTCCCACCACGTACAACGCGGATACGCTCGGCATTCGCCCCGACCTGATCAAGCGGCCTATCGACAGTTGGGCCGAACTACTCAATCCGCAGTTCAAGGGCAAGGCGGCGCTGCTGAACATTCCCGCGATCGGCATCATGGATTCGGCCATGGCGATCGAGGCGATGGGTCACGTGAAATACGGCGACAAAGGCAACATGACCAAGGCCGAAATCGATCAGACCATCAAGATCCTGATCGAAGCGAAACGCGCCGGCCAGTTCCGCGCGTTCTGGAAGGACTTCAACGAAAGCGTGAACCTGATGGCCTCGGGCGAAGTCGTGATCCAGTCGATGTGGTCGCCGGCCGTGACGAAAGTCCGCACCATGGGTATCGCCTGCAAATTCCAGCCGCTCAAGGAAGGCTATCGTTCGTGGGCCTCGGGCTTCGGCTTCCCGCGTTCGCTGCAAGGCAAGAAGCTCGATGCGGCGTATGAATTCGTCAACTGGTTCCAGGACGGCTGGGCGGGCGCCTATCTGATGCGTCAGGGCTATTACTCGGGCGTGCTCGAAACCGCGAAGACGCATATGCAGCCTTACGAGTGGGACTACTGGATCGAAGGCAAGGCGGCCGCGCAGGACATCAAGGCGCCGGACGGCCAGCTGCTCGAAAAAGCCGGCACCGTGCGTGACGGCGGCTCGTACAACCAGCGCATGGGCGCGATTGCGTGCTGGAACGCGGTGATGGACGAGAACATTTATATGGTCCAGAAGTGGAACGAGTTCATCGCGGCTTGACCGACCACCGTGGTCGAAGCCGCGATCGGGCATGAGAGCCGGCGCCCGCCGCGCCGGTTCTCATCCGCTATCCGCACGCACCGTCACTCCTTAGAAATACGCCCATGGCAACGATCGACCTTCCCTCGCACGCGCAGGGCGCGCCCGTCAAACATCGCCGCGCGCCGGCATGGTTGCAGGCGACGCCGCTCTCGCTGACCTTCCTGCTGTTTTTTATCGTGCCGCTGGTCATCACGCTGATCGTCAGCTTCTGGGACTTCAACGAATACCAGATCATCCCCGCGTTCACGCTGAAGAACTACACGGCGATCTTCAACGGTTGTTCGTCGATGACGGACCTCTGCGTCACCTTCAAGACGTACTGGTCGACGCTTAAGTTCTGCGCGATCGTGTGGGCGGTGACCTTGCTGCTGGGTTTTTCCATCGCCTACTTTCTCGCCTTTCATGTGCGCACCACGAGCATGCAGACCGTGCTGTTCCTCGTCTGCACGATTCCGTTCTGGACCTCGAACGTGATCCGCATGATTTCATGGATGCCGCTGCTCGGCCGCAACGGTCTCGTCAATCAGGCGCTGCTCGGCGCGCATCTGATCGATCAGCCGCTGGAATGGCTGCTGTATTCGAACTTTTCGGTAGTGCTCGCGTTCGTTCACCTCTACACGTTCTTCATGATCGTGCCGATCTTCAACGCGATGATGCGGATCGACCGGTCGCTGCTCGAAGCCGCGCGCGACGCCGGCGCGAGCGGCTGGCAAGTGGTGCGCGACGTGGTGCTGCCGCTGTCGAAAACCGGCATTGTGATCGGCTCGATCTTCGTGATTACGATCGTGATGGGCGATTTTCTGACCGTCGGCGTGATGGGCGGCCAGCAGATCGCCTCGGTAGGCAAGATCATTCAGGTGCAGACCGGCTACCTGCAATTTCCCGCCGCGGCGGCCAATGCAATCATCTTGCTCGCCGTGGTGCTGATGATCGTGTGGGGTTTGACGCGGGTCGTCGACATCCGCAAGGAGCTGTGAAGATGCAGGCCAATGCCCTCAAACATCGCGAGCGCCGCCCGGCGAGTTTCTATTGGCTGGCGCTCCTGTTCGGCCTGTTCGTGCTGTTCCTGTACGGACCCGTGATCACCATTTTCATCCTGTCGTTTCAGGGTCCGGAAGGCGGCCTCACGTTTCCCATGCGCGGCGTGTCGCTGCACTGGTTCTCCGTGCTGCGCGACGGCGTGGGGGATGTGGATATCTGGTCCGCGTTCGTGCGCTCCGTGCGGCTCGCTGTGGCTGTCACGGTGCTGACGGTGCTGTTCTCCGTCGCGGCGGGCCTTGCCTTTCGCCGAAAATTTCGCGGCGATACGGCAGTGTTCTACGTCTCCGTGGCGAGCCTGATCATGCCGTCCATTATCGTTTCGCTCGGCATCGGTCTAACGTTCCGCCTGCTCGATAACGGCGTGAAGTACCTGGCCACGGCCTGGGGCTATCAGTCGTTCGCCGATACCTACACCACCTCGATGGGCCTCTTCACATCCGCGCTCGGCGCGCATCTCACGTGGACGCTGCCGTTCGGTTTGCTGGTCATGTTCGCGGTGTTCAACCGCTTCAATCCGGCTTACGAAGAAGCATCCCGCGATCTCGGCGCGACGCCGTGGCAGAGTTTCCGGCACGTGGTGCTGCCGATCATCGGCCCCTCGGTGGTGGGCGTGGCCATGTTCGGCTTCACGCTCTCATGGGACGAGATTGCCCGCACCTCGCAGGCGATCGGCGATCAGAACACCTTGCCGCTCGAGCTTCAGGGTCTCACCACGTCGGTGACCACACCAGTGATCTACGCGCTGGGCACCATGACGACGGTGTTGTCGCTGACGGTGATGGGCGTGTGCCTGCTCGCCGTGCGATTGCTGGCGCGCAGGCGCGCGGTGGCGGGATTGCAATAGGCGCGTTCTCCGCCGATTCCAGGCGCTGCCCGGCAGGCATTTCACTCCCGCTGCTAAGAATCGGCCAAATACTTCGTTGCTCGCACCCGCCCCGTCCCTTACCGTTCTCTGATTGCGCCTCACGCGCGCCTCGTTTCGGAGAACCCATGTCCGCAGTCGAATCGCCAACCCACGCTGACCACAGCATCGCCGATGCCGCACAACTCTTCGGCGACGATCCGCTGACGCGCCGCTTCGCTCCCGTCTTCGCCCGTATCGCGGAAGGCGCGGTCGAGCGCGAGCAACAGCGCGAACTCGCTTACGCGCCGGTGGAATGGCTGCGTGAAGCGGGCTACACGCGGCTGCGCGTGCCCAAAAAATACGGCGGCGAAGGCATCTCGCTCACGCAATTCTTCGCGCTGGTCACGCGTCTCGGCGAGGCGGACTCGAATCTGCCGCAAATCCTGCGCGTGCATGGCGGCTTTATCGAAGCGCTGCTGGAAAACGGCGACGAATCGCTGCGTGAGCGTTGGCTTACGCGGGTGGCGCAAGGTCAGATTGTCGGCGGCGCGGTGTCCGAGCGCACGGGCGTCACCAACAACAGCGTGCGCCTGACGCAGACCAATGGCGCATGGCATCTCGACGGCGAGAAGTACTACACCACCGGCACGCTCTACGCCGACTGGGTCGACGTCACCGCGCACGACGGTTCGAGCGACCTGCGCGTGCTCGTGGAATCCGACGCGCCGGGCCTCGAACGTATCGACGATTGGGACGGCTTCGGGCAGCGCCTCACCGGCAGCGGCACGGCGCGCTTCACGCAGGTGCCGGTCTCGCTCGATAACCTCTACCGCCGCTATAACGCCGCCGAACCGCGTCGCAACAGCCTGCTCACGGCTTACTATCAGGCGCTGCATGTCGCGAACCTCGCGGGCATCAGCCGCGCCGCGCTGCGCGATGCGGTCGCGTTCACGCAGACCAAAACCCGAACCTTCGGCGTGCCGGGCGCGTCGAGTCCGCGCGACAATCCGCTCGTGCAGCGCGTGGTCGGCCGGCTTGCGAGCCTCGCTTATTCGACGCAAAGCATCAACACGTCGCTCGCGCGCGCCATCGATGAAGTCTCCGTCGCGCGCGAGGAAGGCCGTGCCGACGAACAGACTTACATTCACCTCGACATCCAGACTTTCCAGGCGCAGCAGATCGTCATCGAGCAGACCTTGCAAGCGGCGACGCTGCTGTTCGAAGTGGGCGGCGCATCGGCCACCAGCGAGACGCGCCGCTTCGATCGCTACTGGCGCAATGCGCGCGTGCTGGCGTCGCACAATCCGGCGATCATTCGCGAGGCCGCGATTGGTGACTTCTACCTGAATGGCAACGCGCATAACGAGCGCTTCGGAGTGGCGCGGCAGACGGAGATAGCGGCAGCGGCATAACCACGGCCAGCCGGCCTCCTGGTGAGGCTCGCCGTCTTCATGTGGCACAGTGTCGTCAGGCGCATGCGCTAAGCTTGCGCAATCGAACTGCCCTGACGAGCGACATGAAGAACCTGCCTGCCTACGAGCCTCCGGTCGACGAAAACCAGCTTCTGCTGAAGTGGATTCGCCGTGCGCGCGAATCCCAGATGAGCCACTACGACATGGCGGATCTGCTATCGGCGCGTGACCGCCAGGTCGGCTGGCTTGCCACCGCGTTGACCGCCTTCGTGGGAACGGCTGTGTTTGCGTCCCTGCACGCGTCAGCCGTCTCGCCGGAACTGAAGATTTTTATCGGCTTCGTGAGCGTGGCGGCCGCCGTCGCCTCCGCGCTGCAAACGTTCCTGCGCTACGCCGAACGCGCCGAAAAGCATCGCGCCGCCGGCGCGCGCTATGGCGCGGTGCGCCGCAGACTCGAAGCGGTCTTTGCCGGCGACGCCGATGCGCGTGACGGCCACTATCTCAGCGCGATCCGCGACGAACTCGACCGGCTCGCCGAAGACTCGCCCAACGTGCCGCCGCGCGTCTTTTATCGCACCCAACGCACGCTGTCCGCGGATACGCCGCGCAGCCGCGACGCGTAAGCCTCATTCGCCGGCCGTCAGATCTCCGGCATCAATACCCAACTCCGCCGCCATGCGGCGCACCACGGCCTGCAACCGGCTCACTTCGTCGGCAAGGCGCTTCTGTTCGGCCTTGACCGCCTCGAACGCGGACAGCGGCACGGCGTCGTCTTCGGCGCCTGGCTGCGCCAGCTCGCTCGCACTCACTTCGCCGCACAGCAAATGTGTCCAGCGGTTCTCGCGCTCGCCCGGCGTGCGCGCGAGTTTCACGACCCGTGGCGGGTCGTTGGCCGCGAGTTCGTCGAGAAACGCCTCGACCGACGAGATATCGGCAAAACCATGCAGACGCGCGCTATTGAGCCGCAATTCGGCGGCGGTTTGCGGGCCGCGCAGCAGCAAGGTGGTGAGCAGCGCCGCCGACTGGCTCGGCAAACCCAGCACACGGTTCATGTTGTGTTCGAAGCGCGGCACGCGGCTGCTGCTGCCCTCCATCACGAGGCTCAACCGTTTCAAGCCGTCGACGGCGGTCAGCACCTCGGCTTCGGTGGCGTTCATGACCGGCGCGCGGCCGGTCTTCTGATTGCAGCCCAAGGTCAGCGCGTTGAGCGAAAGCGGATAGCTGTCCGGCACCGTGTGCTGCTTTTCGACGAGCACGCCGAGTACGCGTCCTTCAAGCAGGGTCAACGCGCGGATCGAAGGGCGGGAAGAAGTGTCGGGAGTGGAATTCATGGATGATGTCGCGGCATGAGCCGCCGGGTCTCGTGGATGTTGCCTTACCGTTGCACAGCCGGGCGGCGCTTTCTGGTTGGTGGGCACTATGATAAACGGCCACGGCCGCGAAGGTGTACCCATCTCCGCCACGGCCGGGCGCGCGCGCGGCCGTCTGGCACGGGGCGTGCTGTCACAGAACATCCTTTGCTAATGGAGTCGATCAATGCCCCTACGCCGTCAACCGGTCCTGCGCCTGAGCGCCATTTCACTCGTGGTCGGCGCAGTCTGCCTGCTTGGCGCGTGCGCGCTCAGCCCGGCCGGCAAGAGCGGCAACGCGCACGTGCCCGAGCCCGCGAAGCCCGTGGACCTCAGCCGCTATCTCGGCCGATGGTATGAACTGGCGCGCTATGAAAACCGCTTTGAGCGCGATTGCGAAGCGGTCACCGCAGAGTACGCCACGCGCGACGACGGCCTGATCGACGTGGTCAACAGTTGCCACCAAGGCGCGGTGAACGGTCCGCTGGACGTCGCGAAGGGCCGCGCGAAGGTGGTCGCCGATTCGGGCAATGCCAAGTTGAAGGTGTCGTTCTTCGGCCCATTCTTCTTCGGCGACTACTGGGTGCTAGATCACGCGGACGACTATAGCTGGTCGATCGTCGGCGAGCCGAGCGGACGTTATCTGTGGATCCTCACGCGTGAGGCCACGCCGGCTGCGAGCGTGAAAGACGCGCTGATCGAGCGGGTCCGCGCGCTGGGTTACGACACGTCGATGCTGCGTATGACAAGGCACGAGTAAGTCGCGCTCCTGGCCGGCTATCGGACGGTTGGTCCGCGTCAGCCGGACAGATCCGATTTTTGTCCTCATTGACCGATTTCCATATTCGAGATATTTTCCCGAATATGGAAACCCCACTCTCCGACGACAACGCCATCGACCGCCGTATCGCCCAGCGGCTGCGGGCGCTGCGCGCCGAGCGTAACTGGTCGCTCGACGATCTCGCGAAACTGAGCGGCGTGAGTCGCGCAACCCTCTCGCGCCTCGAAAACGCCGCCGTCAGCCCCACGGCGAGCGTGCTCGGCAAACTCTGCGTGGCTTACGGCCTGCCCATGTCGCGCCTCATGCACATGGTCGAGGAGGACTTCGCGCCGCTCGTGCCGCGCGACGCCCAGCCGCTCTGGACCGACGCCAGCATCGGCTTCCGGCGGCGTTCCGTGTCGCCACCCGCGCAGGCGTTGAGCGGCGAGGCGCTGGAATGCGAACTCGACGCCGGCGTGCGCATTACCTACGACGCGTCGCCACGGCCCGGCCTCGAACATCATCTGATCCTGCTGGAAGGGCAGTTGCAGATCACCGTGGACGGCCAGCGCCACAACCTGCAACCCGGCGACTGCCTGCGCTACCAACTGTTCGGCCCCAGCGCTTTCGTGACGCCCGCGCACCGCGCGGCCCGCTATCTTCTGTTCATCGTGTGAGCCAGCATGAGCGCGACCACCCTCACCCCTTTCTCCGCCGACGACCTCGTGCGTCATCTCCCTGAACTCGGCGCGCTGCTGGGCGCCTGCGTGCATGACGGGGCCAGCGTCGGCTTCGTGATGCCGTGTGGCGCCGACGAGTGCGAGGCGTTCTGGCGCGGCAAAGTGCTGCCTTCGTTGCGTGCCGGCGGCCTCGTGCTGCTGGTCGCGCGTCAGGGCGAAGCGATTGCGGGCACCGTGCAACTGGATTACGACACGATGCCGAATCAGCGGCATCGCGCCGAGGTGCGCAAACTGCTGGTCCATCCGGCGTTCCGCCGTCAGGGCATTGCGCGGGCGCTGATGACGGAACTCGAACGCCATGCGCATGGATTGCAGCGCAGCCTGCTCACGCTCGACACCCGCACCGGCGACCACGCCGAGCCGCTCTATAGCGCACTGGGTTATCGGACAGCAGGTGTGATCCCGGGATACGCGCGTGGCACGCACACCCATGAGTTCGACTCGACCACCATCATGTACAAGGCGCTATGAGCGAAGCGCGGGCCCGGCCTGTGCGCCTCACGCGGTCTTCGAATATTTGAACGTGCCCTGCGCGCTGGCGATCAGCAGCTTGCCGTCCACCCACGCCTCGCTGCGCGAGAAAAAAATCGAGCGGCCCGCGCGCTCCAGAAAACCCTTGGCGGTGACCAGTTCACCGAGTCCCTTGTCGAGATAGTTGGTGGTCAGCGACAGCGTGAACGCATGCCGGGCCGGGTCGCCGCTCGGCGCGAAGATGCCCGCATAACCCGCCGACGCATCGAGCAGCGTCGCGATCGCGCCGCCTTGCAGCACGCCCTGGCGATTGAGCTTGCTGGCATCGATCGGCATGACCAGTTCCGCGTAACCGTCGCGCCATTGCGTCAGGCGAACGCCGAGCGATTCGAGAAACGGGTTGTCGATGGGAAAGTCGGACATGAGCATGCCTTTGTGTTCGAGATGAGAGATGCAAGATGCGCTCAACGGCGCGAATCGAGCGCAATGCGGACCGCAAGTCCGGCGAGCACGGTGCCCATCAACCAGCGCTGCACCAGCAACCACACCGGCCGCCCGGCGAGAAACACGGCAATCGAGCCCGCCATGCTCGCGATCAGCGCATTGACCGTCACGCTGATGACGATCTGCACGCAGCCGAGCGCGATCGACTGCGCGAGCACGCTGCCGTGCCCCGGCGAAATGAACTGCGGCAGCAGCGACAGGTACATCACCGCGATCTTCGGATTCGCGAGGTTGGTGACGAGCCCCATGGTGAAGAGCTTGCTGCGGCTGTCGTGCGGCAGGTCGCGCACCTGGAACGGCGAACGGCCGCCCGGTTTGACCGCTTGCCAGGCCAGATACAACAGATAGAGCGCGCCGCCGAAACGCAATGCGTCGTACGCGTAGGGCACCGTCAGCAGCAGCGCGGTAATGCCGAACGCCGCGCAGAACATGTAGAACACGTAGCCGAGCGCGACGCCGCCAAGAGAAACGAGGCCCGCGCGACGCCCCTGACAGAGCGATCGCGAGATCAGGTAGATCATGTTCGGCCCGGGCGTGAGCACCATGCCGAGCGAGACCAGACCGAAGGCGAGCAGCGTTGTGAGGGCGGGCACGGCATTCTCCTTGGCGAATGAAAGTCGGACAGTGCCGCCAAATATAGCCGATGCCGCCGATTTCAGCTTCGCGGCCGGCTTGAGAAATTCGCATTGGCGTATGAGCCGCATTCATGTTCAATTGCGGCGCTTCTGGCCACTTCTTGCGCGGTGACTCGCACGAAACACTTGCGGCGAATTATTTTGAACGGTATCGTCGAGCCGTTCTGCAATGCAGCGCGGGAGAGATCGTCAGAAATTCGGACGACGCCGACGGAGCAACCGCCCCGGAAACTCTCAGGCAAAAGGACCGCGCAGCAGGAACATCTGGAGAGCGGCGCACCGGCATACCGCGTGCGCCCACCGAAGGGGATTCTCCGCGCACGGCTCATCACTCATGACGGGCCGGCCGCCGCGGGGAAGAAACTCTCAGGTACATGGACAGATGGGGCATCGACGCCGGTTTCGACATGAAATCGACACCGGTGATGCTCAACTACTCTGGACCATGACATGTCACGAATCGCCATTATCGGCGCCGGCATTACCGGCGTCACGACCGCTCACGCCCTCGCCCAGCGCGGCCACCACGTCACCGTTTTCGAACGCCACCGCTATGCGGCGATGGAGACCTCGTTCGCCAACGGCGGGCAGTTGTCCGCCAGCAATGCCGAAGTCTGGAACAGCGCGGCCACCGTCATGAAAGGCCTGCGCTGGATGCTCACGCGCGACGCCCCGCTGTTGCTCAATCCCACACCCACCTGGCACAAGTACTCGTGGATGGGCGAATTCCTGCGGCAGATTCCGCACTATCGGGCGAACACCGTCGAAACCGTGCGGCTCGCGATCGCCGCGCGCGAGCATCTGTTTTCGATTGCCGAAACCGAAGGCATCGACTTCGATCTCGAACGGCGCGGCATTCTGCATATCTACAAGACGCGCAAGGAATTCGATGCCGCCAGCAAGGTGAACGCATTGCTGCGCGAAGGCGGCCTCGAGCGCAGCCCGGTGACGGCGAGCGAGCTGCATGGCATCGAACCCACGCTGCACGGCGATTTTTACGGCGGATTCTTCACGCCGTCCGATTCGACCGGCGATATTCACAAGTTCACGCGCGGCCTTGCTCAGGCGTGCGTGCGGCACGGCGTCGAATTTCATTACGATGCCGAGATCACCTCGATCGAGCAGCCTGCCGAGGGCCGTTTTACACTGGCGGTCAATCTCGAAGGCGAATCGCAGCGCTTTGCGTTCGAACGGATCGTCGTCTGCGCCGGGGTGAAGAGCCGCGATTTTGCAGCCATGCTCGGCGACCACGTGAATATCTATCCGGTGAAGGGCTATTCGATCACTGTTTGTCTCGATGACGAAATCAGCCAGCAGCGCGCCCCTTGGGTGAGCCTGCTCGACGACAGCGCGAAGATCGTGACGAGCCGCCTGGGCGTGGATCGCTTTCGCGTGGCCGGCACGGCGGAGATCAACGGCTTCAACCGGGATATCCGTTCGGACCGGATTGCACCGCTAGTGGACTGGACGCGGCGGTATTTCCCCGAGGTATCGACCTCGCGCGTGATTCCGTGGGCGGGCTTGCGGCCGATGCTGCCGAGCATGCTGCCCAAGGTGGGCCGTGGAAAACGGCGTGGCGTGTTCTACAACACCGGGCACGGACATTTGGGCTGGACCTTGTCGGCCGCAACCGCCCAGGCACTCGCGGGCGCGATTCAGTAGGCGTGATGCGGCGGTTTCGCTAACGGCGGTGGCTCGACATCACAGCCGTCCCCAGATTTGAACTCCCCGTGCTGCGGGAGTTTGGGCGGCGGCTGTGGCGTGAAATCGCCGCCGTCGTCCAATGGCAGATGCTCCATTTCTGCTAGTGTTCTTCTATCCGTGTTACTCCGGTGGAGAACCCATGCCGCACGCCCGCACCGCAAAAACCAAGGCACACAACACACGCCTGAGCGACGCACAGATCGCCATGGAAGCGACGCGGCGTCTCGCCTGGGACGCCGCGGTTCCCGAGCATGCCGTGAAGGTCCAAGTCTCGCGCGGCCGTATCACGCTGCATGGCGAGTTGCAGCGCGACCAGCAACGCACCGCTGCACTCGAAGACGTGACGCGCCTGTTCGGTGTAACAGGCGTTCTGGATCACACTGTCATCAAGCCCGAATGAAGTCAGCCCTTGGTTGTCTGACGTAAAAGCGCGCGGCAATGCCGCGCGATCTGCTTTTCCTCTTCGGTGTGAATCGCCTTCACCTTGCCCGCCGGGTCGCCTTCGGTTAGTCCCATGAAAGCCAGTCCGTCGCAGACGCGCGTGCGAATCGCCTCGCTGTGCTCTCCAATGCCGCCGGTAAACACCAGCAAATCGATTCCGCCCAGCAACGCCGCATAGCCGCCGATCGTCTTACGCACCGCAGTGGCAAAGGCATCGATCGCGAGCGACGCATTCGCATCGCCCGCCGCAGCGCGTTTTTCCAACGCCTGCATATCGCTCTCGCCATCCGCGTAGCCGGCAAGACCGCTCTCGCGATTGAGCAGCGTCTCCAACGCGCCGGCATCGAGCCTCTCCACGCGCATCAGATACAGCAGCACACCCGGGTCGAGATCGCCGCTGCGTGTGCCCATCGGCACGCCGCCGGTCGGCGTCAGGCCCATCGACGTATCGATCGACTGGCCGTCGCGCAACGCGCACACGCTCGAACCGTTGCCGAGATGCGCGAACACCGCGCGCGCCGGCAAGTCGGCGCCGAGCCGCGTCACCAGTGATTCATAAGACAGCCCGTGAAAACCGTAGCGCATCACGCCGGCCTCCACATAACGGCGCGGCAACGCGAGTTGTGCCGCGCGCGGCGGCAGCGTGGCGTGAAACGCCGTATCGAAACAGGCGAAATGCGGTGCATCGTCGAAAATTTTCTCGGCCTCGTCGATCAACGCAAGTGCCGGGGGAATGTGCAGCGGCGCAAAGTGCACGGCGTCCTGCAATTGACGCCGCACGTCGGCGCTAATCCGCTGATGCATGCGCAAATGCGGTCCGCCATGCACCACCCGATGCCCGACCGCCGAAGGCCGCGCATGATGCTGTTGCGCAAGCACCTGCGCGAGCTTTTGCAGCGCGTCGGTCTGCGATTCCAGTTCGTGCTCCTGCTGCAGCAGTACACGGCCGTCGGGCGCCTTGATCCACAAACTGCCGTCGCTGCGTCCAATGCCTTCCGCGCTGCCTTCCAGCAGGAGCGATTCGTCGCCACCGGCGTACCGGAACAAGCCGAACTTCAGCGACGACGAACCGCTGTTCAACACCAGAATCGTTTGATCGTCAGCACCGTCTGGAGTGCGCATGGTCATGCCTCGCTCAGCCTTTCCACGTCCAGTTGCGGATCTCTTCCCGGTCGATGCCCTCAGCGTGCGCATACGCCAGATGTTCGATGATCTGGCCACGCAACCATTCCTTCGCATGGTCGCCGACACCGCGCAGTTTCGGCACGCGATCGATCACGTCGATCGCGAGCGAAAAGCGGTCGACCTGGTTGATGATCGCCAGTTCGAGCGGCGTGTTGATGTTGCCCTTCTCGTGATAACCATGCACATGCAGGTTGTCGTGGTTCGTGCGGTTATAAGTCAGCTTGTGAACCAGCGACGCATACGAGTGGAAATTGAAAATCACCGGTTTGGTGTCGGTAAACAACGAATCGAAATCGCGGTCGGACAAGCCGTGCGGATGCGCGTGCTCCGGCATCAACCGGAACAGATCGACCACGTTGACAAAGCGGATCTTCAGGTCGGTGAACTGCTCCTTCAGAATCTGCACGGCGGCGAGCGCCTCCATGGTCGCGATGTCGCCCGCGCAGGCCATCACCACATCGGGCTCGACGCCCTGATCCGTCGACGCCCAGTCCCAGATGCCGATACCCTTGGTGCAATGCGTGACCGCCGAGTCCATGTCGAGATACTGCAAATGCGGCTGCTTGTCGGCGACGATCACGTTGACGTAATCGCGCGAACGCAAGCAATGATCGGCGACGCTTAACAGGCAGTTCGCATCAGGCGGCAGATAGATACGCACCACGTCCGGGCTCTTGTTCGTAACGACATCGAGAAAACCGGGGTCCTGGTGCGTAAAGCCGTTGTGATCCTGCCGCCACACGAGCGAGGTGATCAGCAGGTTGATCGACGGCACCGGCTGGCGCCAGCCGAGATCGCGTTTCGCCTTCTCCAGCCACTTGGCGTGCTGATTGAACATGGAATCGATCACGTGCACGAACGCTTCGTAGGTGGCGAACAGGCCGTGCCGGCCGGTCAGCACATAGCCTTCGAACCAGCCTTCGAGCGTGTGTTCGCTGAGCATTTCCATCACGCGGCCGTCCACCGAGAGTTCGCCGCCGTCCGCGTCGCTCGGGACGGTCTGCGCGAGCCAGGTTTTCGCGGACGCTTCATAGATCGCGGTCAGCTTGTTGCTCGCGGTTTCGTCGGGGCCGAACACACGAAAGTTCGTCATGTTCCGGCGCATCACTTCGCACAGGAACTTGCCGAGCACCTCGGTCGGCGATAGATACGAGCCACCCGGTTTCTTCACCGCGGCCGCGAAATCGCGAAACGCCGGCATGTCGAGCGTCTTGCATAACATGCCGCCGTTCGCATGCGGATTCGCGCTGATCCGGCGCGCGCCCTTCGGGGCGAGCTCGCGCAACTCCGGCACGAGGCGCCCCGCTTCGTCGAACAGCGACTCGGGCTCGTAACTGCGCAACCAGCTTTCCACCAGCTTCAGACTCTTGCCATTGGTCACCGGATCGAGCACCGGCACCTGATGCGCGCGCCACGAGCCTTCCACCTTGTGGCCGTCGACTTCCTTCGGGCCGGTCCAGCCTTTGGGCGAACGCAGCACGATCATTGGCCAGCGGGGCCGCGACGCGTCGTTGCTCTCGCGCGCATGCTGCTGGATCGCGCGGATTTCTCCGATGCACTGTTCGAGCGTAGCCGCCATCTGTTGATGCATGACGGCGGGATCGTCGCCTTCGACGAAATATGGCTTGTGGCCGTAGCCGGTCAGCAAGGCTTCCAGCTCTTCGCGGGGAATGCGCGCGAGAATGGTCGGATTGGCGATCTTGTAGCCGTTCAGATGCAGTACCGGCAACACCGCGCCATCACGGATCGGATTGAGGAATTTGTTCGAGTGCCACGAGGTGGCAAGCGGCCCGGTTTCCGCTTCGCCGTCGCCGATCATGACGGTGACGATCAGATCGGGGTTGTCGAACGCGGCGCCGTAGCCGTGCGAGAGGCTATAGCCGAGTTCGCCGCCTTCGTGGATCGAGCCGGGCGTCTCGGGTGTGCAATGCGAGCCGATGCCGCCGGGAAACGAGAACTGCCGGAAGAAGCGCTGCATGCCGGCTTCGTCTTCGCTGCGGTCCGGATAGATTTCCGAGTAATGCCCTTCCAGATAGCAATGCGCGAGCGTGGCCGGCGCACCGTGACCGGGACCCGCCACGTAGATGACATTCAGATCGAGCTTCCTGATCAGCCGGTTAAGATGCACCAACAGGAAACTCTGCCCCGGGTCCGAACCCCAATGGCCCAGCAAACGGTTCTTGATGTGTTCGGGCTTCAGCGGTTCGCGCAGCAGCGGATTGTCACGCAGATAGATCATGCCGGCCGAGAGGTAGTTGCAGGCGCGCCAGTAGCGATCCATGTTGCGCAACGTATCGGCGTCTAGAACTTGCGGCGGCGTAGGACGGGAAGTTGCTTCAGCCACGGCGTCACTCCTTGAAAAGGACGGTCAGGCGGGTTAGCGGGCGCGGCGGCGATGGTTCGTGATGCGGCGGGCGCGCAGAAATCAGCGCACCCGGCCATCCTGTCACGCAGATGACATAACGAAAGCGTAGAGGCCAAACCTCATTGCAGCGGGAATCCATGCCGCTTTTCAGGCGGCGAGCCCGTTCACGTCACGCAGTGTGACAGGAAGCGCGCGGCATGGTTCGATGCAATCGCCCCCGGCTTGAGCCAACTACATGTCCGCAATATCGCAGGCACTCAGCATCACGCCGCTTACGCCAGACGTAAGCGCATATTAAGGGAATGCGTTTATCCTCGTGATCTTGTACGCACGGCGGCGGAGCGCATCTGCGCATCCCGCTTTGCCCGCCCTCCTTACCTGACCACTCGATCATGCCGACACCCAGCCGCTGGAAAGCACCGTTGATCCTCGTTATCACATTCGTGCTGCTGTTCGCGGGTGTCGCTGTTCTGATCGGTGTGTTCGGCTTGCTGGTCAAGCTGTTCGGGCACGGCTGAGCGCCGCTGACGCGGGCGTGGCCGGCGCAAGATGTGTATCCTGAGAGAATCTTGCCGGCGCCATCTTATGGACACTCGTGCGCACTCATGCGTTCGCGAGACGTGCGACGCCCGGCTTTACTGCAAGGAGATGCCATTGACGGACCACGCTGATACTTCCCCGCCATCCGGCCAGCCGATTGACCCGGAATTGCTCGAACTGGCGCAGCAGGTCTTCGACCTCGCGCGGCGCGGCGATGCCGCGATGCTCGCGGCGGTGATCGAAAAAGGCGTACCGCCGAATTTGCGTAACGACAAGGGCGACAGCCTCGTCATGCTGGCCAGTTACCACGGTCACGTCGAAGCCGTGCGCACGCTGCTCGAACGCGGCGCCTATCCGAACCTGCGCAACGACAACGGGCAGACGCCGATAGCGGGCGCGGCTTTCAAGGGCTTCGACACGGTGATCGAAACCTTGCTCGCGCATGGTGCGGATGTGGAAGGCGCGTCGCCGGACGGACGCACCGCGTTGATGATCGCCGCGATGTTCAATCGCACGGCGATCATGGAATTGCTGATTGCGCACGGCGCTGATCCGAAAGCGCGCGATGCGAATGGCGTAACGGCCATGGACGCAGCCGGCCGCATGGGCGCCGGCGATGCGCAAGCGCGCTTGAAGGAGCTTGGTTCCTGAGACGCAGCGAGTTTGAAGGAACCTGGCTCTTGAACCGCGGTGAGGCTTGAAGAAACTCGGTTCTTGCGCTGGAGCGGCGTTGGCTTGCGGCGCTTGTTACATCTCTGTGAGCGGGAATGATCCACGCAGACTCGCAAGCGCCGCGAAAGACCTAGCCTTTCTCCGCCAACAGCCACTCCACGTCGATATCCACCAGCTCCCCGATTCGCTCGACGGTCACATCCGCCGGCGGATTGCTGGCGATCTCTTTCGGGTCGAACGCATAGTGCCCCTGGCGGGGAAACACCGTCGTCAGTTTCGCGCCCCACGCCCTTTTCATGGCTGCCAGAATCCGCAGCTTGTCGTCGACCATCACATAGTGGCGGGCGGGATAACACTCCATCACCTGATCGAGCATCAACTCTTTGTGGATGTAGATCAGCACCCGCCCTTCGACTTCATCCCATAGCCCGGAGCGCTCGATCTTGCGCGGCTGGAACACCACATCTCCGTCGGAGAGGATAACCGTGGGACCGTGTGCGCTCAGGTGCCGCAGCACATTCAGCGCGCCCGGATACAGACGGCTCGCAAACGGATAGTCGATCAGGAACGAGGACATGAGCAGGAGCCGCGTGTCGCGCGGCCGCTCAAGGCGATAGCGCTGCAGCGCGCCCAGGTAGTCGGCGTAACCGAGTTCCGTGCGCAGCGTCTCGAAGATTTCCCAGTATCGCGCGGCGTTCTGCGCGCCGAACTCCCGCATCATGTGCGCGCGCAGATCGGCCAGCACAAGGTCGTTGTCCAGCAGAGTGTTATCGCAATCGAACAGAAACACGACGTCGTGCGGCGTAGCAGTAGTGGCTTGCATCGCGGCTCCCTGGAATCAGCCTTTCGGCCCATCGGACGGCGTGGCCGCTTTCTCGACGTGGCCGCCGAAATCATGCCGCATCGCCGAAAGCACCCGGTTCGCAAAATCCGCTTCGCCGCGCGAACTGAAGCGCGCGAACAGCGCGGCGCTCAGCACCGGCGTGGGCACGCCTTCGTCGATGGCGGCCGCCACCGTCCAGCGCCCCTCGCCCGAATCGGATACGCGCCCTGCGTAGTTCTGCAGATCGGCGTCGCTGACCAGCGAGCCGGCGATCAGATCGAGCAGCCATGAACCGATCACGCTGCCGCGCCGCCAGACCTCGGTGACGTCGGCGAGATTCAGATCGTATTGGTACAACTCGGGACGGCGCAGCGGCGAGGTCTCGGCGTCGGCCTCGCGCGCGTGCTTGCCGGCGTCCGCGTGGCGCAGAATGTTCAGCCCCTCGGCGTAGGCGGCCATCATGCCGTACTCGATGCCGTTGTGAACCATCTTGACGAAGTGCCCCGCGCCGTGCGGCCCGCAGTGCAGAAAGCCCTGCTCCGCGGTGCTCGCGCCGCTGACGCGGCCCGGTGTAGCCGGCGCGGCGCCCGCGCCCGGCGCGAGGGTCGAGAAAATCGGTTCGAGCCGCTTCACGACCTCCGGTTCGCCGCCGATCATCAGACAGTAGCCGCGCTCGCGGCCCGCCACGCCGCCACTCGTGCCGACGTCCACATAGTGAAGCCGCCGTTTGGCCAACTCAGCGCTGCGGCGAATGTCGTCGTGATAGTAGGAATTACCGCCGTCGATCACGATGTCGCCAGGCTCCAGCAAAGGCACGAGTTTCTCCAGCGTCATATCGACCACCGCCGCCGGCACCATCAGCCATACGGCGCGGGGCTTCTCGAGTTGCGCGATCAGATCTTCCAGCGACGCCGCGCCCGCCACGCCGTCCTGTTTCAGCTTCTCCACCGCCGCCGGCTGCACGTCGTAAGCGATGCATTGCTGACCGCCCTTCGTCAGACGCCGCACCATGTCGGCGCCCATGCGTCCCAAACCAATCATGCCTAGCTGCATATCTCGCTCCGAAAAGTGCCTCGTTGCGCTGCTCGATTTGCTTCGTTGTACTGCGGCAATGTTTGTGATTTCGCTGCGTGTTCCAATGGCGGCGCGAACGATCGCGCGCGACTACGCTTACTTTAGTTGTGTTTTCCTGCGTGCGCCAAACGCGCGGCAGCCGCGCGTTTGTCTCGTGCTGCGAAGCTGCGCCACCGTATGTATCGAAAGACGATACGCTTCTTTGCAGAGGCTTTGCGCGGCGTAAAGTTCCTGACATGAGTGACTGCGCGGCATCCCGCTCGCGCAGGCTTCGATTCGGCTGACGGACCTCTTACACTTCGGCCTCGCAGGCGGGGACTCGAACGGGCTTGAGCGTCTATTGCCGCCTTGCCTGAAGTTTGCCGTATTGCGAACGCACAAAACGCTTTACGGCCTGCCACATCACCGGATAGCGATCTCCCGGCACGGCGAAGAGCACGAGCGCGCATAACGCCAGCAAGCCGCAGAACATAAACGTGCCGCGATAGCCGAACGCCTGCACCAGCAAACCGGACAACACGCCCGAGAGAATCGAGCCGACCCGCGCCGCGTTGAAGAAGAGCGCGGTGGCGCGGCCGGGCGCGTGGGGCATCAGATCCTGCACATACGTCATGCCCAGACACGAGGTCACCGCGACGACGAATGCGTTGAGCATCTGCATTGGAATCAGCACATGAACATTGCCCGCCAGTGCCATCCCGGCGAAATACACCGCGTGCACCGCAGCACACGCGCCGAGCCAGTTCGGCTTGTGCAACGCCGACGACTTCGCGCCGAGCGCGAGCATCATCGGAATCTCCATCAGAGCGCCGAGGCCGAGCATGATCGACACGTCCAGGTGCGTGCCGCTCAGACCGTGCACGATATAGAGCGGCAGCACGATCATGGTGGCGTTCGCGGCAAGGCCGAGCAACGTGAGCGCGGCAACCGCGCGGCGGATGTCGTTGGCCGAGGCGACGCCGGGCAGGTCCTCGTGTGCGTCCTCGCCGGGTGCGGTGAGCGGCGGCACGGTAATCGAAGCGGAAGGTTCGGACGCCGTGTCTTCCACCGTGTGATCGCCCAGATGACCCTGCGGCTCCCGCATGCGCCAGACAATGGCCGCGCAGGCACCGAAACTGGCGGCGGCGAACAGAAAGAGCCCGTAGAAGCTGCTGGCGGCGAGCACCAGCGCGCCCACCGACGGCCCGAACACCCACGCCGCCGAGAGAATCGTCCGCAAGGTCGCGCTGGCGAACACGCGCTCCGCCGGATCGGCTACCGGCAAGGCCGCGCGGCTGAACGAAAAGACCATGGAAATAGCCGAGCCGCCCGCGCCGATAAAGACGATCCCGACCACCAGCAGCAACCGGTAGTCACGCACGACGCATAAACACAGATAACCCAGCGCCGCCGCCACCAGCGCCGCCAGCAGCAAGGGCCGGTGCCGTCCGCTCGCGTCGCTCCAGCGGCCCGCGAAGGTGCTGGCGAGCACCCCGCTCGCCGCGATCAGCGTCATGAAGACGCCGAGCCTGAACGGCGTCATGCCCGCGCGCTCGACCCCGAACAGGGAAAGATAGGGAGCGGTGAACGACATCGCCACACCGAGCATCAGAGTCGCGGCGGCGAGCGGCTTGAAGCCGGGGATGCGTAGCAGGTCGAAAAAACGTGAGGTTTTCAACACGGGGGCGGAGGATCAGGGAAAGCGAGCCTGCCACGCGCTATGCGCGCCGCAAACTTCGTGGCCGGAACGACCGGGGCATTATCGGCTTAGCTTGCGGGCGCGTAAACCCGCGTCACCGCGTCCCAAATTTGCGAAGCACATTCGCCGGTCGCAGGCCGCAGGATGCGGCACCGGTCACAGCACGACGTAGCCGCGCTTTTCCAACGTCCAGCGGTGCCACTGATTGCCATAGAAGCCGCAGGCCATGCCGAACACCACCGACAGCGCCAATCCGATCAGGTCGGCGGTTTCGCCCCACAAGCCCGAGCAGAACAGCAGAAGATTGACCGCCAGCATGACGAACGCGGCAAACCACATTTTCTTCGACAACGCCCAGATGAAACCGAGCAGACACGCGCCCCAACTGAAGCCCGTGGCGACCGCGACGGTTTCGTCCTTGCCCGGGTACCGCAGATAAATCCTTTCGCCCATATCCTTTCCTGACCACGATGATTCGCCGCCGCCTCGCGGCCTCGACGATGTTTACCACGTCATGCCGGCAACTGTGCGAGTCCGCGTGAAATTCACGCTGCCGCGTGCTTCGCCGCACGTTGGTCGGCGCGGCGTTGCCTGACGATCGCGGGCATAGCTGCTACTCTTACCAGATTCACCCGCAGGGCGCGCCATCACAGCGCAACCCCGCCAGCACAGGTTAAACCGCTTCGGAGCACGCATGGCCACGCAGACCGCCTATTCTTCCAAAGCCCCCTCGCGGGCCGAGCTCGATGCCCTGCCGGGCACCACCATCGTCGAATTCGGCACGGACTGGTGCGGCTATTGCCAGGGTGCGCAAGCATCGATTGCCCAAGCGCTCGAACCGCATGCGGACGTCCGGCACCTGAAGATCGAAGACGGCCCGGGCCGGCCGCTGGGCCGCTCGTTCAAGGTCAAGCTGTGGCCCACGCTGATCCTCATGCGCAATGGCGCCGAAGTCGCGCGCGTGGTGCGACCGGCGAACGCAACGCAAATCGCTGAGGCGTTCACATCGCTCTAAATGTCTCTTTAATGTCGAGTTACGTCGAACCGCGTCGTGCTGTACGCACAGCCACTGATGCGCCGCCGCATTGGCCCACGCCACGCAGACACGAATACGCAAGACCCGACCCACAGCTATCATGCGCCAAGCCATCCATCACCTGAGCGTCAAAGCCCGCAGCCGCGGGCTCGTCGAGTTCACCGATGAAGCGCGGCGCTTCGTCGCCGGGCAAGCCATCGAGACCGGCCTGCTGACGCTCTTTTGCCGTCATACGTCCGCTTCGTTACTGATTCAGGAAAACGCCGACCCTTCGGTGCAGCGCGATCTGGAGCGCTACTTCGCGAGCCTCGCGCCCGAAGACGCCGAGCGCTACGAACACGACGCCGAAGGCCCCGACGACATGCCGGCGCATTTGCGCACGGCGCTCACGCAAGTGCAATTGTCGGTGCCGGTCGAACATGGGCAGATGGTGCTCGGCACCTGGCAAGGCTTGTATCTGTTCGAACATCGCCGTCATACGCAGCATCGGGACATCGTGCTGCATCTGCTCGGTGAATGACGGCGCGAGTCGCGGCCGTGTATGTTTCAAGGTGCATTGTTGACAGAGATTCGTTGCAACATTTCATCCGCGAACCGGATTAAAGGGAGCACACCTCATGGACACCCGTAGCGAATTGCAAGCCACCATCAAGGCGATGGTTCAACCCGGCAAAGGCCTTCTCGCCGCCGACGAAAGCGGCCCGACCATCGCCAAACGCTTCAAGACGATCGGCCTCGAATCGAGCGAGGAAAATCGCCGCGCCTATCGCAACCTGTTGCTCACCACGCCCGGACTCGGCGAATTCGTGAGCGGCGTGATTCTCTACGAAGAAACGCTGGGCCAGAAAGCGGACGACGGCACGCCGTTCCCGCAACTCGCCGCGAAAAACGGCATCGTGCCCGGCATCAAGGTGGATCTCGGCAAGATTCCGCTCGCGCTCGCCCCGGGCGACGAAATCACCGAAGGGCTTGACGGACTCGCCCGCCGTTTCGCCGACTACAAACGGCAAGGCGCGCGTTTCGCCAAGTGGCGCGCGGTCTACAACATCACGGCGAGCCTGCCGAGCCGGCTGGCCATCGAGGCGAATGCGGATTCGCTGGCACGCTACGCGGCGATCTCGCAGGAAGCGGGCATCGTGCCGATCGTCGAGCCCGAAGTGCTGATGGACGGCGAGCACACCATCGAGCGCAGCGCCGAGGTCACCGAGGCCGTGCTGCACGAGGTATTCCATGCGTTGCACCGGCATCGCGTGGTCCTCGAACATATTCTGCTCAAGCCGAGCATGGTGATCGCCGGCTCGGAACACGCGCAACAGTCGTCGAGCGCCGATATTGCCGCTCATACCGTGCGGGTGCTCAAGCGCACCGTGCCGTCGGCGGTGCCGGGTATCGTATTTCTGTCCGGCGGCCAGTCGCCGGAAGAAGCGACCGCGAATCTCGACGCCATGAATCGTCTCGGGGCGCTGCCGTGGAATTTGAGCTTTTCCTATGGCCGCGCGTTGCAGGAACCGCCGCTGCAAGCCTGGAGGGGCGAAGCGAGCCACGTCGAGCAGGCACAGCAGGCACTGCTCAAACGCGCGCGCCTGAACAGCGCTGCCGCGCTGGGCAAGTACGAGGCCGCGCAGGAAAAGAGCTAGCGTGAACGCCGCACGGTCCGTTGCGCGCCGAGATCGGTTGAGAGCAGCGGACCGCGCCAGTGCGTCAAAGCGGCGCCCCGCCGAATGCCTGGCGCTGCGCGAGCGACACGAAGGCCTGCGCGTCGCGCGCCGCCTGCACCACGGCCGCCATGCCGAAGAACTCGTGAGTCGCGCCACGGTAATTGCGATGCTCGACGGGCACGCCCGCGCCGTGCAGCTTCTGCACGAGCTTCTCACCGTCCGCGCGCAGCGGATCGATGCCCGCCGTGACAACGACAGCCGGCGGCAAGCGTGACAGATCGGCGCTCACCACGTCGATCAACGGACTCGTGAGATCGCTCTCGCTATTGATCACGTTATGCAGGAACCACAGCATCATCGGCTTGTTCAAGGGCCGGGCGTTGCGATTCTCTTCATAAGAGATCGACACGATGTTGTTGCTCGCCACCGGATAGATCAACGCCTGGTGCATCGGCATGCGCGTGCCCGTGTCGCGTGCGCGAATCGAAACGTTGATCGCGAGATTGGCGCCGGCGCTCTCACCCATTACCGCAATCTTGCCGGGGTCCCCGCCGAGGTTCGCCGCATTGCCCACGAGCCAGCGCCACGCCGCAAACGCGTCTTCGTGGGCGGCCGGCAGCCTGTGCTCGGGCGCCTGCCGGTAGTGCGCGGAAACCACGATCGCCCGGCTTTGCGCGGCCATGGAACGCGGCGTGGCGTCGTAGGTATCGAGATCGGCGATCACCCAGCCGCCGCCATGAAAATACAGAATCAGCGGGAAAGGCCCCTCGCCTTGCGGTGTGTACACGCGCGCGGGATTGCTGCCCGCCGCGCCGGGAATCATGATGTCCTCGGTGCGCACTGCCTCCAGCTCCAGCGCTGGGCGCGCGCTGAACGCAGGGTCGCTCAGCAGCTTTGTCACGGCATCGGCGGGCGTGGGTTGCTGGCGCGCTTCGGCTACGGTGCAATCCTCGATTGGCTTGGGGTTCAAACTCCTGAGCGCGTCGAGCACGGCTTTCATCTCGGGATCGGCATGACCCGTGGGATCCATGCCGACCATGCCTTTAATGGTGTCACCGAGTGTCATGGCGATGCTCCTGATGGAAGATTTCACGGATCCATCGAAGCTGTGAACACCGCGCTCGACCCCCGTGCATGCCGTGAGATTCGAGCAAGCGCTATACCTGTCGCACATTCGCGCATGGCGGCGCGAAACGGCTAAAGAATTGCGCCGCATAGCGCTCCGGTTTGAAGCGTACGCAGGTGAGGCGGTCGTCGTGTGATGCATGGCCGAGCCAGCCCGACCAGCCGAGTTGCTGGGGGCCGCCTAAAATGGCCGGCGGCGCGCTCTGCGGTTCGAGACGCAACTCGAGCTCCCACTCGAACTCAAAGCCGACAAACGTCCTGACCCATTCGACGAGCTTCGGCAAATCAGCGCCTCGCGGCGTGAAGCGCAGGTACGCGGCGATATCGAGCGGACCGACGACAATGCGAAAGGTGTGCTGACAGTCGGGCACCTGTTCGCCCAGCAACGCGCCCACCGTCATGGTCGAAGCGGCGCCCGCCTTGCCCAGATAGCTGTGCTCTTCTGCATCGACATCGATCCAGCTGAACACGGATTCCTCGATCTCGACCGGAACGCCGAAGTAGCGCTCTAGCGTCATGCGCAGCCCATCGGGATTGCGCGCCTCCCGCACGAGGTGCGCCGAAGCCGCGAGCCGTGCATGCGCGGGCAACGGGCCGTGACCGATCTCGCGGATGTCCTGGCCCGTCAGGCTCGCCACATAGAACGAAAAGCGCTCATTGTCAGCGCGATCGAGTCCCGCGGCAGCTTGCGCGGATGCCCAGGCCCGATAAAGCAGCGTCAGATAGCGATGATGGAAGATATCGAGAAAATTGACGAGCGTGGCGTCGTTGCGGCTCTGTTCGCGGTCACGCGCGATTTCGGTCACGTGAATCGGCAACGGTCCGTTCGGCCCGAGCATACCGAGTCCGAACAGGCGCACCTTCAACCGTCCGTCGGCTTCGCCTACGCTCGCGATCTCGCGCGGCGCGAAACACAGGCTGGGTTGCTGCCCGAGACGAAACGGCTCAGCCTGCGGGCCTGACGCCGTTCCGACCGGATCGATCCGCTTGTCGGCGCCAATGCGACGCAGCAGCGCGAGAAATCCGAAGCGCCACGGTTCGGCCTGCAAATGCCCGATCAGCGCCGGCGAGAGTAACGTGCGATGCGTGATCGCCCCGATAGAAACGCGCTCCATCAGAGCACTCCGCGCGTGTCCATACGCACCGGCCAGCGCGCGACGCGACCGCGCTGCATAGAATGCAGTTCAGTCTGCGTGAACGAGTTGATGGACGCATGGCGCGCGAGATAGTGTTCGAGAATCAGCCCGAACAGATAAGGGCTGGTCCCCGAAAATCCCGTTTCGTCGACCGTCAGTTCGCACGCCACGCCGCGACCGAATACCAGCATGCCGTTGCCAGTCAGCTTGCGTGTGACAGGCCGCGTTTTTACGCCGACGAGACTCTCCACCTGGCGGCACTGGTCCGTCGCCTCATCCGTCACGAATAGCCGCAACAGATCGCGCAAACCCTGGGCGCCGGCGCGGTGATCGAGATCGTCGAGCGGCAAATAATTGAAGTTGAGCTGGCGAATCAACCGCCATGCCATTTCGCGTTCGGCGTGAGGCGCTTTGGGCGCCGTGGGCCGGCGAATCAGGCCGATGCTCTCTACCGGCCCGCTGTCATCCAGTTCGAGATCATTCACGCCGTCGCGTGGGACGAGGCTCGCCAAATCCCGGTTGGTGGCGAGCGCGGCCACCGAGAGGTAGCGAATCTCTTCGCGATACGGCGCCTCGTGCTGATCCACGAGCGACACGTACACCTCCGTGCCGATGTACTGCGTGCGGCTACCATAGCGACGCGCCGAATCGGAAATCAAACGGCGTTCGCGGCGCGTTGAAAAGTAGCGCCCGTAATTATCTTCGTCGTTATTGAGTGACTGATATAGCGGGCGGAACTCGAACTCGGCGGATTCCGTCGTTGCCTGCGCTGTGAGGGATTGGATGGAGAACACTTCGTAGTCCAATGGAGCAGCGCGAGCCGGAATCACCCTGAACTCGGTTTGCGCGCTATTCAACGCGATATTGTCCATGCGCATTGGAAACAGATTGATCACCGGTGTGCAGAAGAGCGCGAAACGTGACGCATCGACCAGATTCAAGAGCCGCTCGGGCGCTCGGTCGAGTAGCACGACAATCTCGACCTCGTCGCCCTTTGTTCTGCGAAAACCCGCCTCGAGTCCTGTCAGCGTGAAAAAGTAGAAGCGGGCCGGACACGCGAAATACTCCTGCAACAGGTTGTGGCCGTGAAATTTCGACCAGGAAAGCGGCAACAGCCCCTGATCGGGGCCAAGGCCTTCATGCACCACGGCGTCGCCCGAGACCACTGAAAGCAGCCCACCCGCCACGCCGAATTCGCGAGGCGCGCCCGTAATCGACGCTACGCTCGCCGTGTGCAGCAATTCGAAGAGATGCGATGCAATCTGCTCGTCGCCCGTCAGATAAACGGGCAGCCTGTCCAGGTGCCGCAGACAGGCAATGTCCATTCCGTTGAGCGTGCGCAATCCCAGTCGCAGCGCTCCGCGCACCTCGGTATTGGCCGGCAGATAACGTTCGAGCGCGGGCATGTCCGGCGGAACGCCGGTCAAGCGCGCCTCGACGATTTCGAGCGGATAGAGCATCACGTCCTGACTACTCTGGAAGCGGCAAACCGTATTTTCGCCGGGAGGCATACGCGATCTGAGTGTCGAACCGCGCGGCACCCGAAAACCTTCGGCCGCGTTGACGTACTTGCGCCCCGGAAAGAAACGCGCAACGGCCATGGAAGGCGTGGGCGCGACGTAGTTGGGATACAGCACATCGAGCAGATGCCCGGTGAAACGCGGAAACTCCGCGTCGAGCTTGATCTGCATGCGCGCCGCCATCAAACAGAACGACTCGATCAGACGTTCGACGTAGGGGTCGGTCACATCGCCCGCCTTCATGCCGAGGCGTTGAGCGATCCTGGGATGAGCCTGCGCGAACTCGGGAGCAAGCTCACGCATGTAAATCAGCTCCTGATTGTAGTAATTCAGCAGTCGAGGATCCATCGGCGATTTGGTGTTGTTCTTGTGGCGGACTCGCTGAGACGGCACGTGCGTCGCGCGAAAACTCTGCCCGCATGCGAATCCCGATGAACGTCCGATCAGTGACAGTCGCATTTTTACCCGGCACCGGAAAGCGTTCAATCAGTGTCACGGGGAAATAATCGTCAACTACTCAGAGGGGCGCGTCGGCGGGGCACATCCGCATAACTGAAATCGTTATGGAAGGTTAACTTTCATGAGGATTACCGAGTGAACTGTGAGCGGATTGTTCCCTCCTCGCATCGAGGAACAAAGCGTAAAGCCTGACTCAGAATCGTTCGCCGCGTCAGGCCTTTTCGTCACTGCCCCTTTGTATCGCTGCTGGCATCCGCACCCGGCATATTGGTGGAGTCGGTTGCAGGCTTGCTTGCCTTCGACGACTTCGTGTGATGCTTTTTGGTCGACTTGGAATGCGCCATCGCGCCCGATGCCTGCATGTCGCCGCCTTCACGGGTCGCGCCGGCCGTGGTGCCGGCATTCGGATCGTTGCCAGCCGGGCCACCACCGCCGCCACCCGCGCCTTGCGCCATGGCGAGCGAAGAAGCGGCGAGCAAGGTCGAGATGAGCAACGCGCTGCGGGTTTTGTTTCCGATGTTCATGACATTCTCCGGTTCGAAAAAGAAGCGGGTTGCGCCGGCTGATCCAGCCCGACACGCATACCTCGTCCTCTTTTCAGCAAGGGCTGTGCCGCGAGTCATGAAATGCTTCCAACACGCACCGCCACACGTTGCGGCCTGCGAGCCTTACGGTTCGCAAACTACGAGCGCGTGCAATTCGTCGATATTGAATGGCTTGGCGAGAATCGCCACGCCTAGCCGCCGCGCGCGTTCGAGTTCGTCGGCGTAGCCGGTCATCAAGGCGATCTTCTGCGACGGCCACGCGCTGCGCACTTTCTCCGCGAGGTCGATGCCGTTGAGCTTGCCCGGCATCTGGATATCGGAGAGCACGAGCTCGAAGCGCGCGCCGCCCGTGAGCAGGTCGAGCGCCTGATCGGCGGTCGGCTCATGGCGTACCTCGCAGCCGAAGGTTTCCAGCACCGCCGCCACACCCGCCGCGACGTCCTCGTTGTCCTCCACCAGAAGCACCACGCCGCTCGGCGCGGGCACCGCCGCCTGCGCCGTTTCGATTTGCGTCGCCGTCGCCTTCTGACGTTCGCGATATCGCGGCAGATATAACCTGACCGTCGTGCCGCTGCCCGGCACGCTTTCGATCTTTGCCGTGCCGCCGGCCTGTTCGCACATGGAAAGCACCTGCGCGAGCCCGAGACCGGTGCCCGAGCCGCGCAGCTTGGTGGTAAAGAGCGGTTCGAACGCGCGCCGCGCGACGGCTTCGGGCATGCCCTCGCCGTCGTCGGAACAGGCAATCAGCACATACTCGCCGTCGGGCAGCAAGGTGTCGCTGCCGACCAGCCGGTTGTTCTGACAACGAATCACGAAGCGTCCACCGCGCGGCATCGCGTCGCGCGCGTTGACGGCCAGGTTCATGATCGCGTATTCGAGGTCGGTCGGATCGGCCAGCACCTGCCAGACGCTGTCGACCATGTTCAGCGCCAGTTCCACATTGTCGCCGAGCGCCGCGTCGATCAGCGGCGCGGCTGCGGGCAACCATGTGGCGAGATCGAGCGGCTCCTGTTTGAGCGGCTGCTTGCGCGCCACACTCAGAAGGCGGCGTGTGAGCGATTCGGCCGTGGCGGT
Source organism: Paraburkholderia sp. RL17-383-BIF-A (assembly GCF_046028015.1). Lineage (NCBI taxonomy): Bacteria > Pseudomonadati > Pseudomonadota > Betaproteobacteria > Burkholderiales > Burkholderiaceae > Paraburkholderia > Paraburkholderia sp. RL17-383-BIF-A. The sequence goes on along the minus strand of NZ_JARESR010000013.1, from coordinate 50,178 downwards.
GGCGCGCTCCACCGCGAGCACTTCTTTCTCCACCTGGTTGAAGCGTTTGAGCCGTGCGAGTTCCGTGTTGGCGGAGACCACCATCAGCAGATTGTTGAAATCGTGCGCGACATTCGCCACGAGATTGCCGAGCGCGCCCATGCGTTGCAGTTGCCGGCTCGACGCTTCGGCTGAAAGACGCATCGCCACTTCGCCCTGCCAGCGTTCCCACGCGCGGCGCTCGCCTTCCAGTTGACGCAGCGAGTAAAGCACCAGCAGCCAGATGGCGACACAGGGCACGGCCGTCAGCGCCGCGATCAGAATGAAATGCTGCCGCCATGCCGCACCGATCGACGAGGTCGCGTACGCGCTCATCACATAGAGCGGATAGTCGCCCACGCGGCGAAATGCCAACAGGCGCTCGACGCCGTCCACGGTCGAGTTCAAACGGACGTGGCCGAACAATTGTTTGTCACGCAACGCCTGCGTGAATTTGCTTTGCGGAGTGGGCTTCGCGCCCGCCGGCCAGGGCGGATAGCGCACCAGTAGATTGCCGTCCTGCCGATACAGGCCCATCGCCAGCGACGAATCGCCATTCGTCAGTTCACGATAGAAGCGCGAAAAGTACTCGTTGCGCAGCGCGACCGATACTACGCCGAGGAAGCGGCCATCAGCGTCCGAGCGCCCCGTCGCGGTGGTGAACACGTTGGTTTGCGACAGTGGCCCGAACATCGGCAGCGAAAAATACTGCTGCGGACGCATCGCCTTGGCGGACAGGAAGTCTTCACGCTGTCCGATCGAGATGGCGGGGGCCGGAAATACGCGGCTCGACACGAGCAGATCACCTTTCGCGCCGAGCAGGTAAATGGACGACACCTGCGGAAAGTCGCCGCCGATTTCACGCAGACGATCATGCAGCATGGCTTCGCGTGCGCGAATCTGCGTTTCGTCCTCGTTGCCGAGCAACTCCACGATGCGTGAGGACATCTGCTGATTGAGGTCGAGCACCTTCACCGCCTGTTCCTCGGCAACACGTGCGAGCCGCTCGATCATGTCGTCGGAATCGGCGATCCGGCGCTGGTAGTCGAAGTAGCCGTAGCCCGCGAGGCAGATCAGAGGAAACACAATCGACACCGCGAGCACGATCAGAAGCATGCGCCGCGTCGCCGCGAAATTGCGCGAGGGCATCGGGACATCGACTGCGACACGTTCCGCACGCTGCACGGTCAAGCTCTCCGTGAAAGGACAAGATGGGTGAAGGAAAGTACGCCACGCGATGTGCCGCGCACGGTCGTACGCTCGGTCGTGCGCTCGGTCGTGCGCTATTTCCCTTCCCCGGAATTTACCGCACTTCAGGCGTTCTCCATAGCGCGGCAGCCGTGGAACGGGCGCTTGAACAGATGCAAACAGTTGGGCACGTGGATTGCTGCACCACGGGAATCAGCAGGATGAAAGGCGCGCTGCGATACGCGCATCGTTGCGCATTGCGCGCCGCCTGCGCCGTCACGTTTCATCGTCCGTGAGGAGCCCGCCATGCCCACGATTGCCCGACGCGTCGCCCAGCTATCGCAATTGCGATCGGACCGCGCCGAACGCTTCGTCGTGGATGGCGAAGCGATCCTGCTGGTGCGCGACGGCGATACCGTGCACGCCTATTCCGCCGATTGCCCGCACGCCGGCGCACCGCTGGAAGAAGGCGCGCTGTGCCACGGCCGGATTATCTGCCCGTGGCACAAGGCAACGTTCGACGTCGCCACGGGCAACGTGCTTGAACCGCCCGCTCTGGGCGCGCTCGACCGCTATCCCGTGCTCGTCGCCGGCGACGATGTAATGGTGACGCCGGAAAAATTACCGCAACCCGTGCGCAACGCAAGTGACCTAAAACCGCACTACGTTGTAATCGGCGCGGGCGCGGCAGGTGCCGCGGCTTGCGCAGCCCTGCGCGAATGCGGCTTTAGAGGCCATCTGACGCTGATCGGAGCAGAGCCGCATGCGCCCTACGACCGCACGGCGTTGAGCAAATTCGTGCCGTCCGGTGAAATGCCGGCCGCCGACGTGCCGCCGCTTCTACCGCAAGACTGGTTCGAGCGGCATGACGTGGAGCGGATCGTCGGCAACGTCGCACGGCTCGATGTGCCCGGCCGCACGATTCATTTCGAAACCGGCGGCGAGCTGACTTACGACACCGCCTTGCTCGCCACCGGCAGCGTACCGAAGTTACCCGCGATTCCGGGCGTCGAACTCGGCGGCGTGCACGTGCTGCGCAGTCTCGACGACGCCGCCGCACTCGTCGATGCATTCGGCGACGATGCCGGGCAAACTCAGGTGGCGATTCTCGGCAGCAGTTTCATCGGACTCGAAACGGCTTCCGCGCTGCGCAAACGCGGTGCGCCGGTCACCGTTATCTCGCCGGAGAAAGTGCCGTTCGCGAAGCAGTTTGGCGAGCGCGCCGGCGTCATGTTCCGCGAGCTTCACGAGAGACATGGCGTGGTGTTCCGTCTTGAGGCGAAGGTCGCCTCGCTCGAAGGCGAGGAAGGCGACGTCCACGAGGTCATGCTCGAGAATGGCGACGCCATCTCGGCCGATCTCGTCTTGTTGGGCACGGGCGTCGCGCCGGCCACCGGTTTTGTCGAAGGACTGCCGCTGCAGAAAGACGGCGGCGTGATCGTCAACGCCGGCATGCAAGCCGCGCCCGGCCTGTATGCGGCGGGGGATATCGCGGCGTTTCCGTTGCATGAGGACGAGGAACCGTTGCGCATCGAACACTGGCGCGTCGCACAGCAGCATGCGCGCATTGCCGCGGAAAACATGTGCGGAGCGCGCCATCGCTACGCCGGCGTGCCGTATTTCTGGACCTATCACTTCGGCAAACGCTTCGAATATCTCGGCCATGCGAACGAGTGGGACGAGATCGTGATTGACGGCGACCTGGATCAGCAGCAATTCGTCGCGCTGTACGTGAAGGACGACAAGGTGATCGCGGCGCTGGCCTGCGAACGCGAAGCGCAGACCGCTCGCCTGATCGATGCCATGGCGCGAGGCGTGTCGCGCGCGGCTGCGCTGGCAATGATCAGCGACGCATCGTGCGTCGCGCAATGAACATTCAAACACTAACGACCCGCGCAGAACGATAGCGCGACGTAGGGCAACACCCGGATCGGCCCGCGTGGCTGACCACGCCGACTCGATGATGACTTAATGACCTGAAGGAGAAACGCCATGACAGAACAGAAGGAAAAGCACCCGCACTCGGACAAGAGCGAAAAGCAGATCGACCGCGAGGTCGAAGACAGCTTCCCCGCGAGCGACCCGCCCTCCACGGGCGGCACCACGAAGATCGTCCCGGACAAGGAGGCTACTTCGAAAGAGAAGTCGGCAGCGAAGAAACCCGCTAGCCATTAAACGTTGTTGGCCGGATACGAATTGCCCGGACGCACTGCGGACGGGCGATTTTTTCTCGCCCTACGCAACTGCAATCCTTCTGGACGATGGGGGACAGTTATCGCAAGGGAATGACGCGTTGGCCAATCGGCCCCGTACTCCCCGTACTAACCGTTGACCACCACAGGCAATGTTTCTTCTACATGGGACCGGTCCATCTCGACGCGCTTGCAGGCCGCCAGAACTTCCTGCAGTGACGTGGCGTAACACTCCGCGCCCATCGCGGTTTGCAGATCCGCGCTCCATTTCTCCGTATCCTGCGGCGCCCACAGCCCGACGACAATCGACACGTTCGGCAGACGCGCACGAATGCGCCTGACCAGATAGCGCAAATGTGACGGAATACCGTCGATCTGCAGATAGAGAATGCAGACAATGCCGACATCGTCCGCATCGAGACTATCGATCGATGCTCGCGACGCGGCATCGTGCGGCAGCGCCCGTGACGTGAACCCGTGCTTGGCCAGCAACTGCAACAGGATCGTCGTCGCCAACGGGTCGAGCGGGCCGCGTCCGGGAATGCACAGCACACGATTGCTGGCGGCTAGCGGCGGCTGGTTCGGCGTGCCGGCGTCTACATGCGGGGAAGAAGCGATACGCTTGCTTGCAGCTTCAGCTTGTGCAGCGTCCGAATCCGAAGGCGCGATCGGCCCCGCCGCGCTCCAGTTTTCTTCCGCGACCGGCGTTGTAGCCGGCTCGCGATCCTCATAGCTGTCGAGGCCATCCACGAGATCGTTCGTGGTCGCCTCGATTCGCGCAAGCTGCGCGGCCGTCACGCTGCCGCGCACCACGTCGTTCGCCGCGAGCTGCAAACCTTTGATCGCGACCTCGTCGTAGTACGCCGACAATGAACGTTCGCGCAACAAGGCCTCGGCCTGCTCGATCGCTTCGTCGGGATCACCCGCGAGCGCTCGCTGGTAGAAGTTTTCGATGGGCGTCAGCGCGGGCTGGTCGCCGAGCAACACGTCGAGAAACTCCAGCCTGCGCACATGCCGGCCGAGCACGAGCAGACACAGCGTCAACGGTGTCGACAGAATCAGCCCTATCGGCCCCCAGATCCAGCTCCAGAAAATCGCGGCGACCACCACCGAAAACGGCGAGAGTCCCGTGCTGCGGCCGTACAGCAGCGGCTCGACGATCTGTCCCACCAGCAATTCCACGGTGACGAACAGGGCCAGCGACCAGATCGCCATCGCCCAACCCGGACTGACGGCGGCGGCGAGCGCGGTGGCGAGCGTCGCTGAAATCCAGATGCCGACATAGGGCACGAGCCGCAACAACGCCGCGAGAATGCCCCACAGAATCGGACTCGGTACGCCGATCAGAAACAGCCCCGTGCCGATGACGACGCCAACTCCCGCATTCAGCCCGAGTTGCGAAACGAAATAACGGCTTAGCCGCCGCGCGGCTTCGTCCATTACCGTGGTGGTGCGGTGCAGATCGCGCGAGCCGAACAGGCGAATCGCACGGTCGCGCAGGTCATCGCGTTGCAGAAGGATCACCACCATCACGACGAACACGATAAACGCCGTTTCGAGCGGGCTGATGGCCGGCGACAGCACGCGCCGCGCGAGTTCGAACGGTGTCGGCACCGGTTCGCGCACCTCGACCGGGACCGCGGCGGGAACATTGGCAGTCGATTGGGCAGCGCCGGACGAAGCGGCATTGCGCTGCGGCGCCGGTTGCGGCGGTTCGATCGTCGCGCGCTGCAGGGCCTGACCGGCCGCGCTGGCGAAACGGTTCAGTTTGCCGATGGTCAGATTGTGCGCGGTTTCCATCTTGTGCTCGACGGTCGCCTGATAGCGCGGCATGCCGGCTGCAAGATCGGTGAGTTGGGTGGCGATCACCGCGCCGAGCAAACCGATCAGCGACACCGAAATCACCACTGCGGCGAATACGGACGCCACATGGCCGAGCCGCAATCGCGTCAGCGCGTCTGCCAACGGGGCGACGAGGAAGCTGAGCAGGATCGCGAGCGTGATTGGAATCAGCACCGCGCTCGCAAAGTACAGGCACGCGACCACCGTCACGCCCACGGCAAGCGCAATCAGGCTGTCAAGGCCGAAGGCAGCGGGTGGCGCCTGAATGCGGGCGGCAGGCCTCACGCCACGCGGGTCGGGAATGTCCTTCATTGGCGAATGCTCTGTTCGGCTCCGTTACGTTCCCGTTCTCGTCAGGCGTGGCAGCTCATCCAGGTTGCGCACGCCGACGGCATCGCGGCAGCGGGCCGCGCGGGCGTCGACAATGCAACTCGTAGCTGCACTTCACTTTGCGGCCAACCGTCTGGCCACCTTTTCTTCAATGCCGTGCTCGCTCGATATCTGCCTGACAGCGCATCTAATTCGCAGGCTTCTCACCCACGGGACCACTTTCCGTCGGCGGCGCCTCTTTTTCTATTTCAGCGCGTGCCTGCTCCCAATACTCGTCAGGCGTGCCCTTCTGATCACCTGACTGTTCCCACAGGTAGTAAGCGCGCGTGCGAATCTGTTCCTCTTGAGAGGTTTGTTCCTGTTCCATTTGATCACCCTCAGTTAGAGCTGACGAAGGCCGGTATCGGCTGACTTGCGCGCCCGCCGCTGAAGGCAGCGGGCGCGCAGTCATCGGGAAACGAGCAAGCGCTATACCCGCCGGCGCCAGCCCGTTGGAGGCCTTCGTAACGGTTCGTCAATCCTGTGCAGGGGGTTCGGTTTCGTCGGTGGTGAGTTGCTCTTCCAGGCGATCGAATACACGCTGTGTGGCGCGGCTCGGCGCTTCGAGCGCAAGCAGCAGCAGCGAGCGGCCGGTCACCTGATACGCGTCGCCGGCGGCGAAATGAGGCAATTCCGCGCGCACCGGCATGTTGGTGTCGAGCAGGCAAGTCCACCGATCGCCCTCGGGAATGTCCGGCAGCGTGAAATTGACGACATCGTGATGCGCGTTCAGCACCAGTAGCAAAGTCGCGTCCGACGCCGGCCGGCGAATCCCGCTCGCCTGCGCGCGGCCGTCGATTACAAGGCCAAAACAGCGCATGGACGGATCGTCCCACTGCTCCTGCGAAAGATCGGTGCCGTCGGGCGAAAGCCAGCGCGCGTCCGTGACCTCCAGAGCCTCATTGTATTCACCGGTGAGAAAGCGACCGCGCCGCAAAACCGGCAGACGGTGCCGCAGCGTGGTCAGATTCTTGACGAACTCGGTCAGCGCACGGCCGTCGTCGTCGATCGCTTCCCAATCAACCCAGCTGATCTCGTTGTCCTGACAGTAGGCATTATTGTTGCCCTTCTGCGTGCGGCCGAATTCATCGCCGGCAAGAATCATCGGCGTGCCTTGCGAGAGCAGCAGCGTGGCCAGCAGATTGCGTTTCTGGCGCTCGCGTTGTTGACGAATCTCCGGGTCGTCGGTCGGACCTTCCACGCCCATGTTCCAGGACTTGTTATCCGAGTGGCCGTCCTTGTTGTCCTCGCCGTTGGCCTCATTGTGTTTGTCGTTGTATGAGACGAGATCGTTGAGCGTGAAGCCGTCGTGCGCGGCAATGAAGTTTACGCTCGCCCACGGGCGGCGGCCGCGATGGTTGAACTTGTCGCCGGAACCGGTGAGACGCGTAGCGAGATCGGGGACCTTCCCCTCGTCGCCTTTCCAGTATTCACGCACGGTGTCACGAAAGCGGTCGTTCCACTCGGCCCAGCCGGGCGGAAAGCCGCCGACCTGATAGCCGCCAGGGCCGCAATCCCACGGCTCGGCCACGAGCCGCACGCTCGACAGCACCGGGTCCTGCCGGCAACTGTCGAGGAAACCGCCGCCTTCGTCGAAACCATGCAGTTCACGGCCGAGAATCGTGGCGAGGTCGAAACGGAAACCGTCCACCTTCATTTCCGTCACCCAGTAGCGCAGGCTGTCGGTCACCATTTGCAGCACGCGCGGATGCGACAGGTTCAGCGTGTTGCCGGTGCCGGTGTCGTTGATGTAATAGCGCGGCTCATCAGGCATCAACCGATAGTACGACGCGTTGTCGATTCCCTTGAAAGAGATCGTCGGCCCACGCTCGTTGCCTTCGGCCGTGTGGTTGTACACCACGTCGAGAATGACTTCGAGATTGTTGTTGTGAAAGCGGTCCACCATTTCCTTGAACTCGCCCACCGAATCGATTGACGACGCGAAGAAACGCGGATCGGCCGCGAAGAAGCCGATGGTGTTGTAGCCCCAGTAGTTGGTCAGGTCCTTGTCGAGCAGATAACTGTCGTTGACAAAAGTCTGCACCGGCATCAATTCGACCGATGTCACGCCGAGACTCCGGATGTAGTCCAGCACGACCTGTTGCCCAAGTCCGGCGAACGTGCCGCGCAGATTTTCGGGTACTTCGGGATGCCGTTTGGTAAATCCGCGCACATGGGCTTCGTAAAAAATCACGCGTTCCCACGGCAACGCATTGCGCTCGGGATGACTCCACGAGAAGTTGGCGTCGACCACCTTGCACTTCGGCACGAAGGGCGCGCTGTCGCGCTCATCGAAAGAGAGATCGCCTTCTTCGGAATCCAGCGTATAGCCGAAGATTTCCGGCGCCCACTTCAACTCGCCAATGTGTGCTTTCGCATACGGATCAAGCAGAAGTTTGTTCGGATTGAAACGATGTCCCTTCTCGGGTTCATAAGGACCATGCACGCGATAGCCGTAGACGGCGCCCGGTTTGAGATTCGGCACGAAGACATGCCAGACCTCGTCGGTGTATTCCGGCAATTCGATGCGTTCGATTTCGTTTTCGCCGGTTTCATCGAACAGGCAAAGTTCAACCTTGGTGGCGTGCGCCGAGAACAGCGCAAAGTTGACGCCGCTTCCGTTCCATGTCGCGCCGAGCGGAAAAGGCGTGCCTTCCGCGATACGCGTCGAGTAGTTGGCTTGGGATGACATAGGGGTTCCTGTGGAAGCAAGAGGCGCTGACGCGCATGTTTTAAGCAGTGAACAGCAAGCCCGCTGAAATAGCAAATTACGGACCTGACACGATCGCAACGGGAACGAGCCTGTGCGGCACAAATTTTGCAGCTATCAGGGCAGGCTCGCACAATCGAAGCCGACATGGCGCTCACCGCAGTGCACCGCAAAGCGCCAGACCATATCAGGGAGAAGTTCGTCATGAAGAAAACACTACTCAAACCGCTCGCCGCCACAGCATTGCTGCTCGCCACATTCGCGTCATATGGCAACGCCTACGCTCAAGGCGCGCCGCAAGCGATCACGGAAAAGCGCACGGATGTGGTCCAGCTTGCCAGCGGCTATCGTGCCTCCAAGCTAAGCGGCGCCGATGTCTATAACAAGAACAAAGACACGATCGGCACCCTGGACGACCTGATCGTGTCGCCGAGCGGAGATCGCGGCACATACGCAATCCTGTCGGTAGGCGGCTTTCTGGGCATGGGCAAACATCTCGTCGCCGTTCCGTTCAACGATTTGCAGATCAACAACCGTCGTGTAGTGCTGCCGGAAGCCACGAAAAAGTCGCTTGAAACGCTGCCTGAATTCAAGTACGCGCCGGATTGAGCTTCAGGCATTTGCCGCAGCGTCGCGGCTATTGACGAGTCGGCGCGCCCGGCGGGGGACGGTGAAGGTTGCCGCCCCTCGCCGGAGCCCACGCGAGGGCGCGAGCCGTCTGGCGAAGACTTCTGCGCCTCGCGCGCGTCAGCCTCCTAACAGCTTATCCAGCGTAATCGGCAGCGCCCTCACCCGCTTGCCGGTTGCGTGCCAGACCGCATTGCTCACCGCGGCGGCCACACCCACAACGCCGATTTCTCCCACGCCTTTCGCCCCCAACGGATTGACGATATCGTCGTGTTCTTCAACGAACAACACGTCAATGTCGTGGATGTCGGCATTGACCGGCACATGGTATTCGGAGAAGTTGTGATTCATTTGCCGCCCGAGTGTATGGTCGAACTGACCATGCTCGTGCAGCGCCATGCTGATGCCCCACACCACGCCACCGGCAATCTGGTTGGCCGCCGTCTTCGGATTCATCATTCGCCCCGCGGCGATCGCGCTGACCACGCGCGACACCCGCACCGTGCCGAGCGTTTCGTCCACGCGCACTTCGGCAAATACGGCGGAATGCGTGCCCATCGAATACGCCTTTTGCTTTTCATGCGGTTGCACGCTGGCCTGCTCGTCGAGTTCGTCGACGCCCGCGCGGATAAACAGCGCGTCGATAGTGATCGCATCGTCTGCACCGGTGCCGCAAACGAGACGCTCACCCACGCGGCGGATGTCTTCGCGTGCAACGCTCGAGAAACGTGCGCCGCCATGTTGCCGCGCGAGTTCGACGAGGCGGTTGTGCAGGCGCTTGCAGGCGACATCCACCGCGCTGCCCACTGACGACACCGTCCACGAGCCGCCTTCAATCGGCGCCTTCGGCAAGCGTGTGTCGCCGAGTTCGAATTGGACGTCGTGAATCGAAACGCCGAGCGCATCCGCGGCGATCTGGCACATCACCGTGTAGGTGCCGGTGCCGATATCCGCGGTCGAACTCGAGACTTTCACCTGGCCGTCGCGCGTCATCACCGCGCGCGCGGACGCCTCGTTCTGCATGGCGTCCCACACCCCAGCCGCCATGCCCCAGCCGATCAGTTCATGACCTTCGCGCCGGGCTCGCGGCGCAAGCGGCCGTTTGTCCCAGCCGAAGCGCGCCGCGCCTTCGCGAAAGCACTCGCGCAATGCTTTACTGGAAAAAGGCAAGTTCTTGTTGGCGTCACGCTCGGCGTAATTGAGCAAACGCAGATCGAGTGGATCCATCTGCAAGGCTTCGGCCAGTTCGTCCATGGCCATTTCCAACGGGAAAAGCCCTTGTGCCGCGCCTGGCGCGCGCGTGTCCGCTGGCGTCGGCACATCGATTCGCGCGACCTTGTAGCCCATCGTGACGTTGTCGCACTGATACAGTTGCCCGGCCCAATTGACGACTACGTCGCAGTAGTCTTCGTATTGCGAGGTCTCCGACACCGCTTCGTGAATCACCGACTGCAATCTGCCGTCGGCGCCCGCACCGAGTGCGACACGCTGGATGGATTGCGGGCGGTGGGCAAACGTGAACATCTGCTGACGTGTCAACGTGAGCCGGACAGGCCGCTTCAGTTCGCGCGCGGCCATGACCGCGAGCGCAAGATGATAGTGCGGCCTCAGCCCCGAGCCGAAAGCACCGCCGACGAACGGCGCGATCACCTGCACCTCGTCGTCTTTCAGGCCAAACAGATTGGTGAGATACGACTTGGTATTGCCGACGCCTTGAGTCTTTTCATACACGGTCAGGCGCCCTTGCGCGTCCGGCACCACGGTGCATCCATGCATTTCCATCGGATTGTGATATTCCGCGGGCGTGCTGTAGAAGGTATCCACGCGCGCGACGGCGCTCGCCAGCGCCGTGTCCGCGTCGCCGCGAGCCGGCGGCGGTGGTTCGAAGCCGCCTTTTTCAGTCGAAGGCGGAACAGCGCTCATCACTGCTTCGCTCAAGTCGGTTTGATGCGGCGTGGCTTCATAACGGACTTTCACGAGCGACGCCGCATAGCGCGCCAGTTCCAGCGATCCGGCAATGACCAGAGCGACAGGTTGTCCGCTGTACCAGACGCGATCGTCCCATAGCGGCCTGAACGGACTGCCGCCTGGCGCGACCCTATCCTTGTACGCTTTGTCTTCGAACGGCAATGCCGGGCGATTCTGATGAGTCAGCACCAACAGCACGCCCGGCAACGCCAACGCGGCGGATGAATCGATCGACACGATACGGCCTGTCGCAATGGTGCTCGACACGACGAAACCATAAGTGAGACCTTCAGCCGTGAAATCAGCGGCATAGTGCGCCGCGCCGGTGACTTTCAATCTCCCGTCCACGCGGTTGTGCGGCACCCCGGTCGCCCGTGCGGCCGGCAATGATTCGACGCGGTTCATGGTGCGGTCTCCTCAAACGAACGTTGCGTCGCCAATTCGAACGCGCGCACGACGACGCGTGCCGCCAGTTCGATCTTGAACGTGTTATCCCGATAGCCGTGGGCGCCGCGTAATAGCATGGTGGCGAAATCGCGCACGGTGGCGGCATCGAGGCGCTTGCCGCGCAAGCCCCCTTCCGCAACGGTATCGCGCCACGGTTTGTGCGCCACGCCGCCGAGCGCGCAGTGCGCGTTCACGATCGTGTCGCCGTCGAGTTCCACACCCACTGCAGCGGACACCAACGCGAACGCATACGAGGCCCGGTCGCGCACTTTCACGTAAGCGTAATGGGTGGCGAAGCCCTGCTTCGGCAACTCGATCGCCGTGATCAATTCATCGTCGCGCAGATTCGAATCGATGTTCGGCGTGTCGCCGGGAAGGCGATGAAAGTCTGCAAATGGCAACGTACGCGTACCGTCCTTACCGGCGAGATGCACGCTGGCATCGAGCGCTGCAAGCGCCACACACATGTCCGACGGATGCACGGCGATGCACTGATCGCTTGCGCCGAGAATGGCATGAATACGGTTCACGCCTTCCAGCGCCGGGCAGCCCGTTCCCGGTTCGCGTTTGTTGCAGGGTGTGCCGGCGTCGTAGAAATAATGGCAGCGCGTGCGTTGCAGCAGATTGCCGCCGACTGTCGCCACATTGCGGATCTGCGCGGACGCACCGGCCAGAATGGCTTTGGCCAGCAGCGGATAGCGCGCGGCCACCGCGCGGTCGTACGCAACCGCGCTGTTGGTTACCAATGCTCCAATCTTGAGTCCGCCTGATTCCGTCGTCTCGATCTGCCTGAGCGGCAAACGGTTGATATCGACCAGCACCGCAGGATGCGTCACGTCTTCGCGCAGCAAGTCGACCAGGTTCGTGCCGCCCGCAATGAACGCCGCCGTCGCATCGGCGCGATGCTGATCGATTGCCTGAGGCACCGCGCTCGCGCGGGTATAAGAAAAGCGGTTCATGAGTGCGCTCCCTCGCCGGTGCGCTGCTTGTTCGGCAAGTCAGCGGCGTCGAGAATCGCCGCGACGATATTCGTGTAAGCGCCGCAGCGGCACAGGTTGCCGCTCATCAATTCGCGCACGTCGTCGGCACACTTCACGTGGCCCTCGTCGAGCATGGCAACGGCCGAGCAGATCTGCCCCGGCGTGCAGTAGCCGCATTGAAACGCATCGTGGTCGATGAACGCCTGCTGCATGACATGCAGCGTGTCGCCATCGGCGAGGCCTTCGATCGTCGTGATCGAAGCGCCGTCGCGCACGGCCGCGAGCGCAAGACAGGTATTGATCCGCTGGCCATCGACGATTGCCGTGCAGGCGCCGCATTGCCCATGATCGCAGCCTTTTTTTGTGCCGCTCAGATGACAGTGTTCGCGCAGCAGATCGAGCAGCGTGGTCCATGCTTCCACTTCGAAATGCCGGGTTTTGCCGTTGATTTCGAACGTGACGGGCACGCGCTCGACTTCGCTCGGCGCGAGATCGAGCGCCGAGTCCGCGATTGGGGTATCCATGGGTTTCTCCTTCTCCTGACGATAGGTCGCTAAGCGATACAGCGGGGTTGCGCAAGCGACGTGCCACCGCGGCACGTCGGTCCGCGCTCGCGCCGCGTCTGCGTCGTGCTGGCGAACGAAGCTATCGTCGAACAAAGGAAACGCAGCGCTGCCGGATTAATTCAATCGACCTAAATGATCGGCGAGCCGCCGGTGACCGCGATAGTTGCGCCGGAGATATAGCTGGCTTCATCGGAGGCGAGCATCACGTAGGCCGCCGCAAGTTCGGCGGGCTGACCGGGCCGCTTCATCGGCACCTGTTCGCCGAACTTCTCGACCTTCTCCGGCGGCATGGTCGAAGGAATCAGCGGCGTCCAGATCGGTCCGGGCGCCACGCAGTTGGCACGAATGCCCTTCTCCGCCAGCAGTTGCGCAAGGCCACCCGTGAAGTTCTGAATCGCGCCCTTGGTCGTCGCATACGCGATCAACCCCGGATTAGGATGATCCGCGTTGATCGACGTGGTATTGATGATCGCGGCACCGGGTTTCATATGTCTGACCGCGGCCCGCGTGATCCTGAACATCGCGCCGATGTTGGTATCGAAGGTCTTGTCCCACTCTTCGTCGCTGATCGCATCGAGCGACGGATAGCTCATCTGGTAGGCGGCGTTATTGACAAGAATGTCCAGCCGGCCAAAAGCCTCAATAGCCCGATCGACGATCGTATTGCAATGCGCGGGCTTCGTGATGTCACCTGGCAGCAAGACGGCTTTGCGGCCCGCCTCCTCGACCCAACGCGCGGTCTCGCGCGCGTCGTCGTCCTCGTTCAGATACGAAATGAGCACGTCGGCGCCTTCGCGCGCGAATGCGATGGCAACGGCGCGGCCGATCCCGCTGTCGCCGCCGGTGACTATCGCCGCTTTGCCCGCGAGACGTCCCGAGCCTCGATAGGACCGCTCGCCGTGGTCGGGTTGCGGTTGCATCGGCGCGGTGAGCCCTGGCGTGTGGGTCTGTTGCTGGTTGGGGAAAGGTGGTGCAGGACGTTGCGTGTCGCTCATGACGGACCTCCGGTTGCGATGAGATTGCGCGATGTGTGAATGCACACCGCATGGCAACGCAATCAGCAACCCGTGGACCCGCGTTCTATCGTGGTTTCTACAACTTCGTCATGCCGGAAGGAGAATTTGATCTGCATCCCCTGCTCCTGATTCAATCTTTCGGCAATAGCATGATCGATGGCATGGGATTTTTTTCAAAGCGCACGCAGCCTTTACGGTCGTCCGGCCTCGTGCAGTGCAGCGGCTGATTCCAGTACGCGCAACAAACGCTCGGGCGTTAGCGGCTTGGCGCAATGTGCGTCGAAGCCGGCCGCTTTGGCGCGGGCCCGGTCGTCACGCGAGGCAAACGCGGTACACGCCACCAGCAGCATATGGGAAGTCGAAGCGTGTGCGCGCAGGCGGCGAGCCAGCTCAAGTCCGTCGAGCCCCGGCATCTTGATGTCGAGCACCACCGCGAATGGCTGCCATTCGCGCGCCATCTCGCAGACCGCAAGCGGGTCCTCGAGCGCGCGGCACTCGAAGCCGTCGGCGGTGAGCAACATCTGCAATGCCTCCGCCGCTTCACGGTAATCGTCCACCACGAGCACACGCCGGTGCGAGACCATCGCGTACTGGATCGGCCTCCACACGACAACGTCGTCGTTTTCATCCATACGGTCGTCGAACGTCACCCTCTTCTCCCTGGCATTCTTCCATGCGCTACTCGCAGGCACTTCGGAACACGCGCGCAAGATTCGCTCCCGACGCACGGACAAAATCCATCGTGCGCCCGACGAAGGCTTCGGTGTGCGTAGCGAGGCGCTCAGGCGGCCGCCGCATACGCTTTACTTCACCACCATAGCTCACGCCATAAATCACCGCTCATGGATTTAATACCAGGAGACAGCGCGAATTTCGCGGTAGATGACGCCTGTGCGTCGATCAGACGCACAACGGCTGTGCGGGCCGCGCTTGCCGCGTGCACGAGGCGGCTGCCACTTGCACGCTTTAGGGATTTCTACTCAGCGGGTTTATCCCGAGGGATCGTCGATGAAGCCTTTAAGCATGGCGAGCGTATCGGCGTCGTCGATATGTTTGTCGGTGCGCCAGCGCAGCATGCGCGGAAACCGCACGGCCACGCCGGATTTATGACGCGGGCTCGCCTGAATGCCCTCGAAGCCGATTTCGAATACCAGCGTGGGCGTCACGCTGCGCACAGGACCGAATTTCTCGATCGTGGTCTTGCGCACAATCGCATCCACCTGGCGCATTTCTTCGTCAGTCAGTCCGGAATACGCCTTGGCGAACGGTACGAGCGTGCGTACACCGTCCGCTTCATCCCATATCGCGAATGTGAAATCGGTGTAGAGACTGGCCCGGCGGCCATGTCCGCGCTGTGCGTAAACCAGCACGGCATCTACTGCATAAGGATCGATTTTCCATTTCCACCATGTGCCGGACGCCTTGGTCCGGCCCACTCCGTACATCGACTCGCGCTCCTTGACCATCAGACCTTCCACGCCACGCGCGCGGCTCTCATCACGCAACGCCGCCAGCGCATGCCAGTCTGGCGCGCGCACGAGCGGCGACACGCGCAGCAGATCACGCGCGAGCGTGCCTTCCATGGCGGTTGCGAGCGCATCCAGTTGGACTCGCCGCGCGGCAAGCGGCGTCATGCGCAAATCCCTGCCGTGCGCTTCGAGCAGATCGTAAGCAAGAAGCGTGGCGGGCGAATCGGCGAGGATTTTTTTCGTCAGCGTTTTGCGGGCAATACGGGGTTGCAAGCGCGCGAATGGCAATGGCGCGCTTGCGCCCGGTTCCCACGCGAGGATCTCCCCATCGATCACGAAGCCGTCTGGCAAGGCCTCACCTAGCGCCGCGACTTCGGGGAACCGGTCCGTGATCAGATCTTCGCCGCGTGACCACAGCCAGACGCGTCCGCCGCGTTTGACGAGCTGCGCGCGAATGCCGTCCCATTTCCATTCGATCTGCCATTGCGAGGGATCGCCAAGCGTGGCCGGCTCAGCCTGCAACGGATGGGCCAGGAAGAACGGATACGGCAGCCCGAGATCGCTGTCATGCTGGGGCTCGCCGGCTTGTGCATCGTCACCCGTTGCTTCGGGTGCGATCAAACGCAGATAGCGCGCGGCGTCGGGCTTCTGTTGCGAGTCGGTCCAACCCACCATGCGTTGCGCAATCCGCTTATGATCAACGCCCGCCACTTCCGCAAGCGCCCTCACCACCAGTTGCCGCGCCACGCCGACGCGAAACCCGCCGCCAATCAGTTTCGTCAGCAGAAAGCGGCCACCCCAATCGAGTTCGTCCCAATAGCTGAGCAAACGCGTGCGCAACTCTTCCGGCGCCGCCCCACGCAACGTCAGAATGCGCTGCTCGATCCATTGCGTGAGACCCAGTTCGGAGGTGCGCTGCGCGGGCGGCAGAATATGCGCGATGGTCTCCGCCAGATCGCCCACGGCGTGATACGACTCCTCGAATAACCATGCCGGCAGACCGGCGCGCTCGCGGGCGATCTCGCTCAGAAGACGCGTGGGCACCGATTGGCGCGGCTTACCGCCAGCGAGGAAATACGATGCCCACGCCGCATCTTCCGGCTCGGCCACGGCAAAGTAACTGGTAAGCGCCTCGAGTTTGTCGTGCGTCGAGGTGGTCGCGTCGAGCGCGGTATAGAGGGCCGCGAAGCGTTTCATGCGCTACTCGCCGGGTTGACGGGATCAGCGAGCGTGGCGGCGTTATCGGCGGACTCGTCCTGCTCGCCCATCTGATCGAGTGGAAGTTTTACGTTACCTGTAGCGGCTGTTTCATCCGCACCCGCGGCGTCCGCTTCGACCGTATCGTCGCCGTACTGCGTTTCAAACGCGCCCGCTTCGAGGCCCTGTTCCCGCAACCAGCGCACCATCGGCTCGACGGACCCGTGGGTCACGATTACGCGTGCGGCGCCAGTCGCCTGAATAGCCGTTTGCAGGCTGGGCCAATCCGCGTGGTCCGACAGTACGAAACCGCGGTCGACACCACGCCTGCGGCGCGCGCCTCGCAACCGCATCCATCCCGAAGCGAACGCGTCGCTGTAGTCGCCGAAGCGCTTGAGCCACGCGCTGCCCTGCGCGGACGGCGGCGCAACGATCAACGCTTGCCGGAACACGGCCTTGTCCTTGACCGGTATCTCACTGACTGGACGCACCGGCGGCAAGCTGACCCCGGCTTGCCGATACGCGCGATTGAGCGGCTCGACCGCGCCGTGACAGAAGATCGGACCAATGCCCGCGTCGACGCTCGCCAGCACGCGCTGCGCCTTGCCAAACGAATAGCAGAACAGGACCGACGCGCGTCCTTCCGCAGCGTTGTGACGCCACCACGAATCGATGCCATCGAATACGGTTTGCGGCGCGTCCCATCGATAGATCGGCAGGCCGAAGGTCGACTCGGTAATGAAGGTGTCGCACCGTACCGGTTCAAAAGCGTCGCAAGTCGGGTCGGGGTCGAGCTTGTAGTCGCCCGATGCGACCCAAACGCGCCCTCGGTGTTCGATCCGCACTTGCGCCGAGCCCAGCACGTGCCCGGCGGGATGCAGCGAGACGGTTGTGCCGTTGAGATCGAGACGCTCGCCATAAGCCAGGGTTTGCAGCGAAATGCCGGGCAAACGCGACATCAGCACGTTCGCCCCGGCTCGCGACGCAAGATAGTGGCGATGCCCGAAGCGCGCGTGATCGGAATGCGCATGCGTGATCACGGCGCGTTCGACAGGGCGCCACGGGTCGATATAAAAGTCGCCGGGTGGACAGTACAGTCCCTCGGGCCGCGCAACCACCAGGTCCGCGCTGTCCGCGTGGTCAGAGGCTAGGTTCAAGTGGGGTCCTGAAGCAGGTTGATGCAACGTCGCCACAGCCGCCAAGCAAACTGCATTCCCGGCGCACTTTGCCGGGTCGGCGCATCCGAACGACAGCGTTATCCAGTATGGCCGCATACTTGCTTAAGTGACAAGGCAAGCGCGTCGACAAAGTCTGCATGCCCGCAGAGTTCGCAACGCGCGCTGAGAGGTCCCATGCAAACCATCATCGACGATCACGCGTTGTATGTGGCAAAACATCCCGGTACTTTCCTGCTGCAAACCTTGAAGGCGTTTCGTGCAAACCAGGGTTTGCTGCTCGCCGGCGCAGTCGCGTATTACGCGTTGCTGTCGATCGTGCCACTGATGATCCTGATCGTGATCGCCCTGTCGCGCGTCGTGCCGCAACATGTTTTACTGGCGGCGCTCGCGCATCTGTTGCAATGGCTGGTGCCGGGTCAATCGAATGCGCTCGTGCGCGAACTGGCCAATTTTCTCGCGCATCGCGCGGTGATCGGCTGGGTGCTGCTGCTCACCATGATCTTCTTCAGCTCGCTCGCCTTCACCGTTCTGGAGAACGCCATGTCGCTGATTTTCGTTCACCGCGTAGTGGTGCGGCGACGGCACTTCCTGCTCTCGGCCATGCTGCCGTATTGCTACATCCTGTTTCTCGGCGTGGGCTTGCTGATCGTCACCTTCGTGTCGAGCGGTCTCGAGGCGATCGGCGCCGAAGGCATCGATTTGTTCGGGCTGCACGTTTCATTGCAAGGACTCTCTCGCGTCGTGCTGTATCTGCTCGGCCTCGCGGGCGAGATTTTCGTGCTGACTTCGATCTATATGGTGATGCCGGTTGGACGCCCTTCGCTCAAACATGCGCTGTTCGGCGGCATAGTGGCCGCCGCGCTGTGGGAGATCACCCGGCATGTGCTGGTCTGGTATTTCGCCACGCTCTCGCAAGTCAGCGTGGTATATGGATCGCTGACCATGGCGATCGTGATCCTGTTCAGCCTGGAGTGGCTCGCAACACTACTGCTATTCGGCGCACAGGTGATTTCGCAATACGAACGATTCGGAACCGAGTCACCTGAGGCGCCGCAGCCGAAGATCGAGACCGGTTGACGGACACGCGAATGGAAAGCCTGCGGCGTGCGTCTGCCCGCCACTTTCCGCCGTGCCAATGCCAATGCCAATGCCAATGCCGATTGCATCATACGGGATTGACCGCTCGCGGATCACATGCGCGCCGGAACCAAACGATGGTCGCTGCGTCAGACGCAAGACCTCTCACTCCGAGTCCCACATGCCGCCCACGCCTGACAACACCGATACACGGCTTCGCGGCAACACTCGGGCAACACTCGGGCAAGACTCGGGTAACATTCTGCTGAATACCGGCTGAGGCGCGCCTGGCGTGATCGCCGCTTTCATCCGGCAGGCTTCGGGAACAGACCATGAGCATCACCCAGCGCAACAACATACAGATTTCCGGCCGCGGCACACGGACCATGGTGATGGCGCACGGCTTCGGGTGCGATCAGAGCATGTGGCGCTATCTCGCGCCGTCGTTTCATGACGAATACCGGATCGTGCTGTTCGACCACGTCGGCAGTGGCTCGTCCGACCTCGCCGCGTACGACATCGACAAGTACGACTCGCTGCACGGATACGCGAGCGACCTGATCGAGATCATTCGCGAAGTCGCCGAGGCTCCGGTGGTGTTCGTCGGCCACTCCGTGAGCGCAATGATCGGCCTCATCGCGAGCCTGCAGGCGCCGCAACTCTTCCGCGCGCATATCATGGTCAGCCCGTCGCCCTGCTATGTGAACGACGGCGACTACGTGGGCGGCTTCTCTCGCGAAGATATCGAGGACCTGCTGCGCACGCTGGAGAGCAACTACCTCGGCTGGTCGAGTACCGTGGCGCCGGCCATCATGGGCGCGCCGGAGCAGCCGGAACTCGGCGTCGAACTGACCAACAGCTTCTGCCGCGCGGATCCCGAGATTGCGCGGCAATTCGCGCGCGTGACCTTTCTCTCCGACCATCGCGACATCCTGCCGCGCGCCGTCATGCCCACGCTGATTCTGCAATGTAGCGACGACATCATCGCGCCGCGCGAGGTCGGCGAATACATGCACCGCATGCTGCCCGGCAGTTCGCTGCAGCTGATCGAAAACATCGGCCATTGTCCGCACCTGAGTTCGCCTCAGGCGAGCGCGGCTGCCATGCGCGCCTTTCTCGGGCCGATGAGCCTGTAACGCGATGCAAAGCACGGACTACCCGCTGCCCTCCGGCGATGCGCTGTTTGAGCACGCCGCCTGCGGCCTGCTCGTCACCGACCACAATGGCCGCATCCTGCGCGTCAACGCGACCTTCTGCGGCTGGCTCGGCTACGAGGCCCACGAGCTTGCCGGCGCGCGACAGATTCAGGATCTGTTGAGCACGGGCGGCAAGGTGTTCTATCAGACGCATTGGGCGCCGCTCCTGCAAATGCAGGGTTCGGTGGCCGAGGTCAAGCTGAACATGATGCATCGCGACGGCCACATGCTGCCGATGCTGCTCAACGCGGTGCGCCGCCGTCATGGCGAGCTGACTTACCTCGAAGTGGCCGTGCTGATCGTCGCCGATCGCCATAAGTACGAGCAGGAGTTGCTGCTCGCACGGCGCAACGCCGAGGCCTCCGTGGCCGCGCATCAGCTCGCGCAAAAAGAGTTGCAGGAAAGCCGCGACGTGCTGAGTCTCGCCATGCGCGGCGCGCGCATGGGCGCGTGGTCGCACGAGCCGAAGTCCGGCAGGTTCTGGTGGAGCCGAGAACTGGAAGCGCTCGCGGGCTACGCCGAAGGACGTTTTGCCAATACGCCCGGCGGCTTTTTCGAACTGATTCATCCAGGCGATCTGCTCGCGCTGAACGAGGCGGTGGACCATGCGGTGGAAGCCGGCGACGATTACGTCGCCGAATTCCGCTTCCTGCATGCGAGCGGCGACTGGTGCTGGATGGAAGGGCGCGGGCGCGCCGCCTACGACCGGCACGGCGAGCCGCTGATGATCTACGGCCTCGGCATCGACATTACCGAACGCAAGGAAGCGCAGACCGTGCTGCTGCGCCAGGCCGCGATCTTCGAGCACCTGAGTGACGCGATCGTGATCACCGATCTGCGCGGCAATATCACCGACTTCAACGTGGGCGGCGAGCGCATGCTCGGTTATCGCATGCGCGAGATTCTCGGCAAGCCGGTCGCGCTCTTCCTGCCGCCGGAAGATGCCTTGAACATTCGCCGGGAAACGCTGGCGGCGCTGGCCGCCGAAGGCACGTGGCGCGGCGAGTTGCCCTTCGTGCGGCGCGACGGTTCGCGCGGCGTCTGCGAAACCGTGGTCAAGCCGCTCGCGAACGCGCGTGGCGACATCTACGGCGCGGTCAGCATCAATCGCGACATTACCGAGCGCCGGCGCGCGGAACATCAGCTCACGCGGCTGAATCTCGAACTCTCCAAGGCCGATCGCCGCAAGGATGAATTCCTCGCCACGCTCGCGCATGAACTGCGCAATCCGCTTGCGCCCATGCGCAACGTCCTCGAGATTTTGCGTTTGAAGGAGTTCGCCGATCCGCAACTGAACTGGTCGCGCGACGTGTTCGACCGGCAACTGCAACACATGACGCATCTGGTCGACGACCTGCTGGAAGTCTCGCGCATCACCCAGGGCAAGCTGGAGTTGCGCAAGCAACGGCTCGAACTGGCGCGCGCGATGCAATCGGCCATGGAAGCGGCGCGGCCGACCGTGCAGGCCTCATCCCATCATTTGAGCGTGACGCTGCCCCGCGAGCCGCTTTATCTGATCGCCGATCCCACGCGCCTCTCGCAGATGATCCTGAATCTGCTGAACAACGCGGCCAAGTACACGCCGCCTGGCGGCAGCATCTCGCTCGCAGCGGAGCGTGAAGGCGACGAAGCGGTGATCGTCGTGCGCGATTCCGGTATCGGCATTCCACGCGAGCATCTGGACAGCGTGTTCGAAATGTTCTCGCAACTCGCGCCGGCTTTGGACCGCTCGCAAGGCGGGCTCGGCATTGGTCTCGCACTGGTGCGCGGCCTCGCGGAACTGCACGGCGGCACGGTCGCGGCCTTCAGCGACGGCCCCGGCACCGGCAGCGAGTTCGTGATCCGGCTGCCGCTGACGAAAGCCGCCTCGCTGCCGGCCGACAGCGCGCCGCCCGAGGCGCCGCATACGGCCGGCCTGCGCGTGCTGGTCGTCGACGACAACGCGGACGCCGCCGAAAGCCTTGCGATGGTGCTCGAACTCGAAGGCCACGAAGTGCGCACCGCCGGCGACGGCATTGCCGGTCTCGAACTGATCGACGCCTTTGCCCCGCAGGCGGTGATTCTGGATATCGGCTTGCCGCGATTGAACGGCTATGAAGTGGCGCGGCGGATTCGCCGCGATCACGAGGACGCCGGCATCCTGCTGATCGCCGTCACGGGTTGGGGCCAGCAACAGGACAAGCAAACCGCCGTGGAGGCGGGCTTCGACCATCACTTCACCAAACCTGTCGATCCACGGGAATTGCAACGGGTACTGAGCCGGCAGCGGGTATGAGCGGTACGCGCGGCTTGTTAAACTGACGCGATTTCCGCCACCCGCCCCTTTATGCTCGCGCACCTCGCTACGCCATTCGCCGCTGTACGCTTTTGCAGCCACTCGCTGCACACCGGCACGCTTGCCCATGTTTGACGAAGCTCAGGTCACGCGCACGCTGGCCGCGCACGGCATCGTGCCCGATGCGAGCCAGCGTCAAGCGATCGCAGCGCTCGCCTCCCTGCTCGGCGCTAACGGCCGGGCCGCGAGATCATCTGGCGCCGCACCGAACCATCAAGGCGTGTATTGCTACGGATTGCCGGGGCGCGGCAAGAGTCTGGTGGTCGATACCGTGTTTGAACTGGCGAACGGCCGAAAGCGGCGTCTGCATTTCCACGAATTTCTGCGTGAGATGAACCGGCGGCTCGTGAACGAGCCACGCGGCGACGACCGGCTCGGCTCGGTCTCGCGACAATGGCTCGATGGTAGCGAGCTGCTGTGTTTCGACGAATTCCACGTGCACGATATCGCCGACGCGTTTCTGATGGGCCGCTTTCTCGACACCGCAATCGGCCTCGGCACCCGCATCGTACTCACCTCGAACTACGCGCCGGACGCCCTGCTCGCCGACCCGGAGTTTCACGAGCGTTTTCTGCCGACCATCGAGCAGATCAAACGCTGCTTCACCGTGATTCATTTCGACGGCGCGCGCGACTATCGTTTCGGCGGAGAAGAAGCGGACGTTCCGCGTTTCTTTGCGCCGCTCGATTCCGCCACCCACGAAGCGCTGCGCCGGATTTTCGTGCACTACGAAGGCAGCGCGGCGCCGAGTCCGGTCACGTTGAGCGCGGCTGGCAGGCCGCTCGCCGCGCGCGCAGCGGGCGCGGCTTTGCTATGGGCAGACTTCGAGAATCTGTGCGTGGCGAGCCGTTCGCATCTCGACTACCTGGAGCTTGCCGAGCAATGGCACGGTCTGATTCTCGACAATCTGCGCACCGAATCGCTGACTCACCCCCACACGCTGCAACGGCTGGTCTGGCTGGTCGATATCTTCTACGACCGCAAGCGCGCCCTGTTCATCGCATCCGATGAGCCGATCGTGGCGGCGCTCAACGGCCTGGAAGGGGCACATGATCTGTCACGCACGTTGAGCCGTCTTGCCGAAATGCAATCGCGCGCTTATCGCAGCACGCTGGACATTGCCGGCGAAATGTCGGCGGACCTGCCCGAGAACACAGTAGACGATTCCGTGTAATGCGCCCGTCAGGTGGTTTGAACCGTGCGTAATCAGGCACGGGCTTCTGCTAATATTGCAACGCAATAGCAATTCCTGCGCACTGCCGCTTTCGCTCTATCCGGGCGAATACACCGCTGATTCATAGGACGAAATGGCGATCGGCGCCCTTGCGCCGCCATACGGGAATAGGTCCTGCTACCGCCGTTGCGGGCCCATTCTTCAGCGGATAGTGTTCCGCCCTCCTCGCCGTTATGATCAGAACCGCTTCTGTCGCCGCGGCATTATGCGCGGCCTGCCTCACTTCAGCCTGTGTACACATCGGACCGTCCCGCCTGAAAGCCGACCAGGTCGACTATGCGCGCGCCCTCGGCGACGCAAAGAAACGCGAGATTCTCGCCGCCGTGGTCGGTCTCCGCTACGGCGACGCACCCGCGTTCCTGACTGTCAGCAGCATCATCGCGGCCTATACGTTCGACGCGACGGGCGGCGCCACCGCCAACGTCGGCTCGGGCAGCCAGCCGAACTACGCGCTTGCCACGGGCAGCGTGTCTTACTCGAATCATCCGACCTTCACCTTCACGCCGACCACCGGCGAAGCATTTGCCTCCGCGTATATCCGGCCGCTCGCGCCGTCGCTGGTATTGCCGCTCGCCGAAGGCGGCATTCCGATCGATCTGCTGTTGCGCATCACCGCGCAGTCGGTGGGCGGCTTGCAGAACGGCAATGCGCTCGGCGGCGAGAACAGCGCGGGCGCGCCGGGGTTCTTCGAATTGCTGCAAGCGCTGCGGCGCCTGCAACTGGCGGGCGAGTTGAACGTCGAGTCACGCCAGGCGGACGGCAAGAACGGCGCGATGGGCGTATATCTGGTCATGGGCGCGACCACCAGCGGCGAGTCGCCGGCCACGGCGGCCGATCTGGCGCGCGTGCGCAAGCTGCTGCATCTGTCGTCGAATACACGCACGTATGAAATCGTCTACGGCCCCTCGTCGGCCTCGCAGAAGGGCGACAAGATTCCGATGGTGACGCGCTCCGTGCTCGGCATCCTGACCGATCTCGGCGCCCAGGTGCAGGTGCCTGTCGAACGCATCAGCGATGGCTCGACCAAACCGACCGTGGGGCTGATCGGCGGCGAGACGCGGCCGACCATCATCGTGCATTCGGGTAAGACGCCGCCTGACAACGCGTATGTGATGATCGCGTATGGCCCGTCCACGTATTGGGTCGATCGCAACGACTTCGATTCGAAATACGCCTTCACGGTGGTGCAAAATCTGATGGCGCTGGCGGAAGCCGACACGAGCAGCAAAGCGCCGGTGGTGACGATTCCGGCGAATTGATTCCGCGTTGATGTTGTAATTGATCTCGCGGCGAGGGTAGCGCGCGAAGCCGAATTGCAAATGAAAAACCGGCGGGTGTGAGCTGGCTCACTCCGCCGGTGTCTATCGCCCACGCCGCACCCGCGCTACTCCTGGCTGCGCTTGGACTTCACCCGCTCGATCTGCTGCTTCGCCGCTTCGTACACATGCTCCGGCGTGAAGCCGAACTTCTTCTTCAGCTCGGCAAGCGGCGCGGAAGCGCCGAACGTATGCATCACGACCTGCGCGCCAAGACGCCCCACATAGCGATCCCAGCCCAGCGAGGCCGCCTGTTCGACCGCCACGCGCGCGTCCACGTCCGGTGGCAACACCGAATCCTGATACGCCTCGTCCTGACGCTCGAAGATATCCCACGACGGCATCGACACGACACGCGCCGCGATGCCCTCGCTCTTGAGCTTCTCGTACACGTCGACGCAAACCGAGAGCTCGCTGCCGGTCGCCATCAGGATCACTTGCGGCTTCTGTCCGTCGGCGGCATCGGCCAGCACGTAGGCGCCCCTCTGCGTGCCGCTCGCAGCCGCATAGCGGCTGCGGTCCAGCGTGGGCAGCGGCTGACGCGACACGACGATGCACGAAGGCCGCCGCGGATCCGCAAGTGCTGCACGCCACGCCTCGGCCACTTCGTTGGCGTCGCCCGGACGCAGCACGGTCAGCCCCGGCACGCCGCGCAGCGACGCTAGCTGCTCGATCGGCTGATGCGTGGGACCATCTTCGCCCACGCCGATCGAATCGTGCGTGAACACGTAGATAGCCGGCACTTCCATGATCGCCGAGAGGCGGATCGGCGGCTTCATATAGTCGCTGAAAATCAGGAAGGTCGAGCCGAACGGCCGCAGATTCGACAGCGCGAGGCCGTTCACCGCCGCGCCCATCGCGTGTTCGCGAATGCCGAAATGCAGGTTGCAGCCGCCGTAATTGTCGTGTTCGAAGCTGCCCGCGCCCTCGAACTTCAGATTGGTTTTGGTGGAAGGCGCGAGGTCGGCCGCGCCGCCGATCATCCATGGAACGCGCGCGGCAATCGCGTTGAGCACCTTGCCCGACGAATCGCGTGAAGCGACACCCTTCGGGTCCGCATCGAAGGTGGGAATGTCGCTGTCCCAACCTGCCGGCAATTCGTGCGCTTCGATCTGCGCGAATTCACGCGCCAGTTCCGGGTGCTTTTTGTTGTAAGCCTCGTACTTCGCCTGCCATTCTTCGCGCGCCGCCTTGCCTCGCGCACCGAAGCCAGCAGCGAAGCGTTCGTGCACACCGTCCGGCACGTAGAAAAATTTATCCTCGGGCCAGCCGTACGCCTTTTTGGCGAGCGCCACTTCCTCGACGCCGAGCGGTTCGCCGTGCGCCGCCGAAGTGTCCTGCTTATGCGGCGCGCCCCAGCCGATAATGCTGTGCACCACGATCAGGGTCGGCCTGTCGGTGATGCTTTTCGCTTCGACGAACGCTGCTTCGAGCGCGGCGGCGT
Source organism: Paraburkholderia sp. RL17-383-BIF-A (assembly GCF_046028015.1). Lineage (NCBI taxonomy): Bacteria > Pseudomonadati > Pseudomonadota > Betaproteobacteria > Burkholderiales > Burkholderiaceae > Paraburkholderia > Paraburkholderia sp. RL17-383-BIF-A. The sequence continues at coordinate 23,809 of NZ_JARESR010000013.1, read as the reverse complement.
CGTTCGCGTCGTTCACATGCAGCGTGTGCCAGTTGTAGCCGCGAAAGCGGCTCTCCACGTCGTCGCTATAGGCGAGGTCCGTATGGCCTTCGATCGTGACGCGGTTGCTGTCGTAGATCCAGATCAGATTGGATAGCTTGAGATGTCCCGCGAGCGAAGCCGCCTCGTGCGAGATGCCTTCCATCATGTCGCCGTCGCCACACAGCGCGTAGACCCGATAGTCGAACAGCGGCGCATCCGGTTGGTTGAAGTGGCTCTCGTACCAGCGTGCCGCCATCGCCATGCCGACACTGTTGCCGAGCCCTTGCCCGAGCGGGCCGGTGGTGGTCTCGACGCCGGTCGTCATCCGGTATTCCGGGTGGCCCGGCGTCTTGCTGCCCAATTGACGGAAATGCTCGATATCGTCGAGCGACACAGCGGGTCCGTTAGTGGGCTTGCCGCCGTCATCCACGGCCTTGACGTTCGCGAGGTGCAACAGTGAATACAACAGCATCGATGCATGCCCGACCGAGAGCACGAAGCGATCGCGATTCGGCCACAGCGGCTCGTCCGGGTCGTAACGCAGATGGTTTTGCCACAGGTGATAGGCAACGGGTGCCAATGCCATCGGCGTGCCGGGGTGACCGGAATTGGCCTTTTGCACAGCGTCCATCGACAGCGTGCGAATCGTGTTGATACACAGCTGATCGAGGGCGGGATCGTTTTGCATGGGACACTCCTTGTTCGGCGTGAAAGAGACGACCGGGACGCACTGCTTGCGTCGGCGAACCCGGCGAACCGTGTTGATGTGGCAGAACGCATGAGGAACCGCTGCGAGACTCGACGATGATGCGCCAATGCGCGCAAACCTGCACGGAGCATGACGTGCCGCATGTACAGGGTTGCTGTTGGAAGGAAGCAGCGGATTATCTTTCAGAGGGCTTGCGCTACAGAATCGTTCGGATCGTCGCGGCTACAAGTCAAAAAGAAGCGACCGCCTCAGGCTGCATGCAGCCAATGCTCCACCAGCGGACCGTGTTTGCCGTCAATCGGATCCAGCGACGGAAAAGGCAACGCCTCCATGGCCGCCAGTTCGTCCGGCGTGAGCGCCTCGCGGCGGATATCCCATTGCTGCCCCTCGGGATAACCGGCCACCACCCGGAAGTGCCGCGCGAACGATTGCAGGCAATGTCCGGTGCCGGCTGGCAGCAGGATCGCGTCGCCGGCGGACAGCGTCACCACCGTGCCGCCCGGTCCGCCTATGATCACTTGCGCGGACCCGTCGGTCACGCCCAGAATTTCGTGCGCGGTAGCGTGGAAATGATGGTAGTCGAAGATGCCATCGCGCCATTGCGTCGGCCATGCGTTGCGTTCGAACAGGATTTCGAATGCGGCACCGAGGTCGCCGCTGTCCGGCATGAGCGCACGCCGGTAGATCACGACCGGCAGCTTGCGGTTATTCGGCACCCAATCATGCGGCTTCAGCATGAAGGCTTCGTACTCCGTTTGAGCCGCATCGAATCCATGCAGCGAATCGTTGTGCATGGCATGCTCCTCTGCGTCCCGATGCTCACTGTGTTGCCCGGAGTCGGGCGCGCGCGGTGGCCCCGGCGGTCTTTTCAGGGCCGCATAAAGCGCGCCCGCCTGCGCGCGCGCGATTCTTTGAGCCGCTTTACGCGCGTGACCGTGTCGGTGAACGAATTTTTCAAACATATGAAGTGAATCCTCCCCTGGTGGGATTTGCACGTACGACACCACCGCGTGCCGAAGCAGCACGTGGCGCGTCAGTTCTTGCGCTGCGACTCGCGTCCGCCCCCTCCCGGCGGCTCGGCATGGGGGCCTGTGCCCAAGGGCACCTCGGCGGTTTGCGCGGGGCTGTCGCTGGAGCGCGGCGGATTGGTCTGCTTGTCCACGCCGGTCTGCTCGACGGGCTCGATGCCCAGCGGGCTGGGCTCGACATAGTGCGTGCCGCTCGGCTTGTTACGCTGTTTCACCGCCTCGGCACTGTGTTCGGCGGAGCTATCCTGGGGTTTGCTGTCCTGCATGACGCCCTCCTCATGTTGTCGGGTATATCGTCATTGCAGCAACATCCGGTCCCTCTCTGCCGACTGTGCGGAAAGCGCACTCGAACCACGGTGGGCACGTCGGTTGCGGCGTTTCAAGTGGAGGTCCGGACCACCATTTGTAAAAAGGAGATCCTCATGACGATGACGACCATTCGCCTGTCCGAAACGGAAGTGCAAGTCGAGCGAACCCTTTACACATTCGCCCAAAAGAACGACGCGGACGCATTCCAGCGCTGCCTCGCCGATACTTCGATCGATAGTTGCTACCGCACCCATCCGCCGTTATCCGTCCGACCGACGGTGCCCGACGAACATCCCGACGATCCCGGTCGGGGCAGCACGATTTCTCCATCGCTCGGCGGCATACCCTGAGCCGTTGCGGCCTGCAGACGGCGCGCTCACGCCGCCCCCATCACTTTTCAGGAGCCGCGCGATCCGCGGCGACAATCTCCCGGCCATAGTCGATCGCTGCGCGCCGCGCCTCGTCGGCGGTCGCGTATGGCCCGATCTCCGGCGCGCCGTCGAATGGAAACAGGATTTTTCTGTCCGCCTTTCTGACGACCTTCAGTCCACCTACGTAACGGCCATCGCCTGTTCCGTGATAGCTGGCGTAAATCTCGAAGTCGTCGTCAGCCACGTCGGCCTTATGTCGCGCCATTTGTCTTTCCCTTATCCCTGCACTTCAGTGCGTCGTGTTCGATGTGATATGTCGGCGCGTGCCGCCGCTCGGCGCCGCGCGCATGTCTTGACCGAGCAATAGCCGTTCCACTCGGTCAGGGCCTGAATTGGGGGAAACATTTGGGGAAACGAAGGCGAGTGGCATGCGGATTGCAGATGGCGGTTTGCAAACGGGGTTTGTCAACATCAGCCTCGCCGTCACGGAGACAACAATGATTCTGTTCAGCACACGACGCAGACCGACCTTGCATCTGCATACGCCGACGCCACCCGCGGTCGATCCCGATGTCCCGCTCCCCACCAGCGATCCCGACCCGTCGCCGCCGCCCGACGATGTGCCGCCGAACGATCCGACACGTGCGCCCGAAGGCGATCCGCCAGTCAAACCGCCGCCGGTCGCCACCACCTTCTTCCAGCCTCAGAAGATCGTTGTAAGCGCAAATTAATTCGCTGGTCCGGTAATTGCGGTCCTCCTCCTGCGAGCCGGTCTTCGAGGAGCGGCCGCCTACGCCGAGGAGGCCCAGCATGAGTACGGATGAGATCGCCGGAACAGCACCCGACAACGCGGAAGCGGATTGCACGCCCGACAGCGCGCCGATCAAGGAATACCGCAACGCGGCAGGCGGCTGGGGCTCGGTGAAAGCGGTCGCGTCGATTCTCGTGCAGGAACACGTCACGTTGAACGGGAGTCGCATCCTGGCGCAACAAAACAAGGCGGACGGCTTCGCGTGCGTGAGCTGCTCATGGGCCAAACCGGCGGACCCGCACCTGTTCGAGTTCTGCGAAAACGGCGCGAAAGCGACCGCGTGGGAGATCACCAGCAAACGCGTCGAAGCCGACTTTTTCGCCACGCATACACTGAACGAACTGCGCGTATGGAGCGGTCTCGAACTCGAATCACGCGGGCGGCTGACCGCACCGATGCGTTGGGATGCCACAAGCGACCGCTATGTGCAGACCACCTGGGAACACGCGTTCGCCGAGATCGCGAGGGAACTGCAAGCCATTCACCCGAACGAGGCCGTATTTTATGCATCCGGCCGCGCGTCGCTGGAAGCGTCCTACATGTATGCGTTGCTTGCCCGGCTCTACGGCACCAACAATTTGCCCGACAGCTCGAACATGTGTCACGAAAGCACCTCGGTCGGCTTGCCGAAGACGATCGGCGTGCCGGTCGGGACGGTGCAGCTCGAAGACTTCACCCACACCGACTGCATGCTGTTTTTCGGCCACAACACCGGCACCAACGCGCCGCGCATGTTGCATCAACTGCAGGACGCGCGCAAACGCGGCGTGGAGATCATCACCTTCAATCCACTGAAGGAGCGCGGGCTGGTTAATTTTGCGAACCCGCAGTCGCCGCTCGACATGCTGACCCCGGCCGACACGCAAATCAGTACGCAATACCATCAGATCAAGATCGGCGGCGACGCGGCGGCAATTGCCGGACTCTGCAAGCTGCTAATCGAATGGGACGACGACGCGCAACGCAACGCGGCGCCACGCGTGCTCGACGCGGCGTTCATCGCCGAACACACACACGGTTTCGAAGCCTTCGCCGACGCCATGCGCGCGACCTCATGGGAAGAGATCGAGCAGCGCTCGCAACTCAGCCGCGCCGCGCTCGAAAGCGTGGCGCGTGTTTACGCGCAGGCGAATGCGTCGATGGTCTTATACGGCATGGGCATCACGCAGCACCGCAACGGCGTGCATAACGTGCAGATGTTGTCGAACCTGCTGCTTTTACGCGGCAATATAGGCCGGCCCGGCGCCGGCATCTGTCCGATTCGCGGCCACTCGAACGTGCAGGGACAGCGCACGGTCGGCATCACGGAGAAGCCTGAACTCGCGCCGCTCGACACACTGAAGGACCTGTATGGCTTCGAGCCGCCGCGCGACAAAGGCATGAGCACCGTCGAAGCCTGTCGCGGCGTGCTCGACGGTAAGGTCAAAGCCTTTATCGGCTTAGGGGGCAATTTCCAGGTGGCGATTCCCGATCATCATGTCATGGACCCCGCCTGGCAACGGCTGCGGCTCACGGTGCAGATCGCCACCAAACTGAATCGCAGCCATCTGTTGCATGGCGAGGTCGCCTATCTGCTGCCGTGTCTCGGGCGCATCGAGATAGACCGCCAGGCGAGCGGCGAGCAATGGGTCAGCGTGGAAGACAGCACGGCCTGCGTACACGGTTCGCATGGAATGGCCGAGCCGGCCGGCGACATGTTGCTGTCCGAGCCGGCGATTGTCGCGGGCATCGCCAAGGCGCTGTTGCCGCGCAATCCGAATCTCGACTGGGATGCGTGGGTAGATGACTATGCACTGGTGCGCGAGGCGATCGAGCGCACCTATCCGGATCAGTTCAAGGGCTTCAATCAGCGCTTCAGGCAGCCAGGCGGGTTCCATCGGCCGCTTGCGGCGTGCGAGCGCAAATGGAACACCGAAAGCGGCAAGGCCAATTTCATCGTGCCCGATACGCTCGACGAAGACGCGGATATGCCGTCGCGCGGCCCCGACGTGCTGCGCCTGATGACGACCCGCGGCGACAGCCAGTTCAACACGACCGTGTACGGTCTCGACGACCGCTTCCGCGGCGTGCAAGGCAGCCGTGAGGTGTTGCTCATGCATCAGGACGACATGACACGGCTCGGCTTTGCGGAAGGCGACTCGGTATGTATCTCCACCGACTCGAACGACGGCATCTCGCGCGAGATCGACGGCATGTACGTCCATGCTTTCGACATTCCGCGTGGCTGCATCATGGGCTATTACCCGGAATGCAACCGCTTGATTCCGCTCTCGCATCATGCGAAAACGAGTCAGGTGCCGGCTTCCAAGTCGATCCCGGTGCGGCTGCGCAAATCCACCCTCGTGACCGAAGCCGCCGCCTGACGCGGCGCAAGCAGACAGACCTCAGAACTGATGCAGCATCCCGACATAAGCGCCGGTTTGCGATTCGCCGACGAGCGGACTCGTGTTGCCGGCCGCATCGCGAGGCGAAGCTTCGAGCGAAAAATTCGAGTTGCTGCCGTTGTGCACGTAACCCACCGTGCCGTACAGGAAGGTGCGCTTCGACAGGTTGTAGGTGGTGCCGAGCACGTACATCATCGCGTGGCCGGACGGATCGTGCGCGGCGTCGCCCGATCCGTCGCCGACCTTCACGTAGAATCCGCCCGCCGTCACGGCCCAGCGGGGCTGGAAGGTGTAGGTCGCGCCGAGCCAGTAGTGATCCGCGGTGTCGGCCACGCCGGCCGGCGAATCGGGCGCTGAGTAATGCGTGTAGGCGCCCTGCAGTTTCAGCGAATCGAGGCGCACGTTCGCGCCCACGAAATATTCGCGCGATGCCTGGAAGATGTTGCTGAAGTGGCCGTTGACGTCACGCAGTTCGTCGTAGATGCCGCGCACGTCGAAGAGCGGCGAGTGGTACGTCAGCATGATGCCGTCCGAGCGGCCGAACTCGCCCACCGCGCCGCTATTGAACGCGCCTGGCTGGTTGCCGAACGCATATTGCGCCTGCACGTCGAAACCCCAGAACACCGGGCTGTGATACTCGACGTTGTTGCTCGTCTGCTGCCAGTTGCGCCCGCGCACGAGCGAGGCCGACGAAAACGCCTGCTGCACGAACGGGTCGAATTCCCACACGCCGTCGCTGTCGATAAACAGATTACGGCCGGCCTGCAACGTGCCCCACTGTTGGCTCTTCAAACCCGCGAACGCGCGCCGTGACCAGAGCCGCCCGCCGCTTGTCGTGCCGTTCATGACCTGCAAGCCGGTTTCGAGGTTGAAGATCGCATTCAGGCCGCCGCCCAGGTCTTCATTGCCTTTGAGGCCGAGCATACTAGTGCCCCAATCGCCTCCTTCCGCGCTCCAGCGGCTTGAACTGCCGCCCGCGCCGTTGTTGATGTGATTCAGATATTCCAGGCCGGCGTCGAGGCGGCCATATAGCGTCACACTCGTTTGGCCATATGCCAGCGGACTTGCCACGGCCAGCGCAGCCATGAGTTTTGTATGTAGTCTCATTGTTCTGCCTTCGATTTGTTCTGTCGCGATGTAGGGCAAAGCGGACTGTGAATGTTTCGAAACTGCCGGCCAGCCCGGAATGCAATTGGCAGTTCGAAAGCCGCTCAAGATAAGATAGTCGGTCATTCCGCGTCAGCCAAATCGCAACGCACTATTCGTCATTGACTATTCAACCTTTGCCATGAACGCGCCCGAACTGACCGAAGACGAAAATCTTGGCCTCTACCAACGCGCAACGGAAGGCGGCGCGGAATGGTGGCGCGTCAGTGTGGCAGACCGGCCGGAAACCTATCGCCTCGAACATGGCGTGGACAACGGCGGCGAGCCTGGTGCGGTCGATATCGATCTCGTTGTCGATGCGGAAAATCTGCGCGCGAAGCTCAAGAAATGGCGCCGCGAAGGCTTCGCGATCGACACGGACAATGCCGCAAGCGAGCAATCCGCGGCCGGGCGCGTCGCCTTCATGCCGGAATTGCAGCGCGCCGCGGCACGGACCGCGGCGGCAAAACACCGGCAGGTCGAAGGCACCGGCGAGACCGTGCGCATCGGTCATGTGGATGTGCCCTGCGGCGTGGGCAATCCGCTCGTGCCGCGCCTGAACCCGGCCTATCTGTTCTCCGAGCGCTTTAACGACATTGTCGAGGACATTGTCGAGAACCGGCGCGTGATGCTGATCGGCCATACCGGCGCGGGCAAGACCAGCCTGATCGAACAGGTCGCGGCGCGTTCGCATCACGGCGTGCTGCGCTCCAACATGAACGGGCAGACCACCGTTGGCGACTTTGTCGGTTTCTGGACGGTCAAGGGCGGTGAGACGATCTGGGTGGACGGCGTACTGCCCACGGCCATGCGCGAAGGACTCTGGCTGATCGTCGACGAAATCGATTTTGCCGAGCCGTCCATTCTCGCCGCCCTCACCGCCGTGCTCGAACCGCACGGCCGCCTCGTGCTGAAGGAGAAAGGCAACGAGATCGTCGCGCCACATCCGGGCTTCCGGCTGTTCGCCACGGCGAATGCGGTCGGCGCAATGAGTCAGTTCCGGCATCTGTATCAGGGCGCCAATCTGATGAACGAGGCGTTTCTGGATCGCTGGCGCGTCTATCTACTCGACTATCTGTCACCCGCGGAAGAAGCCGATGTGCTGATGGCCACGCTCGCCCCGCACATGACGCGCGCGCTCGCCACCACGCTTGCCGCGATCGCCGCCGACTGCCGCGCGGCGTTCGCCCGCGAAGACCTGTCGAGTGCGTTCTCCACCCGGCGCCTGCTTGACTGGGCCGAACTGATGCTGCGCACGGGCGACCCTGAACGCGCAGCCGGCCCGGCAATTTATGCGAAGGTGAGCCCGGAAGACGCCGCGTTGATTCGCGGCATCATCCGTCATCACATCGCGCCGGCCACCGACGCTTGAACACCATGCACGCCACGCGCAATCCGCGCGACACGCGCGGCTTCGCATTCGAATCCACGCTCAGCAAGGTCGCCCGCGTGCTGACCGGGCAGTACGGCGTGACGGTCGCGTTCAGTCCGGATGGTCCGCGCGTCGAACCCGGCCGGATCGTGATTCCCGACTACGAGTTGAATGGCGAGGTCGAGCGCGATGTGCTGATCGGCTATCTCGACCTGCTGGTCGCGCGCGCCAGGCATGCGTCGCTCGCGCAGCTCGACGCGCTGCCCGCGGGCATCGCCGCGACTCTTGCGCAAGTTGTCGAAGACCGCCGCGTGTGCGGGCAATTGCTCGACGAATATCCGGGCGCGCGCTGGTTCATCGGCAGGTTGCGCCTGCATGCCGCCGAGCGCGTGCGGCAACGCTGGCCAAAGCTGCATTGGCGCGACCGGCTGGTCTGGCTGGTGGAGCGCGCATTGTGGGACGAGCCGCCCACGCGGAACGAAGCGAGCCAGTCGCTGCTCGCCGCCTTGCATGCCGCGCAGGACTTGCTCGATGAGGCGCGCGCGAGCCGTTCGACCGCGCAGAGCATTGCCGCGGCGCAGGCGCTCGTGGCGCGCGTGCGCGCGCTGTCCGCAGGCGAGGTGAACAGCATGGCGTTCACCGCGGATCCGCTCGAGGACATCGATACGGAAACGGCCGCGTCGTCGTCCGCGCCGCCCGATGACGACGAAACCACGCGGCCCGATCAGAACAGCACGACCTCGCCGCTGTCCGAGCGAAGCAGTGGCGCGCAGGCGGACAACGCGGTCGGCATGGGTCAATCGCTCGCGGACGCGCAGCAGCCCTCCGAGCGTTCCGAAGGCGAAGCAGCCGGCTCGATGGCGGACGCGTCACGAGCCCGGCTGTCGATTCCGCTTGCCACCGAATTCGACGATATCCGCGATCTCACGGGCCAGGGCGACAGCGCCGCGTGGCGCGAACTACGCACGCAAGCGCGCGCGGACACCGCGCCGCTCAAGGAAAAGCTCGAACGCGCGCTGAGCGCCGACGAACGCACGCGCTGGCGCCGCGAGCAGGAGCGCGGCGAGATCGATCGCACCGCATTGGCGAAGCTCGCGACCTCGCCCGGCTACCGCACGCCGTTTCGCACGCAGCGGCCCGCCAAAGGACGCGACGTGGCCGTGACGCTGCTGATCGACCGCAGCGGCTCGATGGCCGGGCGCAAGATCGAACTCGCGCGCCAGTGCGCGGCCGCCTTGTGCGATGCACTGACGCAGTTGTCGTTCGACTGCGAAGTACTCGGCTATTGTTCGGTCGAATCCGTGCCGATGAAGCAGCTCTATGAGCGGCAGCGGGCAACCGGCGCGGACTTACGGCGCTATAACCGCTTCGTCGAACGACTCGATCTGAAAGTCTATAAACGCTTCGGCGCGACCGACATGAGCGGGATCGCCGCCATCGACTGCGGGCACGAGAATCCGGACGGCGAGGCGCTGGCCTGGGCCGCGACACGGCTTGCCGGTCACCAGGCCGAACGGCGCATTCTGATGGTGTTTTCCGATGGCTACCCATCCACCGGCGACGGCGATCCGCAGGTGTTGCGCAGCGATTTGCGCGAGCGTGTCGCGGCCATCGGCAAGCGCGGTATCGAACTGGTCGGAATCGGCGTACTGACCGACGCGGTCGAGGTCTTCTATCCGCACAACGTGGTAGTGAGCCGCCTTGCCGAACTGCCCGCGACGGTGTTCTCCGTACTCAGTTCGATGCTGCTCACGCGGTAACGCCGGCGCCCACGCGGCTCAAAACGCGTTCAGCGGAATCTTCAGGTACCGCACGCCGTTGTCTTCCGGCTCCGGCAAGCTGCCCGCGCGGATATTGACCTGAATGGCCGGCAGAATCAGCGTCGGCATGCCGAGCGTGCGGTCGCGCGCGGTGCGCATCGCCACGAACTCCGCCACGCTCACGCCGTCGTGCAAATGAATATTGCCGCGCCGCTGTGCAGCCACCGTGGTCTGCCATTGCGGCCCGCGTGACGGCGGCGGATAGTCGTGACACATGCACAGCCGCGTGTCGGGCGGCAGCGCGAGCAGCCTGCGCACGGACTCGTACAGCGTATGGGCATCGCCGCCGGGAAAGTCGCAGCGCGCCGAGCCGACGTCCGGCATGAACAGCGTGTCGCCCACGAACACGGCATCGCCGATCCGGTACGCCATGTCCGCCGGCGTATGGCCCGGCACATGCAACGCCTCCCCGCTCAACTCGCCGATGCTGAACGTCTCACCCGGCTGGAACAGATGGTCGAACTGGCGGCCGTCGGCAGGCACGTCCTCGCCGAGATTGAAGATGCGCCGGAATGTGCTCTGCACGATCCGAATGCTCTCGCCAATGGCAATCTCGCCGCCCAGGGCTTCCTTCAGATACTGCGCGGCCGACAGGTGATCGGCATGCGCGTGCGTTTCGAGCAGCCACTGAACACGCAGCTCATGCGCGTTGACGAATGCGACGACGCGCTCCGCCGACTCCGTCGACGTACCGCCCGACTTCGGATCGTAGTCGAGCACCGGATCGATCACCGCGCACGCCGAGCCTTCGGACGCGTAGACGACATAGGTGAAGGTGCCGGTGGTGGCATCGTAAAACGCTTCTATCTGAGGCGTCATGGTCGGCTCCTCAACTCACGCCGCTTGCGGCTTGAACGGATACTGTTCGATCTGGCCGCCGCGCGCCACCACCACCGTGCTTTCGGGAATCTCTTCCCACCAGCCCGGCAAGTCCGCAAGCGGTTCGGACAACACCAGAAACGCATTCTCGCCGACCGCCGCAATGCGCGGATCGTCCGGATACAGCTCGTGCAGATGACGGAACGAGGTGCTGTGAAAAAGCGAGCGTGACTGCCTTTCGCTCGAATAGCGCACTGCTACGATCTGCTCGCCGTCGGTGACGCACACCGTCATGTTCAGCGGTTCATCCACGCCGTGCTCGCGGCCGGTTTGCTCGACGAAGGCGACCATCCGCTCTAGCGCGGTGACCGGCGCCAGTTCCAGACCGAAGGTCAGCGCGAGGAAAAACATCACCTCGGAATCGGTCGAACCTTCGATGGACGGAAACAGATCGGGGTCGATCTTCACCATCAGATCGCGGCGCACGGCCGGATAGTTGCGGATCAGACCATTGTGCGCGAAGAGCCACCGGCCGTGACGGAATGGATGACAGTTGGTTTCCTGCGAAGGTGTATCGGTTGCTGAACGCACATGCGCGACGAACAGCGGTGCGCGGATCGCCCGCGCGGCTTCGCGCAGATTGCGATCGCTCCACGCCGGCTGGATGCAACGGTAGCGAAACGGAATATCCGTCGGATCGCCGTACCAGCCGATGCCGAAGCCGTCGCCATTGGTCGTGGTGTAGCCAAGCCGCGAATGCAGGCTCTGGTCGATCAAGGAGTGTTTGGCGTTGAACAGCACCGTTTCCAGTTGAAGCGGGTTGCCCGTATAGGCGAGCCAACGGCACATGGAGTGTTCTCCTGTCGGGTGCGTGAGCGCCCCCGGTGCCGGATGGAACAGCAGGCCGCCGGGGATGCGTCTATTTGACCACCGGTTGCAGTGTCGCAATCGGAATCAGGAATTCGGAGAAGCCGGTCAGCATGATCTGCACGCCGATGCACAGCAGCAAAAAGGAAGATACACGCATGGCGACCTTGGTGCCTTCCACGCCGAGATACTTGGCGAAAATCACCGCGCGGCTATAGACCAGATACACCGTGACGGCCACGGCGAGCGAGATCACGACCGACGCAATGCTCGAAATCACGAACTCCGAGAGCTTATGCGTGCGGTTCGCGGTTAGCGCAATGGCGGTGGCGATCGAGCCCGGCCCGGTGGTCAACGGAATGGTAAAGGGGAAAAACGCCTTCGACATTGCGTTGTCCGCGTCCACCCGTTTGACTGCCGGCTGCTCGCCTGGTTGCGTGTCGGGCGCGTTGAGCATCTGCCAGCCGCCCACGGCGACGGCGAGGCCGCCACCAATGCGCAGCGCCTGCATGGAGATGCCGAAGAAATGCAGGATCGGCGTTCCGATGAAGAACGCCACCAGCAGCACACACACCACGTTGATGGCGATCTTGCGGGCCAGCAACGTGCGCTCTTCCGTGCTCAGCGAAGCAGTCCGGTCGAGGAAGACGAAAGCAATGCCGATTGGGTTGATGATGCTGATCAGCCCGGTAAAGCCAAACAGAATGTCCGGGATCAGACTTTCGACCATATGCGTTTCCGTGTCGAGCGGCGGCTCGGGTAGCTCGTCTGTGTACCCGGCGCGCCGCGCCATGTTGATGAAACCGGAGTCTCTCCGGCGATTCCGATGACGCTTGCGTTGCGTGGCGAGATCATATCGCGGCGCGCCAACCAGGATCGTAAAAAAGCCCGGCGCTTGAGCGTGTGCCGCGGCGCGCCACGCCCCGCTTGCCGCCTTGCAACGCAGCAACCGGCACCTATGAAGGTGCGCCCGCAACTTTCAGAAAGCCTACACTTTTTTGACCTGCTTTACGCGACCAAAGCATCAGGCATACAGTCCCCAGCGAAGCCGCACTTTCAACGAGACGTACTTACCAGTTCGAGGAGTTGCCCCCATGTTGCTTCGTGTACTCGCCGCGCTGCCGTTCATCGGCATTCTGCTCGGTGTCCCGTTTGTAAATCGTGTCGAGCCGCTGATGCTCGGCATGCCGTTCGTGCTGGCCTGGATCGTCATGTGGGTGGTGCTCAGTTCGATCATCATGGCGATCATCTACCGTCTGGACCCGTCCAACCGTCAGCTCGCCGTGGATGGCGAGGAGGCCAGCTCATGAGCGCACTCATCATCATTGCGGCGATTACGCTGTTTGCGCTTTACCTGGGCGTGCGCGCCAAGCGCGGCCACGACATGAGTCTCGAACAATGGACCGTGGGTGGCCGCAGCTTCGGCACGGCCTTCGTGTTCCTGCTGATGGCAGGCGAAATCTATACGACCTTCACCTTCCTCGGCGGCAGTGGCTTTGCATATGGCAAGGGCGCGCCGGTCTATTACATTCTGGCCTACGGCACGCTCGCGTACATCCTTTCGTACTGGATGTTGCCGCCCATCTGGCGTTATGCGAAAAAACACCGGCTCGTCTCGCAGCCGCACTTCTTCACGCGCAAATACGAAAGCCCGGCGCTCGGCACGCTGGTCGCATTGGTCGGCGTGGCCGCGCTGATTCCCTACCTCGTGCTGCAGCTGAAGGGGCTCGGCATTATCGTGGCGACGGCCTCGTACGGGGCGATTTCGTCGACGGCGGCCGTGTGGATCGGCGCGTGCGTCGTGACCGCTTATGTGATCGTTTCGGGCGTGCGCGGTTCGGCGTGGAATTCGGTGGTGAAGGATCTGCTGATTCTGGCCATTGTGTTGTTCCTCGGCATCTATTTGCCGCTGCACTATTACGGCGGCTTCGGCGAGATGTTCCACGCGATCGACGCCGCGCGCCCCGGCTTCCTGACCTTCCCGGCCAAGGGTTCGAGCGTGACGTGGTTCCAGTCGACGGTATTGCTCACGGCGCTCGGCTTCTTCATGTGGCCGCATACGTTCGGTTCGATCTTCACCGCGAAGGACGAGCGCATCTTCCGCCGTAACGCGATGGTGCTGCCGCTGTACCAGTTGATTCTGCTGTTCGTGTTCTTCGTGGGCTTTGCGGCGACCCTGAAGGTGCCGGGTCTGAAGGGCGGCGACATCGACCTGTCGTTGTTCCGCCTGTCGTTGCAGACCTTCGACCCGTGGTTCGTCGGCGTGATCGGCGCGGCCGGGATTCTGACCGCGCTGGTGCCCGGCTCGATGATCCTCACCTCCGCGTCCACGCTGCTCGCCAACGACGTGTATCGCGGCATGGTGAACCGCAACGCGTCGGACGCCACGGTGGCGACGCTCGCGCGTGTGCTCGTGCCGGTCGTGGCGCTGGTGGCGGTCGGCTTCACGCTGCAAGGCGGCGAAACCATCGTGGCGTTGCTGCTGATGGGTTACAGCTTCGTTACCCAGCTATTCCCCGCGGTGATCTGCAGCCTGCGTCCGCATAACCGCGCGACCAAACAGGGCGCGTTTTGCGGGATTCTGGCGGGAGTGGCGGTGGTGGCCGTGACGACGACCATGCACCTGAGCGTCGGTCAGTTGATGCCGTTCCTGCCCGACGCGCTGAAGGACGTCAATATCGGGTTCCTCGCGCTGGCGGTGAATATCATCGTGTTCGCGGCGGTGAGCGCGATGACGCAGCCGCGGCCGGTCGAGCAGACCCACGCGCCGGTGCATTAAGACTTTTTCCGGCAGTTGTCGAAAGGGGCTGTCGCTTCGGCGACAGCCCCTTTTCATTTCAAGCCTCGCGCCTGCGTCGAGAAACAGAACGTCAAATCTACACACGAATGAAAAAACGCATTGCGGTGCGGCGCACGGTCAAGACATTTAAGTAGGCGCCCGCAGCCAAAGAACCGCTCGGCCGCACTGCAACACAAATCTTGCGCGTAGCCAGAATAACGACCTGAACATCAGGCACACCCCTTGCTGAAAGGACACCTCAACGCATCTCACCGCACTGTGCAAGTGCACAAATCCCGTCCTTGGGGGCCGCTTTGCCGCTCAACGTTCTTCTCGTCGCTTCCGAAGCCCTGCCGCTCGCCAAATCCGGCGGACTCGGCGACATGGTCAGCGCATACGCCGCCGCACTGCGCGACGCCGGTGTCGATGTCTCGATCCTGATGCCCGCCTATCCGGCCGCGCTCGAACGCGCCGTCGAGGTCGCGCCGGTCGCGCGCATGACAGGCCTGCCCGGCGGCGACGCACGGCTCCTGCGCGGCCAGATGCCCGACACCGGCATACCGGTGCTGCTTCTGCAGATGGATCACCTGTTTGCTCGCGAAGGCCTGTACCGCGATCCGCAGGGGCGCGACTACCTGGACAACCTGACCCGCTTCGCCTCGCTCGCGGCAGCGGCCGCGCGGGTGGCGCGCGGCGTGCGCAACGTGAAGCGCCCCGACATCGTGCACGCGCACGATTGGCATGCAGGACTCACGCCGCTTTACCTGCGGCTCGCGGGCGTTGCCGCGAAAAGCGTGTTCACGATTCACAACCTCGCGTTCCAGGGCAACCATCCGCTCGCCATGGGCGGCTGGATCGGCGTGCCGCCCGAATTGCTGGCGCCCGCGCTGTCGGACGAACGCAGCATCGAGTTCTACGGCTCGCTCAGCATGATGAAAGCCGGCATTGTGCATGCCGATCGCGTCACCACCGTGAGCCGCCGCTATGCACGCGAAATCCTGACGCCGCATTTCGGCCACGGCATGGAAGGCGTATTGCAGGCGCAGGCCGGCAAGCTGTCGGGTATCGTCAACGGCATCGACACCACGGTCTGGAATCCCGCCACCGACAAACTCATCGCCCGCCCCTATTCCGTCGACGACACCGCCGGCAAGCAGGCCTGCAAGCGTGAACTGCAACAGGCCTTCGGTCTCACGCGCGATCCGTTCGCGCCGCTGGTCGCCATCGGCAGCCGACTTACCGAACAGAAGCTCGCCGATGTCGTCGTGCATACGCTGCCGGCGCTGCTCGAACGGCATCCGCGCTTGCAGTTCGCGATTCTCGGTCAGGGCGAGCATGGTATCGAACAGGCACTGCAGGACATCGCGGCGGCATGGCCGGGGCGCGTCGGCGTGCAGATCGGCTATGACGAGCGGCGCGCGCACATGCTGCATGCGGGCGCGGACATTCTGCTGCATGGCAGCCGCTTCGAACCCTGCGGACTCACGCAACTCTACGCGATGCGCTATGGCACGATTCCGGTGGCGTCGCGTGTCGGCGGCCTGGCCGATACGATCGTCGATTATCTGCCGTACGATCCTCGCGGCGACAGCAAGGCAACCGGCTTCCTGTTCGACGGCGAAGGCCCGGACGACGTCATGCATGCACTGGGCCGCGCGCTGTCCGCGTTCGTGGAGCCGTCGTCGTGGCACGTGTTGCAGCGTAACGCGATGAGCCGCGACTTCGGTTGGGACACGTCGACTTCGAACTATCTCGCGCTGTATGCGGATCTGGTGGATGCACGTCCGGCGCTGCGCGATACGCGGATTCGCAAGACTGCGGTTCGGGCTCGGGCGGCCGCCGCTGCGGGTGGCCGCAGGGAAGACTTCAATGCGGGCCTCGGCGAGATGGCGCGCAGCGCGTAGTGGCGTGATGGCGTGATGGGGGATTCGTAATCAAGTTTCGTAATCGGTTTGAGGCACCCGGCTAAGGTTATCGGCTGCGCGCCGCAACTGACACGTTATGCTATGCGGCCTGCCCATGTTTCGTGGAGTCGCCGATGCATTCGCCCGTTCTCCGGGTCGCCCGCCCCACTAACGACCTGCATAAGGTCACCGATTTCTACACCCGCGGGCTGGACTTCGAAGTCCTCGCGCGCTTCGAGAATCACGCGGGCTTCGATGGCGTCATCGTGGGACGGCGAGGCTGCCCCTGGCACATCGAGTTCACGCATCAACACGGCGTGACCGTGGACCGGGCGCCGACCACCGAGCACCTTCTCGTGCTCTATCTGCCTGAGCGCGATGCATGGTGTGCGGCCGTCGAACGGCTCGAAGCGCTCGGCGCAATGGCCTGCGAATCTGAGAATCCCTATTGGGACCGTCAGGGCAAAACTTTCGAAGATCCGGATGGCTATCGGATCGTTTTGCAGAACAGTTCATGGGTCGACACGTCACCGGCTTCTTCTGCGCATACGGACGATTCGCCACGCATGACGTCATGACGCGCGGCCTTTCGCGCTCCCACACTTTGTCCACCCAGCCTGCCGAAAGCCGCTTGACAGCTTGCCCCGGCATTAGGCAAGCTGCGGCGTGCAGAACGTCTGCACTGCGAGTCCGGTTTGCTGTTGCCTCTGTTGCCTCTGTTATCCCGCGCTGTCCGAATGATCACGCTGCCGTCTTGCACGGCGCCTTCGCAAGGGTCGCAATGTACAGAACACGAACTATCGCTGCCGCGCTATTGGCCATCGCCCTCGCCGCCTGCCAGACGGCGCCTACCAACGACTTCGCAAGAGCCCCTGTCGCCCCCGTCACCGCCAGCAGCGCCGACATCCGCTCGATCGCCAAAGACGCCTATCTCTACGGCACGCCAATGGTCGATTCATACGGCATCATGTATGCGTTTTCGGTGGACTCCACCAACCCGCAATACAAAGGCCCGTTCAATTCCATCCTGAACATCTCGCGCGTTTTCACGCCGGACGACACCGCCTTCGTCACGCCCAACTCCGATACACCCTACTCGTTCGCCGGCCTCGACCTGCGCGCGGAACCGGTGGTGATCACCGTCCCGCCGATGGACCCGAAGCGCTACTTCGTGTTCCAGTTGATGGACCTCTACACCTTTAACTTCGCGTATATCGGCAGCCGCACGACGGGCAACAACGGCGGCACGTTCCTGATCGCGGGACCACGCTGGAACGGGCAGACGCCCAATGGCATCACGCAGGTCATCCGTTCCGAGACCGATCTCGTGAACGTGGTCGGGCGCACGCAATTGTTCAATCCGGACGACCTCGACAACGTCAAGCAGATTCAGGCGGGCTACAAGGTGCAAACGCTGTCGGCGTTCACCGGCAGCAAACCCGCACCCACCGCGCCGCCAGTGCAGTGGATCAAGCCGATCGCACCGGCCACCGCGCGGACATCGCTCGAGTTCTTCAATGAACTTGCCTTCGTGCTGCAATTCGCGCCGGTCAATCCGGACGAAGCGGGGCTGCGCAGCCGCTTTGCACAGATCGGCGTCGTGCCCGGCAGACGGTTCGATGTCAACGCGCTCTCGCCCGAGCAGAAAGCGGCCTTTCAGGCCGGCATGCAGGATGGTCAGAAGGCGATCGACGACAGGCGCGCTTCACTCGGCGGCAAGACCGACACGCTATTCGGCTCGCGCGAGTATCTGAAGAACGACTACGTGGCGCGCGCCACCGGCACCCAGGTCGGCATCGGCGCGAACTCGCGCGAGGAGGCGTTGTATCCGGTGCTCGACAAGGATTCGGCCGGCCAGCCCCTCGACGGCAGTCAGCGTCGCTACGTGCTGCGGTTTCCGAAGGGACAATTGCCGCCTGTGAATGCGTTCTGGTCGGTGACCATGTACGCGCTGCCCAGTCAGTTGCTCGTGAAGAATCCGATCGATCGCTATCTGATCAATTCGCCCATGCTGCCGCAACTCAGGAAGGATCGCGATGGCGGCCTGACGATCTATATTCAGGCGAAGTCGCCGGGCAAGGGCAAAGAGGCCAACTGGCTGCCGGCGCCGGATGGACCGTTCATGATCACCATGCGCTTCTACTGGCCCAAACCGGTGCTGCTGGACGGCAAGTGGAAGACACCGGTGGTGAAGCGGGTGAAATAGGTTTGGCGCGTGTGTGCTGCGTGCTGCGTGTTGCTTGCTGTCTAATGCCTGGTGCCAGGTGCCTGGTGCGAGCCATGAATGGCTCGCACTGAACGCGTCACGTCGAAGTCTTCTCGATGCATCGGCAACCCGCTTCTAATTCTGCCGCTTGCCGATAATCACGATGCCGCGCGACAGTCCGCTCACGCTATCCACCGCCAGCGCCGCTGCGTACAACTGCGCGACCGGCACCCAGACGGCCGGATATTTGTAGCGCGCCACATCGAGCAGCAACGCGCTGTCGCTCGCCGAGTCGTAAGCGCCGAGCGGCGACCAGTGTCCACCACCCGCTTCGCCGATTTCCATGCGCCGGAAATTCATCAGCACGAAGCGGTCGTTGTGCGCCGTAGTCGCGCGCACGATATCGCGGAACTGGCCGAGCGACAGGTCCGCGGCGTGATATTTCCTGACCGCCACCGGAAATGCAGTGAGGGCCGTGCTGAGCTGGTCGAGCGTCATGCCCTCCCTCGACACCTGCGCGGCGTTGGCGACCTGCGGATCGATTGCGCGGAAAAAATCGTCCTGCGAGAAGAACGGGAAATCCGGATATTGCGTCGACTCGGGCCGGCGAATGCCCAGTGCATTCAGCGCCATAACCGACGTGGCCACGGAGCAATAGGCTTCGTTACGCTGGGTTTCGAAATACTGCGAGAGCGGCCAGTATGACTGGTTGGACGCTGCACCCGTCAATCGTTTCTGACCGGCCGGCTGCGCCAGCGCAACCAGGTTTGGCGGGACCGGCAGCGACCCTGCGGCCGTGCGGGCTGTAGCCTGAGCGCCGGGCTGATTGCCGGGCTGATTGCCGGGCTGTGCGGCCGGTTGAATGACAGCCGGTTGCGCGACGGATTGAGCGACGGGTTGAACAGGCGCGGGAGGCACCGGCGCGCAGGCAGCCAAGGCAGCGACCAGAATGGCGACGAGCCACTCCGGCTGCTTCAAGCGCCCTACGGCGCGCATCATTGAATATCTGGACATGGATCTTTCCGCTGGGACCGAATTCGCATCGACCACGATCGCGCCGGCGCATGAATCATGCACACGTCGTCGAGCCTCGTTTTTGTAACACGAAACAAAGCTCGGCGTGCGCGAGGTCATCGCGTAGGGGTATTCGAATGCCGGGGCGGAAAGTGAAGCTGAAGAGGCACAACCCTGCTCCGCACCGAGGATGCGCACACGCAAACATGCACACACGCGCCGAGTGTGCGCTCAGTCAGCTTTCGCCGTGAAAGCGTAACCGTTTTTGCCGCTGCGCTTGACGCGGTACATCGCCTCGTCCGCCGCGGCGACGAGACGCTGGTAATCGCCGACGAGGTCGGGAAAGCTGGCAATGCCGATACTCGCGCGCACCAGCCCGAGTCCCATCTGCTCATCGGTCGCCACCACGCACGCAATCAGCCGCCGGGCAACCTCGGCCAGTTCGTCGGCGGTGGAGAATTCGTGTATCAGTACCGCGAATTCGTCGCCGCCAATGCGCGCGACAACGTCGCGTTTGCGCACCGACTCGCGAAAACGCCGCGATACCGCGATCAGGAATTCGTCGCCCGCACGGTGGCCATGCGAGTCGTTGACCTGCTTGAAACCATCCAGATCCACATACAGCACGGCGATTTTGCGAGGCGCCGGTCCTGGCTGCGGGTTCGCCGCTGCATCGTCGAGCACGGCGAACAGCTGGCGCCGGTTCGGCAGCGTGGTGAGCGGATCGTGCAACGCGGCGTACTCGAATTCGTACGACTCGCCCACCAGTTGACGATTGCGTTTGGCGTACATGCCGAGCGCGGTGAGCAACAAACAGAACAGCAGCGCAGCCAGCGCGATCAGCACGTTCGCGACGTGGGCGACCCGCAGGCGTATGTCCGCGCCGTTGGTATCGCGCTGTGTCCGCCAATACGCGGAGACCGTGGCAAGCAGCGCTTCGGTCTCGCTCAGACTGGCGTCAGCCATCAACGCTGAGCCGGGCATGTGCGGCGCGGCAGACGGGCTGGCGTTCACCAATGCCGCGAGCGCCCCGAGGCGATCGGCGAGTTCGGCGCGTGCCTGCCGGTAACCCTGAGCTTGCGCCTCGCGATCACCGGGGCGTTGCCGCCATACCTCGACCATGGCACGCGCACTGTCCGCGCGGCCTGCCGCTTCGAGCACGAGCCCGGCGTATTCCTGCTTCAACTGATCGGAGAAGATCGTTCTGATCTGCGAGGCGAGATACAGAAGACCAGCCAGCAGACAGACCAGCGAGGCGCCGGCCAATATGGCGGGCGCCCGCCTGAACCGGGTCATGAAGGCGCCTGCCGGACCCATGCGAGCGCCACGGCGTCGCTCAGGGATGGGAATAGATGTCTTGCCGATTTGCGTTGCCATGCTGCCGATAGTTCACTCGACGAAAAAAGAGCCCGATGCGGGTGAACGCGTTGTCTTTATGCTTCGCGTTTGCCAAGGTCGTACGGCGCTCCTGCGGCGTTGCACGACCATCTTTACCCGCTCGCGACGGGGCCGCTTGCTGCACGGCAGGCGTGCCGACGCTTGCCGAACGTCGGGCCGCGCTGGCAGAGGAAGCAGGCGCGTCGGGCGCCGCATCTGTCACGAAGTTTGTCTGGACCGTCGGTGGCGAATGCCGCTTGACCTCACCAGAGAAGGTGGCTAACTGCCCGCCCGCTTCCGGATCGTCGGCGGTTGGCGCTGCCGTCACCGTCGGGCTGCGTTCCGCCGCCGCTGACGGCAACGATGTCGCGCCGTTGGTTCGTGCAACCACTGCCGCACTCCCGGATGCGCCGCTACCGAGCGCTTGCCGTGCGCCGGCCATTGCTTCGGTGTAGGCCTTCTGATCGTGATTGAACCAGACACCGTACGCCACCGTACCCATCACGCCGATCGCGAGCGCGCTGGCCACAGCCACGCACATGGCGAAGCGTCCGAACCGCGGCGGCGCAGCGGAAAGTGGCAAACCGTTCATTCGGCCGCCGACATCCAGGCCGGCGGCCAGAGAGTGGGGCAAGTTGGGATCATTGAACATCGCAGTACTCTCCACTAAATCCTTATGTCTGATCTGTCGGCAGGCTTTGTTCACACGATCCTGGTGATCCGCGCAAAGCCGTTCGACGAATTTAGCCTCCTCAACGCACGAGAACAACACGGCCATGCTGCGCTTTAAACGGCGTCTTGGCGAGGCAGGGTTGCGTTGGAGAAACAGGTAAAACTTCTACGACGCTGGTAGTCGCGCGCAATGTCGGCAGCCTTCGCAAGGTGCGTCTGCAGGCCGTGCAAGCCACACGCGGCGGGCGGCGAGCGGACGGCTGTGGGGTGATGCGACAGCCACGCTCAGGCGCAATGGCTTGCTCGCGCTTGACGTCTCATGTCTTAAACGCAAGTGCCATTCCCGATATCCGGCCATTGGCTGCAAACAATGACAAGCACCGCCTGCACTCGCGCGGGATCAGATCGAATCGCGGCGCGCGTGGCTTGCCTTGTTCGGCGCGGAGAACGCCGCATCCCGCCTCCACGAGCACCGGTCAATCACCTCGTGTCGCGCGCCTGCCGGCGACGCTCGCGCTGGCGTCTGGAAGCTCGGTTTCGGCGCGAGGCGGCTACTGTTATTTGAGTGTGGAGACTGCGTGTGGAGACCCGGGTCGTCGCATCCTGCCGTTCGCCACGGTGAACGCCGCGCCGGGATCTCTCCTATTTCGGCGCTTACTGCACGGTAATCGTTTCCTTCATATTCGGGTGGATGCCGCAAAACACCTTGTACACGCCTGGCTTGTCGAACTTGAACTGGTAAGTGTCGTTCTGATCGAGCGCGGCGGAGCGAAACATGCCCGCGTCGTTCACGACGGTATGCGGCTCGCCGTCGAGGTTTTTCCAGGTCACAGTCGAGCCGGCTTTGACCGTCAGTTCCATCGGCGAGAACATGAAGTTCTTGATGACGACCGCGTTCGGCGTTTCCGCCCGCGCCACCGAGAACCCCGACAATGCCGCAAACAATGCCGAACTGGCAGCCATTACGAGAAAAACGCGGCGAATGTTTTTAGTTTGCATAACTGATCTCCTGCAAGAAGAAAGTATCGATCAAACCAGTGTCGTGTCGTTCAGCGTCGCCTTGAGCGGATGCCGCGTGACTTTGATGCTGGTGACCCCAAGCATTTTCGGGAGCTGGTCGCTAGCCACCGTCAAAGGTCCGGGGCCGGTTCCGTTGCCGGCCGTCGGCTGCGGATAGGCCGTCGAGCGCGCCGTATGGAAGGTGATGTTGCCCTCCACTTTCGACACGATCTGATGAATGTGGCCGTTCAGCACCGTCACCGAGCCGAAGCGCTTCAGATAGGTCATCGCCTGGCCGGCATCGCCGGTGCCCCAGCCCCACGGCTCGTAGATCGTCCACATCGGCATGTGCGCGAACACGACGATCGGTGTGCTGGACGAACGCCCCTTCAGATCGTTTTCGAGCCACTCGAGTTGTTCGTCGCCCAGACCGCCCAGGCCGTTCGGCTTGAAGTGCATGACGTTGACGAGGCCGACGAAGTGCACGCCCTGGTGGTCGAAGCTGTAATAGCCCTTGTTGTCCGAGGGCTTGCCGAACCGGCTGAAGTATTCCGTTCCCGGGCCGTCCGTCACGTCGTGCTCGCCTGGCACGGTATGCAGCTCGGTGATCTTCAGACCGGACATCAACTGGGCCGCGAGATCGAACTCCGCAGGTTTGGAAAGGTGCGTGATATCGCCGGTATGGATGGTCAGCGCGGGCTTGACCGGCATCGCGTTCACGTACTCGATGGTCTGCTTCAGCGTGCCCGCCACGTCCGGGTTGGCTTCCTTGTTAAAGCCGATGTGCGAGTCGCTGATCTGCAGGAAAAGCGGCACGCCCGAGCCGGCCGCGGACGATTTCTGGTCGGCGGCGAGCGCCAGTTCCACCGGCGTCAGTATCCCGCCGGACAAAACGAATACGGTGCCCAGGCCACCGAATGCAAGACACTTCAGCGCGCCGCGACGCGACGCGTCGAACGAATGATCTGACGACATGTTGACCTCACGATAAAGAGTCGCAGACGGGCCGCGGATTATCCGGCGGCCCTTGCGGATCGGTTCGTCAGGCATGACTGGACCGGCCCCGGTTTTATTCCCGGGGTAATCCATCGCGCAGGTCTTTTTTGTCAGTCGGCACAGCTGCAACGAAAAAGCGGCCCGCCTCGCTGCATGGCGAGGCGGGTGTATGATATAAACATCTACCAGCCCACCCGAACACCCA